>JANPGJ010000572.1:0-19761 GCA_031423955.1 Burkholderiales bacterium
CGATCATCACGTTGTTGCCGAGTCTAATTGTGCTTGTCACCTCCAGCGTCGCGGGTTGACTACTGGCATCGATCGTATCGTTGCCGGCGGTATCCCAGATCGTCAGGATGCGGTTGCGCTCGGCGTAGGTGTTGGGTAGAACATACTGCGTATCGGCACTACCGCCGGTTGCGGGAACGACGCCAGGGACGCCATTGACGTTTCCGTTGGGCGCGGCTTTGGCGCCATAGAGAAACTGCAGTCCGCCGATGTCGTAGACCAATGGGGTTTCGCCATAGTTGTTTATCAGCGGATCCGTCGGGTTCACGTGGCCCGCGTAGGGCTCTTTAGACATTAGTGTAAAAGCACGATTGTTGGTCGATCCGAGCTGGTTCGGCCCTGGATCGTGCGGATGATCGATCCCAAGCGCATGCAGAATTTCATGAATCAATGACTTGTAGGCGTACGTACCGATTGGTACATCGGTGGCCTCGCTCTGATCGTTCGCTGAGGTGCCGCGATTTCCGAGGGCGATGAGAACATCGTTGACTAACTTCCCTGGATCGCTCGCACCGCCCGACATAGAAGCCTGACGAAAGTATCGATTGTTGACGCCACCCGAATTTTCCACGTAGTCGCCTGAAAATGGCTGATCCTGAAACGTGTTTCCGAAGCGTATTTCCGGGCCGGTAGCGACAGCGCCTCCAGGAACGTTTTCCCCGACGCCAACGAACTTGATGTTAGCTACGCTTTCGATTTGGGCAAGTACCTTCCGGGTTGCACTCACTTGCGCCGAGCCAAACGCGCGAAAGCCAGTGCCGTACCAGTAGGTGCTCGATCGATAGTCCGCGAACAAATTAAAGTAATAACTGTCGCTCGCAAGTCGAACAAGTTCGGCCGACTGCTCTCCGGCATTCAGCGCGTTGAATGGCTTGCCGCCATACGGTGAGCTGGTTGGATTGATGTATCGGATGAATCCGGAGAAATCATTCGGATAGTCGTCCGACGGTAATGATGAAAGAAACGAGTAGCGAACGTAGGTGATCGCGGTCGGCGTTTTGAAAGCCCCACCTGTCCGGTCGTTGGGCTGCGTAGTTGAGTACAGAAGCCAAGTTGCCGGTTGCTGGACCGACGGAAACCCATCTCGCCATGGCTTGATCAACGAAGGTACAACTGCACTTTCCAGATTCAGCGGAGTCATTGAGTGATCCTTTGTTTGGCCTATTTGGTTACGGGCGGTGGCATGCAAATCTGCCGGTTCTTGAAGTATTCCGCTTGGCGCTCGCTTTTTTCGGTGCCTAGACCTAGGCGGAACATTTCTTCAAGCGCAATAGCAATCGAACCAAAGCAGGCACGGTTCCCAAGTTCGGGATGCGCATAGCGTGCACTTAGCATGAACGACTGAAAGGCTTTCTCATAATTCACGGCTGTTCCAATTCCCCGGAGGTAGAGCCATCCTAGGTATTCGCTCGTTTCGTTGCCAAACTGGGTGAGTGCGGCCCTGCGAAACCATTCGAAGGCTTTCTTCTCGTCAGGGTTTTTGTGAAATCTCGCGCATCCAAAATTGACAGGGTAAGACCCCGATGGAATTCGAAACTGGTTTCGTCGCTCATCTGCATTTAGGTCGCCCATGTAAGCGCACCCTGTTCGGTACATTGCTTGTAGATCGCCGAGCGTAGCTGCCCTTTCATTGAGGGCTAGCTCGGTGGCCAGGTCGCCACGACGCCTGGCCGCTCCTACTAGCTGAATAATCGCGGGAACATGGTCGAGCTGTGCGGCGAGTTCGTAGGTTTTATAGACATCCTCTTCATACCCAAACTGTTGCATCAAGTACACGAGCTTCACCAAGGAGTCGGCTTGCTTCGCCTGGTGCAGCCCACTCGCAAGTATCTGCAGCGCTTTCTGCGTGTCTTCCGACGCCACTCCACGAATTGATGGTGGCGCTCCGATAGTTTTTTGCCACATAGCCAGTCGCCAAACTTCGAATTCTTCGACCCGTCCAGACGCGGCTATTGCTTGCAGATCGTCCGACAGTGCAGCCTTGTTTCCACTCAAGTACGCCTTGTAGGCTGTTTCGAAGTCCGCGCGGCAGGCCGGTATGCAAGCCGCGGTCACGAGAATGACGCCGGCCAGGCGCCTTGCCAACGTGACAATGCTTGCTGCTTTGATGTGCATGAAGCTCTCCTTTCACGCAAGGGTTGAGCGTGCGGCGATCTGGACCGATGCTTTTGCCGGCGTCACGAACGCAGGAAGCTTTGCCCGCGCTTCGACGCTGCCGCCACGAAGGCAATTCCAAAGAGCATTAGTGTCCCCGGTTCCGGCACGCTATTGGGCTGATCGCGCACCAGATACACGGCGAACTCCGGGTGCTCTGGCCAGAAGGATCTGGTGTTCTCAACGAACGCATTCGCGTTGCACGTGGCCACGCTGATGCAGGCATAGGTGTGGAAGTTGGCGGTGGTGTTGTCATCGATCCAGCCCAGTGCCGCATCGCCGACGGTGGTGCCAAGGTATGAAATGAAGCTGGCCGCGTTTGCTGTAGGCACGTTGAGAATCGCAAAGGTCGTGGCGATACTTTGGTAAGTGAACCCGAACGCAGCGTAGAGTTGGGCGACTTCGGTGCCGGTTGCCCAGCGGAAGCTGCTAGCGCCATAGGTGGCGAGTGAATTCGCGACAGAGACACCCTGCGTCGCCGAGAAGTCGAGAAACTGCAGCACTTGGCTGCCGTCTTGAATGACTGTGAGGTCATCAGCGGAATTGAGCGTTGCATTGCCGAGCAGAACCGGGACCGCGGCAGCAGGGGTGGAAAGGGTTGCGCCAGCAGCGATGGCGACGATTGAGAGACAGCGCTTCAGAGTGTTTGCAGTGGTCATCGTTTGCTCCTTGGGGTGGGTGGTTCTATGATTACGGTGGGAAGGTCAAAGGGGAAGTCTATGAAGGTCGATATGGCCGAACCGACAGACGGTAATTTGCCCATCGTGGCGGACGCTGAAACCGTGGCGCGGGCCAAAGCGGCTTGGCGCAAGCATGCGGCCAGCCTTAGCTGGGAAGAGAAAGTCGCGGCCCTTGAGCGCATGCGGGAGCGCGACGCGAGTCTCCGGCGCGAACGTGAGGCCTTGCGCGCGACGCAAACGCCTGTCGCGCCTGCCGGCGTGAAGTAGGGGTTCATCGTTCGCGCAGGCTCTCGGTGGTGGTCTTGCGCAATGGGTCGAGGAAGTAGCTGATCAAGCGCCGCTGCCCGGTGGCGATTTCGGCGGTGACCGCCATGCCGGGGGTCATGTTGACTTCACGCTCGTCCACCTTGAGCGCTGCGCGGTCCAGCTTCACTCGCGCCTGAAACACCGGGCCTTTCTTCTCGTCATTCACCGCGTCGTTCGAGACGAAGCTCACGGTTCCGGTCAAGGTGCCGTAGCGGGTGAAGGGGAAGGTCTCCACTTTCACTTCGACCTTTTGGCCTACCTTCACGAAACCCACGTCCTTGTTTTCGAGCACGGTTTCGACTTCGGCTGAATAGTCGCTGGGGGCGATCACCATCAGGGCTTGGGCCGGGGTGACTACGCCGCCTATGGTGTGGATGGCCAGTTGCTGCACGGTGCCGGCTACCGGGCTCACAAGTAGTTGCTGCTTTTCACGGGTTTGGGCTTTGATGAGTTCTTGTTCGAGTTGCGCGGCTTTTTTGTCGGCTTCGGTTTTGCTGCCTACGGCCATGCGTTCGAATTCGGCGGTTTGGCTGTGGCGGCGGGTGCGGGTTTCTTCTATTGCCGCGATTAGTTCTCTTACGCGGGCTTCCTGGTAGGCGTGGTCGCGTTCTTGTTCGATGCTGGTTTGCTGCTTTTCCAGGTAGCCGTGTTGGGACATGAAGTTTTGCTTGACTAGATCTTTATAGTCTTCGGCGCGGCGTTTGGCTATGGGGGCGGTTTGGGAAAGTTTGGCCGCTAGTTCTTTTGCGCTGGCTAGTTCGGCTTGGCGTTTGGTGATTTCGGCGCCCAGGCTGGCTAGTCTGGCGCGGTGTTCCTGGTATTGGGTTTGCAGGGCGCGTTGTTCGGCGGTGATCAGGTTTGTTGCGATGCGCGCCTCGGCTTGGCCCTCGCTCCGCACGCGAGGCGGTGGTGTGGAAAGTGTGGGGCGGGCTTGGGTGCCTTGCGCTGCCTGGGCCAGGGCGTCATAGCGGGCGGATTCGAGGCGGGCGGCGTTTAGGGCGTCGCGCAGGCGTTCGGTTTCTGCTGCGGTGGCGGTGGCGGCGGCTTCGAGTTCCATCAGCGGTTCGCCGGCCTTCACATGTTGGCCGTCTCTGACCAATAGGCGTTTGACTACCGCGGTTTCGGCGGGCTGGATCACTTTGGCGCGGTCGGCCGCGATGATCTTGCCGGGTGCGGTGGCGACCAGATCCACCTGGCCGAACCAGCCCCAAGCCAGGGTGAGGGCGACGATGGTGACGATGGTCCAGGTGAGGGCGTGCGCCAGTGCCGGGGCGGGGGTTTCGATGATTTCCAGCGCTGCCGGCAGGAACTGGCGTTCCAGGGGTTCGCGTTTGGCGGGTGTCAACGCGGCGCGTGCGGCCCAGGAGGCACGCAATACGCTGGCGTAGCGGTGGGTGAGCGAGGCGGCATGCATCGTTTAGCCCGCCTGCAGCGCATACAGCCGCGCATAGCGCCCGAGCGGCTTTTTCACCAACTCCACATGCGTGCCCTGCTCGACGATTTCGCCGTGGTCCAGCACCATAATGCGGTGCGCATCGCGCACTGACGAAAGCCGATGGGCGATGATGACCACGGTGCGACCAGCGGCGATTTTGCGCATGTTGTCCTGGATCACCCGTTCACTTTCGTAATCCAGGGCGGAGGTGGCTTCGTCGAAGATCAGGATGCGCGGCTGGGTCATCAGCGCGCGGGCGATGGCGATGCGCTGGCGCTGGCCGCCGGAGAGGGTGGCGCCTTGCTCGCCGACCAGGGTGTCGTAGGCTTCCGGCAGCGCCAAAATGAAGTCATGCGCGCCGGCCAGTTGCGCGGCTTCGATCACCGCTTCCATCGGTGCGCCGGGGTCGGCCAAGGCGATGTTGTCGCGCACGCTGCGCGCGAACAGGCGGTTTTCCTGCAGCACCACGCCGATCTGCCGGCGCAGCCATGCCGGGTCGACCATCCGCAAATCGACCCCATCGACCAGAACGCCGCCGCGTTCCGGCACATACAGGCCCTGCATCAGCTTGGCCACCGTGCTTTTGCCGGAGCCGGAGCGGCCGACAATGGCCAGCACTTCGCCGGGCGCCACCGCGAATGAAATGTCCTTCAGGGTTTCGGCGGCGTCGGGCCGGTAGCGAAAGCGCACCTGGTCGAATTCGATACGGCCCTGGATCGGGGGCAACTGGGTGCGTGCCTGCGGCAGGGCTTCGGGCCGGGTGTTGAGAATGTCGCCCAGGCGTGCCACCGCGATGCCGGTTTGCTGCAGTTCCTGCCACAGTTGCGCCAGGCGCAGCACCGGTTGCGCCACCCGCCCGGCCAGCATGTTGAAGGCGATCAGCGCGCCCACCGTCATCACGCCATCCATCACCTGGTAAGCGCCCAGCCACAGAATCGCCACGGTGGTGAGTTTTTGCACCAATTGAATGCCTTCACCGGCGAACGCGGCCAGGCGGGTGACTCTGAAGCTCGATGCCACATAGCCGGCCAGTTGCTCGTCCCATCGTCTTGTTGCCTGCGGTTCGACCGCGCCGGCTTTGAGAGTCTGGATGTTGGTGACCGCCTCCACCAGATAAGCCTGGTTCTCGGCGCCGCGCTGAAATTTCTCTTCCAGCCGGCGGCGGAAAGCCGGCATCGCCGTGCCCATCAACAAGGCGTAGAGCGGAATCGAGGCCAGCACCACCAGGGTGAGGGTCACGCTGTAGTACAGCATCACGCCGATGAATACGAAGGTGAAGGCCAGGTCCAGCAGCGACATCAGCGCCGGGCCGGTCAGGAACTGGCGGATGTTTTCCAGCTCGCGCACCCGCGCTACCGAATCGCCGACGCGGCGCGCCTCGAAGTAGGCCAGCGGCAGGCCCAGCAGATGACGAAACAGGCGCGCGCCGAGTTCCACGTCGATACGGCTGGCGGTGTGGCCCAGCAGGTAGGTGCGCAGGGCCGAGAGTGCCGATTCAAACAGCATTGCGCCGGCCAGGCCGATGCCGATCACCGTCAGGGTCGAGATGCCCTTGTGCACCAGCACCTTGTCGACCACCGCTTGAAAGAATAGCGGCGTGACCAGCGCGAACAATTGCAGCACCAAGGAGGCGATCAGCACCTCGCCCAACAGGCGCCGGTAGCGCACCAGGGCCGGGATGAACCAGGTGAAATCGAAGCGTGCCAGGGTGTTGGCCAGGGTCGCGCGCGAGGCGATGAAAATGGCAACCCCGGCGCTGCGCGTGGCCATCGCCGGCAGGTCGAGCACGATCGCGCGGCCCTCTACCGGGTCGTGCAGCACGAAGCGCTCGGCTTCCACCTTGGCCAGCACCGCGAAATTGTCGGGCACGGCTGCGTCTTCGTTTTTCAGGCCGACGATGCAGGGCAACGGCAGGCGGCCGGACACGGCGCGTTGCAGGTCAAAGCGGCCGCTCTTGGCCTTGAGTCCCAGGTGTTTGGCCGCCAGCAGCACTTCAGCCGCCCCGGCCGGCGCGCTCAGGCCAAGCGTGTGGCGCAATTGCGCGGGCTCGGCAGCCACGCCGTGAAAGCGCGCCACCAGCGCCAGGCACACCAGAGCCGGGTCATCGGCCATGGCGGCGTTTTCGCGATCCGGCTGGGGGGGGGGGGGTACATGCCCGGAGGTTCCTCCTTGGGTGACCCTCCAGCGCCAATTGTGCGAGGTAGGTCTACGCGAATCAATGTAACCGAGGGCGCGAACGCGCGCCAGCACTTTCGTGCTTTGGTTCGGGTGAAGCTGGCGCCCTATGCCAACGTCATTGGTTCGCCCGCGACAAGTGCTGATGCCGCGAAAAGACCTTGAGAGAACGCGTTGAATCAGTTATGGTAGAAAGCCTAACATCTTTCCACCACCAATGATCATGTCGCTCAATATCAAGGATCCTGAAACACACGAACTCGCTGCGGCGCTTGCCAATGCGACTGGCGAGTCGATGACCCGGGCGGTCAACATCGCCATCCGCGAGCGCCTGGAGCGCGTCAAGCGCACGCGCCGGTCTCGGGCTTCCGATCTACTTGCGATTGGCGTTGCGTGTGCAGCCGGCCTGAAATCGAAGCCGGTTGACCATGCGCGCCTGCTGTACGACGAGATGGGTCTTCCAAAGTGATTGTCGACAGCTCCGCCATTCTCGCCATTTTGTTTGCCGAGCCCGATGCGGCCGTGTTCGCCGCGGCGATGAGTGCGGCGGACTCCTGCAAAATCTCGGCGGCGACTTTTGTTGAAGTGGCTGTGGTGGTGGAAGCGCAGACCAAAGGTCGAGGCAACTCTCAGCTTGATGCATTTCTGCGCCGCGCCGGATTGGTGATCGAGCCGGTCACCGAAGAACAGGGGCATCTCGCGCGGCAGGCATATTCGGATTTTGGCAAAGGGCGTCATCCGGCGAGCCTGAATTTCGGCGATTGCTTTTCTTATGCGCTGGCCAAGGCCAGCGGCGAAGCGCTGCTTTTCAAGGGCGGCGATTTTTCCAGGACCGATATCGAAAGTGCACTCGGCTGACGGGCCGGTTCGACTGCGCCTGTTCGGCGGTACTAGCCATGTCTGCGCAGATACTGACAGCCGGCGCGGCCAGCGGCGCTACACGAAGAAGCTCGCCAACCAGTCACGGCAGGTGGTCTTCCCAGCCTGCCCCGCATCAATCGCCTTGCGCAAGGCCACCACCGCAGCCTCCAGCCCCGGCGCATCGCGCTTCGCCAATTCGCGAATCTTCCGCATTACCCGCTCTGCATCCAGCGGCCGCGCCGGGCTGCCGAGTGCCGCCTCGCACTCGGCCACCAGCTTGCTGCCGTCTTCCAGCTCAAGCGTCACCCGCGCCGGGCGGTCCAGCGGCCAGGGTTTGACCAGCGGCAGTTGCGCCAGCGATATGCGCTGGCGCAAGGCGATGATCGCTTCATCGTAGAGGCTCGCGTCGAGGAAATTGCCGGGCGCGTCGGCGCCATGCGCCAGGGTGGCCGCCAGTGCGTGCGGGATCGAGAACTTCGCGCCCAGCGTGGTCGCCGGTGCGGCATCGCTGAAGCTCATCGCCATTGCCGAGCCTTCCATCAGCACGCGCTTCACCTGCCTGCCGCCGCGCAACGCAGGGCGCTCGGTGAGCAGGGTTTCGATCGCTTCCATCGCCGCATGCGAATGGTGGCAGGCGCCGTAGAGCTTGTGATAGCCGTCGCAGATGGTCCAGTCGCTGCCCAGGCCGTCGGTGAGTTCGGCTGGTTTGGCCGGGGCGCCCAGGCCACCGGTATACACATCGTAGGGGCCGGCCGGGGTGCCGGCGATACCCAGACGTGCCATGTCGCAGGCGAACATGCCGAGCCAGGCGCCGGCGGCGGGCCAGGCGTTGCGAACCAGTGCACCTTCGATCGGATGGCTGTAGGGTCCGGGGCTGACCATGGTGGCGGCGGCGGTGAGGGCGTGTAGCAGTTGCGACGCATCGTAGCCGCGCAACAGCGCCAGGCCGGCGGCCGAGCACACCGCGTTGTAGACGCCGTGCGGGTGCAGGCGCGGCAGGGTGCCGGGCCAGGTGCGTGCGAAACGGGTACCGATCTCGTAGGCGCCGACGGTGGCGCGCAGGGTGTCGGCCATCGACAGATTGCCGGCTTCGGCGGCCGCCAGAATCAGCGGTTGGCTCAGCGCACCCGGATGCACGGCGCTGCGGGTGTAGCCGTCGTCGAGTTCGTTCCAGGTGCCGGCCAGACCGTTGCCGACGGCGGCGTCGATCATCGCCACCTTGGGCGCGCCGGCACGGAACAGGGTGGCCTCTTGCGCACTGCGATTGGCGATCAGTTGCTGGTGATAGGCGCGCAGTTCCGGTTCGTCACCGGCCGAGAGCGTGGCCGCGATGTTGTCGCCGAGAATCAGCACCGCCTGCGACAAGGCATGCCGCGGAATGTCGGCGAAGGTCAAGCCTGCGGCCCACGCGCAAAGGTCCTTCAGGCCGGCTTCGACCTGGGCCTTTGCGGCAGCGTCGATGCTGGTGTCGCTCATCGGTCAACTCCGGAATGGAAATGCCGCCGCGTTGCGCGGCAGGGAATTCGCGGCTTGCATGCAGGCATGGGCAGCGCCTGCATGCAAGCGGGGCAAAGGCTTCAGGCGGTGGAGCGCGCCTCGCGGATCGCGCGCCACACCTTGCCCGCGGTGAACGGCATTTCCAGGCCTTTCACACCTACCGCCTCCAGCGCATCGCGCATCGCGCTGGTGATCGAGGCCGGGGCGCCGATAGTGCCGGATTCGCCGCAGCCCTTGGCGCCCAGCGGGTTGTGGGTGCAGGGCTGGGTTTCGTCGGTCTCGGAGACGAACATCGGCAACACGTCGGCGCGCGGCAGGGTGTAGTCCATGAACGAGCCGGTGTAGAGCTGCCCGGACTCGCGGTCATACACCGCGGACTCGAACAGCGCCTGGCCGATGCCCTGGGCGATCGCGCCATGCACCTGGCCATCGACCACCATCGGGTTGATCACCGTGCCGATGTCGTCGACCCCGATGTAGGAAATGATGCGGGTCACGCCGGTCGCCGGGTCGATCTCGACTTCGCAGGCCTGCGCGCCGTTCGACCAGGTGAGGTTGGTGGGGTCGAAGAACGCATTCTCGTGCAGCACCGGCTCCATGCCGGGCGGCAGGTCGTGGGCGCGGGTGACGGCACTGGCGACTTCGGGCCAGCCGAGCTTGCGGTCGGTGCCGGCGACGCGGAATTCGCAGGTGCCGTCGATCACGCTGTGCTCGATATCGGTCTCGGCGGCTTCCAGCATGTGCGCGGCCAGGCGCCTGGCCTTGACCAGCAGCTTGTCGGCCGCCATCACGATGGCGGAGCCGGCGATCACCATCGAGCGCGAGCCGAAGGTGCCGGTGCCGTAGGGCACGCGCCCGGTATCGCCCTCGACCAGTTCGATCATCGACAGCGGCACGCCGATGCGCGCGGCCAGCACCTGCGGAAAGGTGGTGGCATGGGCCTGGCCGTGGCTATGGGTACCGCACATCACCAGCAGGCTGCCGTCGGCGGCGACGCGAATGTCGGCGGAGTCGAAAAAGCCGGTACGGGCGCCGAACATGCCGGCGTACTTCGACGGCGCCACCCCGGAGCTTTCGACGAAATAGGCGATGCCGAAGCCGCGCAGCAGGCCTTTTTTCGCCGCCGCCGCGCGCCGTGCCGGAAAGCCGGCATGGTCGCCGAGCACCAGGGCGCGCTCGAACAGCTTGACGAAATTGCCGGTGTCATAGGTCGGCCCGACCGGTGTCGCATAGGGCATCGCGCCGACCGGGATGAAATTGCGCCGCCGCAGCTCCAGCCGGTCGATGCCGGTTTGCGACGCCGCTTCCTCGACCAGGCGTTCAAGCACGAAACAGGCTTCGGGGCGGCCGGCGCCGCGATAGGCGTCGGTCGGCACCGTGTTGGTGAACATCGCGCGCACTTCGGCGAAGATCGCCGGAATGCGGTACGGGCCGGACAGCACCGCGGTGTAGACCGTGGTCGGCACCGCCGCGCCGACGGTCGACACATAGGCGCCGACCGCCGCCAGGGTGGTCACGCGCAGTCCCAGAAAATGCCCCTCGGCATCGAGCGCGAGTTCGGCATGGGTCGCATGGTCGCGCGCATGGTAGTCGCTGACAAAGGCCTCGCTGCGGGTCGACACCCATTTCAGCGGCCGCTCCAGCTTGCGCGCCGCCCAGGCCAGGATGATCTCTTCAGGATAATGCTTGCCCTTGGTGCCGAAGCCGCCGCCGACGTCCGGCGCGATCACCCGCACCGCGTTTTCCGGCAGGGCCAGTTGCTCGGCGACGAACTTGCGGATATGGTGCGGCACCTGGGTCGAAGACCACAGCGTGATCGCATGGCCGTCGAGGCCGCGGGTGGCGGAGGCCACCGCGATCACCGCGCGCGGCTCGAGCGCGGCGCAGATGATGCGATGGTTGATGATGTCGACCGCCACCTTGTGGGTGGCGCGGGCGAAGGCCGCGTCGACCGGCGCCTGCGCGCCGCGCTGGAAGCGCACGCACAGGTTGCCCGGTGCTTCCGGGTGCAGTTGCACCGCATCCGCCGCGGGCGCGTCGCGCACGTCGACCACCGCTTGCAGCGGGTCCCAGTCGACTGCGACCTGCTCGGCCGCATCGACCGCCTGGTGGCGGGTGGCGGCCACCACCAGCGCGACCGCTTCGCCGACATGGCGCACCGTGCCGCGCGACAGCGCCCAGCGCGGCGGCTCGTTCATGCGCTTGCCGTCGACGCCGGGAATCTGCCACAGCGGAATCATCGCGCCGACTCGGTCGGCGGCCATGTCGGCGCCGGTGTAGACCGCCACCACGCCAGGCGCGGCGCGGGCTGCGGTGATGTCGATGGCGCGAATCCGCGCATGCGCATGCGGCGAGCGCACGAAGGCACAATGCAGTTCGCCTTCCATCATCAGGTCGGACACAAACTGGCCGCGGCCGGTCAGAAAGCGGCGGTCTTCGCGGCGCAGCACGGGGGCGCCAATTCCTTCGGGATGCATGAAGTTCTCCAGGGACGTCGGACGATCGAAACTGCGGCCGAGTGTAATGCACGCCACGGCCGGATGCAAAACGCGGTGACCAACTTTTGCTCACGCCGGGCGCACCGGCATGGGTCGTGCCGGGCACCTTTCTGGCGCGTCGCCGGCGCGGCATCGACCAGTGCGTCGCGCCGCGCGTGCTCGTAGGGTCGATGGCGTGAAGCTTGCTACGCCACCAGCAGGGCATGGGCTGCAAGATGGTCCGGCGCGAGCCGCTGAATTGTCCGAACAAATGAATTAATATCCGGCCAGCCGCTGTCCCCACCAATGAATCATGAGGAGCATCATGCGCAGCATCAACCGAGTCACAGCCTTAGTCGCGCTGGCAGCCTTGAGCGCTGCCAGCACCATTGCCCAGGCCCAGGAAAAGGTGAAGATGGGCCTGTTCATCGCCTCGTCCGCGATGCCCTATTTCATCGCCAAGGAGCGCGGCTACTTCGCTGCCGAGAACCTCGATGTCGAAGGCATTCCGCTGGCCACCCACCCGCTGATCGTGCAGGGCCTGGTCAAGGGCGATCTCGATACCGCTTCGAACCTGCTGTCGCTCGAAGGCGCCAACATCAATGCGCTGCGCCCGAACACGCTGCAATACTTTTCGATCAATTGCCAGAACGTGAAATACCAGCTGGAAGCCTACGTGGTGCCGGCGGCCAACACCAGCATCAAGACCCTGGCTGACCTGAAAGGCAAGCGCATCATGTCGGCGCCCGGCCCGGGCAACCTGTTTGTCGCCAAGGGCGTGCTCAAAGCCGCCGGCGTCGACGAAAAGGACTACACCATGCAGGAGCAGCAGATGAGCGTGCACATCGGCGGCCTGCAATCAGGCCAGTTTGACGCCGCGTATACGCTGGAGCCGATCGTCAGCATGATGGTGGCGCAGGGCATCGGCCGCAAGCTCGAAGGCGGCCTGATCGCCAAGTACATGCTGGGGCGTCCGGAGGCCTGCGCAGTGCTGGCCGGCGGCGTGATGAGCGTCAAGTTCATGCAGGAGCGCCCGCAGGTGGCCGAGCGCCTGGCGCGCGCATGGGCGAAGGCCCTAAATGACGGCAACAATGACCCGAAGGCGCGTGAACTGCTGACCAAGCACATGAACACCGCGGCGGCGGTGGCGCCGACGGTGCCGCTGTCGTACTACAACATGGTGCGTGACCTGAAGCCGGCGGAAATCGCCGACTTCCAGAACCTGGTCGACCAGGCCACAGCCTATGGCCTGGTGAAGTCGAAGATCGATGTCAAGTCGATGCTCAAGACCTACTAGAACACCGAACAGACGCCCGCTTCGATGTTCAATGGCCGCATTGCCAACGCCCTGACGCCCGCGGTCGGGGCGCTGGCCTTCATTTTTCTCTGGTGGTTCGTCGCCTGGCTCAAGCTGGTCGACCCGATCCTGCTGCCCTCGCCGCAGGCCTCGGCCAAGGCGTTCTGGGACGGCTTCGCCGGCGGCAACCTGATGAAGGACCTGCTGATCACCATCCGCCGCACCCTGGCGGCATTCGGCATCGCGGTGGTGATCTGCGTGCCGCTGGGCCTGCTGCTGGGCTCCTCGGTGCGGCTGTATCGCTCGCTCGAATTCGTGATCGACTTTTTCCGCTCGACCCCGGCCTCGGCCCTGTTTCCGCTGTTCCTGGTGATCCTGGGGGTCGGTGAAAGCACCAAGATCGCGGTCGCGGCTTTCGGCGCCGGCCTCTTGATCCTGTTCAACACCGCCTATGGCGTGATGAACGCGCGCAAGACGCGGCAGGCGGCGGCGCGCGTGATGGGCGCCTCGCCGATGCGGGTGATGCTGGGCGTGACCCTGCTCGAATCGCTGCCGCAGACCTTCGTCGGCATGCGTTCCGGCGTGTCGTTCGCGCTGGTGATCGTGATCGTCGCCGAAATGTTCATCGGCTCGACCGACGGTCTCGGGCAGCGGGTGATCAACGCGCAGGCGATCTTCAACATGCCGGAGATGTACGCCACCATATTCGGCGCCGGCGTCTTGGGATACGGCCTGAACCTGGTGTTCATCGTGATCGAGCGGCGCTTCATTCACTGGGGTGGCAAATGAAAGTCCGGCGATGAACGCGCCTGTCGACATACCGGTGGGCCGATTCAGGCAGGCGGCGCCCGGCACCCACATCACCATTCGCGGCCTGACCAAGAGCTTCGCCGGTCAGCCGCTGTATTCCGGCTTTGACCTGGATATCCCGAAAGGGCAAATCACCTCGATTTTCGGCCCCAACGGTTGCGGCAAGTCGACCATGATCAACATGGTGGCCGGCCTGTTGCCGATGGATGGCGGCGAGGCACTGTTCGACGGCAAGACGCTCAGCGAGACGGTGATCGGCTATGTGTTCCAGAATTATCGCGATGCGCTGTTTCCCTGGAAGCGGGCGATCGACAACATCAAGTATCCGCTGCGCATCGCCGGCAAGTCCCGCGGTGAGGCGGATGCCCGCGCCGACGAATTGGTGAAATCGTTCGACATCCGCTTCGACTTGAATCGCTACCCCTACGAATTGTCCGGCGGCCAGCAGCAACTGGTGTCGATCATGCGTTCGCTGGCGGTGCATCCGGAAGTGCTGTTCCTCGATGAGCCGTTTTCCGCGCTCGACTACGAGATGACGCTGTTCATGCGCGACAAGCTGCAGGATATTTTCGAGGCCACCAAGACCACCATGATCCTGGTGTCGCATGATCTGGACGAGGCGGTGTACCGGGCCGACCAGGTGCTGTTGCTGACGCGGCGGCCGACGCGCATCGCCGAGGTGGTGCGCTTCGATGCAGCGCGCCCGCGGCACCCCGAGACGCTGACCTCGGAGGCTTTCATTCGCGCCAAGGCGCAGTGCCTGGAGGTGTTCCAGCGCGAGGTGCGGGTCAGGGAAGCGCCGGCCTGACGCCCGCTGTGCGGGCGGCCGGTCGATACGGCATTCCACCCAATCCGGGCGCCAGGCGAGGTGCGCGGTGCCCGGACCTCAAGCCGCCATGTACAGCAATTCCGGCAACAGGAACGGCCGGAACGCCGGGTAGTTCTCGACCATCGGAAAATGCCCCATGCCCTGCATGATGGTCATGCGCGAGCCGGGAATCGCGGCCGCCACCGCTTCGGTCATTTGCGGCGTGCATGAATAGTCATACTCGCCGGTCAGCAATGACACCTTGCACTTGCGGGTATCGATGCGCCTGATGTCCTCGCGCGCATCCCAGTCGAAGCTGTAGTAGTGCACATCGCCGGCATAGACGCCGGGACCGCCCTGGCTGTAGGTCCACCAGTTCTCGCGCTTCGACACTTCCGGGCTGGAAGGCGCGTTCAGCCCGGCGGTGTAGGTGGCGGCGAGTTCGCCGCCGTGGATCGCCGGATGGTGCAGGAAGTCGTTGTAGCGCCCGGGCGCGTGGGCGGTCGACTCGAGGCCGACGATGCCGGTCAATTCGTCCTGGTGGTCGGCGGCCACCTTGAGGGTGATCGCGCCACCCATCGAGCAGCCCATCACCACCGGGCGCTGCAGTTCCAGGGTTTGCCAGAAGGCGCGGATGATCTCCATGTAGCGGCTGGTGGTCAAGCGGTACTTCGACAACCACCAGCGGTCCGGCGGCGTCGAGCGGCCGTGGTACGGCAGGTCGAAGGCGATGACGCGGTAACGCCGGGTGATCTCGGGGTCGTTCAACACGTGGCGCCACTGCCGGCTGTCGGCGCCGGCGGTGTGCAGGCACAGGAGCGGAATGCCCTGGCCGGCTTCCTCGAAAAACACCCGGCAGGCGTCGCCGCCAACCTTGATTTGCACATAGCGGCCGACAATCGGTTCGAACGTTGGCATGGTCGACTCTCTATCCGCGCATCAGGTTCATCATGCGGTGCAGGGCCCGCGCGTTTTGCATCGCCACCAGGCCGTCGCCCTCGAGCACGAACTCCGGCACCCGCATGAGCATCGCGAAAAAATCGTGGTACAGCGCCGGCGGTCGCGGACTGACGAATTTTTCCCACACCGCCATCGGTGCGCGGAAACCGAACATCGAGCGCGCATCGATGCGCGGTGCATGGTTGATGTCGGTGATGCGGCCGCGCTCGACGCGCAGCACGCAGCGCCGCTCGCCGAAAGTGAATGACAGCGAGGTGGAAAACCAGTTGCCGATGACGTCCATTTCGGGGTCGGCATTGACCCGTTCACGGTACGCGTTGAGCCATGCTGGGTCGGGAAAAGTCGCCATCGGCATCTCCTGTGTGAGCCTCGGAATTTAGCATTGAACTGTTCGGCCTGCCCTTGCGGGCTCCAGGCGATGGCTCGGTCCTCAGGCCGGCGGAATCACCGGCAACAACACGCTTGCCTGGCGCTCCGGGCCGAAATGCAGGCTCACCTGGCCGCCGAAAATCGCCGCCGGCCGGTCTTCCGGATCATCATGCACGAACGGCCCGCAGCCGCGCATCGGATGCTTCATGTTCGACAGGGTCGCCGCCGGCCCGGCCCATTCATAGTCCTTGCCGCGCACGCTCAAGCCGATGCGATAGCCGGCCGGCACCACGATGCAGGTGGCCCAGATCTCGACATCGAGTTCGACGATCTGCCCCGGCACCAGCGGCTGCTTCTCGTCATGGCTGTGGAACGGCCGGTAGGGCAGCGAGCGCACCGCGTCGAGCTTGCGATGCGAGGCGCGCAGCCAGCCCAGGCTGATCGGCGAGTGCGGGTCGAGCGCACCCTGGAACACCACCTCTTCGCCGTCCGGTGCGAACACCCGCAGCACGGCGAACACATCGGCATCCACCGTTGACGAGGCGAGGAACAATTTCAGTGCCAACGGGCCGGTGATCTCGGTAGGTGCTTCGAGCGGTGCACTCAGGAAGGTGAGGCCTTCGCCCAGCGCATCGTAGGTGAGGCTTGCGCTGCTGGTGACCGGCGTCGGCGACAGCCGCATGCCGTTCGGGTCGAGATGAAAGTGGGTCCAGCGGGTGCGCGCCAGCGGCCATTCGGTCTCGTGCCGCTCGATGAATTTCTCGCCCGGATGGCGCACCTGCAGGCGCACCTTCGGTTCGCGCTCCCAACCGTTGTCTGCGCCCTTGAGGAAATGGTCGAAAAATTTCTTCTGCATGTTCACACCGTAGTCGGTGTAGAACGGCGCCCAGTGCGAGCCGCCGTGCGCCTCCAGCCACTTCTCGCTGGAGGCGGCGCCGATGAAGCCTTCGAGGTTGCCGCGCAGGTGCAGGCCGTGGCCGCCCCAGTTGGCCGCCGACAGCAGCGGCACCTTGACGCGCGACAGGTCGGCCGAGCGTTCGCGGTAGTAGGGGCTGTCAAGCTCGCGGGCGAGCAACTGCGCCGCCATGTTCTCGCGGTTGGCCACCAGTTCCTCCGGCGACAGGGTTTCCGGGCCGCAGGCCAGTTCGCCGGTGACCGGATGCTTGCGGCCGTGGATGCCGACGCCGTGCTGCACGGTCTTGACCTGCATGTCCTGCCAGTTCTTGCGAAAGCTGCACAGGATGCCGCCGTGGCGGTTGCCGTCGCGGTAATTGTCGTGCCAGCCCTCCCAGACGCAGATCGCCGCCAGGTGCGGTGGCTGGGTGGCGGCGGCGCGCCACTGGTTGGCGGCGTAGTAGGAAATGCCGTTCAGCCCGATCTTGCCGGTTGACCAGGGCTGCACCGCGGCCCATTCGATGCAGTCGTGGTAATCGCGCTGCTCGCGGTCGTTGTTGTGGCACAGGTAGCCGGGTGAGCGTCCGGCGCCGCGCGAATCGACGCGTACGCACACGTAGCCATCCGGCACCCATTTTTCCGGGTCGACCACTTCCCAGTTCGCGTACTGGTTGCTGGTGCCCGACACCGCATCGGGGTTCTCGCGGCACATGATCTCCCATGAGGTCTTGTAGCCCTCCTGGAACGCCACGCCCTTGCCGTAGGGGCCGTAGGTCATCAACACAGGGTAACGGCCTTCTGCCAACGGGCGGAAGATGTCGGCGCGCAGCACCAGGCCGTCGTTCATGCTGATCGGCACGTCCCAGTCGATGCGCATGCCGTCGCGAATCTCGCTCTTGCATTCCATGTTGCTCTCCATTGATCGTGATTGCCGCTATTCCGGCTTGATGCCGGCCGCCTTCGCGACTCGGGCCCATAACTCGATGTCGGCGCGCACGCGGGCGCCGAATTCCTCCGGTGACTGGCCGCCGACCTCGGCGCCCAAGTCCAGGAAGCGCTTTTGCACGTCGCCATCCTTGAGTACGGTTGCCACGTCCCGGTGAATCCTGTTGATCACTTCTTTCGGCGTGCCGCGCGGCACGAACAGGCCGAACCAGGCGATCGCCTCGTAGCCGGGCAGGTCCTGGGCGATCACCGGCGCATCCGGAAACAGTGGCGACGGCTTGAGAGAGGCGACGCCGAGCAGGCGCACCCGGTTGGCACGCACCTGGCCCTGTACCGAGCTGACCGCGGCGATGCCGAGCGGCACGTGGCCGCCGGCGAGATCTGTCATCAAGGGGCCGGCGCCCTTGTAGGAGACGCTTTGCAGATCGATTTTCGCCAGCATGTTGAAAAGGTGGCCGGCGAAAGCCGAGCTGGAATCGGAGGTACCGAACGACAGCGAACCGGGCTTGGCGCGCAGCATCGCGATCACATCCTTCGCCGACTTCACCGGCAGGTTGCTGGCCGCCACCAGCGCGAACGGCGATACCGACACGATGGTGACCGGCACCAGATCGTTGTGCGCGTCATACGGCAGCTTCACATACATGCTCGGGTTGACCACATGCGCGGTCGAGGTGAGCAACAGCGTATAGCCGTCCGGCGCGCTTTTGGCCACCGCTTCGGAGCCGATAATGGTGTTGGCGCCGGGTCGCGATTCGATGATCACCGGCTGGCCCCAGAGCGTGGCGAGCTTTTCGTTGATGATGCGCGCGTTGGCATCGGTGCTGCCGCCGGGCGCGAACGGTATGACGATGCGCACCGGCTTGTTGGGGTAGCCCTGCGCCCCGACAGCGCCGGCGGCGGTGGCGGCGAGCGCGGCAAATGCCAGCGATGCCAATGTCCTGATCATTTTGTCTCCTTGATCGCAACCCATGCCGGCGGCTGCGCTGTTGCTGTTGAAAGGCGTTGCACGGCTGCCCGATCGCCGCGCACCGTGGTCTCGAATGTGTCCTGCCAGTTAGCCAAAGCGCACCACCGCGCGGCCGCGAATGCCGCCGGCGATCACTTCGGCGCAATAGTCCTGGAGCTTGGCAAACGGGATCTCGAAGCAGATGCGGTCGAGATGCCGCGGCCGCAGGTCGCCGCCGCGCGCCATCCGGGTCCAGGCGCTGCCGCGGTTCGGCAGCGGGTGGTTGGCATTGATCCCGGCCAGCGCCACCGAACGCAGGATGAACGGGTAGATCGAGCTGGTGAAGGTCTCGCCGGCCGCGTTGCCAAACGAACACACCACGCCGCGCTTTTTCATCGTGCGCAGCAGGTCCTGCAACGGTTTTCCGCCGACCGCGTCGATGGCGCCGGCCCAGCGCTGCTCGTCGAGCGGCTTGTCGCTTGCGGCAATGGCGTCACGACCGATCACCTCGGCAGCACCGATCGCCTTGAGGTAGTCGGCCGCTTCGCTTTTGCCGGTGCTGGCCACCACCGTGTAGCCAAGCCCGGCCAGCATGTCGATGGCGAAGCTGGAACAGCCGCCGGTGGCGCCGGTGACCGCGATCGGGCCGTGCGCCGGTGTGACCCCGCGCGTGATCAGTTCCTCGACCGCGACCGCGGCGGTATAGGCGCCGATGCCGAGCGCCACCACGTCGTAGGTGTCGAAGCCGGCCGGAATCGGCGCCACCCAGGCCGCCGGCACCCGCACCCGCTCGGCGTATGCGCCGTCGTGGCGAATGCCGAATTCCTGCCCACCTTGCACAGTGACGGCGTCGCCTATGCGAAACAAGGGGCTGGTCGATGTCACGACCGTGCCCGACACCTCGATGCCCGGCACGCAGGGAAAGCGCTTGATCACGTTGCCGGCGCCGCTGACGGCGCGCGCGTCCTTGTAGTTGACAGCCGCGTAATGCGACTGGATCACGACTTCGCCCGGGTCCAGGTCGTCGAGAGTCTGCTCGACCATGCGGCTGGCACGCTTGTCACCCTCGCGGAACAGGCGGACGGCTTTGAATTTCATGTGGAGC
>JANPGJ010000573.1:0-2859 GCA_031423955.1 Burkholderiales bacterium
CCGCCGCCGGCCTGGGCAAGAGCATTCAGCTGTTCGTGCCGGGCTACTCGGCTGACGAAGACACCATCAAGGCGGTGGGTGATTCGCTGCTTGGCACCGTCAATACCTCATTCTGGGCGCATGACATCGACAACCCGGCGAACAAGCGCTTCGTCGCCGACTTTGAGAAGGCCTACGGTCGCCTGCCCACGATGTACGCGGCACAAGGGTACGACACCGCCATGCTGATCGATTCGGCGGTAAAGCGCGTCAAGGGCAAGGTTGAAGACAAGGAAGCCTTCCGCCGCGCCCTGCAGGCAGCCGATTTCAAGTCGGTGCGCGGCTCGTTCAAGTTCAACAAGAACCAGTTTCCGATCCAGGACTACTTCCTGCGCGTGGTGCGCAAGGACGAAAAAGGCCGCATCACCAACCGCCTGATGGGCAAGATCCTGACCGACCATCAGGACTCGTTCGTCGGCCAATGCAAGATGTCGTAGCACCCCGCGCACCCACAAAAAACACAACGCAACAATGGAGAAAACGCTCATGTTCAAATCCTGGAAACCGGCCGTCGCCGCCGCACTCGCATTGTCATGTCTGAACGCATCGGCGCAGGAAGCCACGCTGCGCATGGTCAGCGCGTTCGCCGAGAACAGCAACTACGTCAAGCACCTCGAGAAATGGATCGCCAAGGTCAACGCCGAGGGCAAAGGGAACCTGCAGATCAATTTCATCGGCGGTCCGAAAGTGATCCCGACCTTCGAGGTAGGCAACGCGGTCAAGACTGGCGTGGTCGATTTGGGCTTTTCAACCGGGGCCTTCTACACCAACGTGATGCCGGAAGCCGACTTTCTGAAACTCACGCAGATCGGCATCGCCGAGCAGCGCAAGAATGGCGCCTTTGCCGCCATCAACGAGGTATGGAACAAGAAGGCCAACATGATGTACCTCGGCCGCGTGGTCGAGAACCAGCCGTTTCATGTGTATCTCACCAAAAAGGTCGACAAGCCCGACCTGGCCGGCCTGAAAATCCGCATCACGCCGGTGTACCGCGACTTCTTCTCGGCCCTCGGGGCGAGTGTGGTCACCACGCCGCCTGGCGAGGTGTACACCGCACTGGAGCGCGGTGTGGTCGACGGCTACGGCTGGCCGATCGGCGGCATCTTCGACCTCAACTGGCAGGAAAAAACCAAGTTCCGCATCGATCCCGGCTTCTATGACGCCGAGGTATCGATCGTGATGAACCTGGACAAGTTCAAGGCCTTGAAGCCTGCCCAACGCGCCTACCTGGAAAAGCAGATCCTCGCACTCGAAGCGCAGAACCCGACGGTCTGGAAGGCCTATTCAGTCGAGGAAACCGCGCGTCAGGAAAAGGCCGGCATACAGGTCATCAAGTTCGATGCCGCCGGCACCAAGAAATACATCGATACCGCCTATGACGCCGGCTGGGCCAGTGCCTACAAGGCGAACGCCGATTTCGCCAAGAAGCTCAAGACCCTGACCTCCAAATAAGGGCGCCGGGTGCAAGATTTCGACCGCGCCTACGCAGGCCTGCTCAACGCGTTCGCTGTCATCGCCAGCTTGTTGCTGCTGGCGATGATGCTGATCATCTGCGGCGACGTGTTCACCCGCAACGTGGTGCTGCCCGGCCTGCCGCGCGGGCTGTCGTGGAGCAACGAGATCTCGGAGCTGATGCTCTATCTGATCACCATGTTCGCCGCACCCTGGCTGTTGCGCGAAGGCCGCCACATCCGCGTCGACATCCTGTTGCGCGCGCTGCCGAAGTCCTGGGCCTATGTCTGCGAATGGGTCGGCGACCTGACCGGCCTGTCCTGCTGCCTGGGCATCCTCTGGTACGGCAGCGCAGTCACGCTGAAAAGCTTCCAGGACGGCGCACAGTCGATCAAGACCCTGATCATGCCCGAGTGGTGGTTGATGGCGCCGCTGCCGATTTGCTTCGCCTTGCTTGCGATCGAATTCGTGTTCCGCATGCGCCGGCTGGCGCACGGCGACCGCGGGCCGCGGGATGATGCGGTGAGTGCGGCTTGAACCCGATCAATGTGATACAGAAATCTGTATACTTTAGCGATGAAAACGACACTGGACATCGACGACAACCTGTTGCGCAACGCCAAGGTTCTTGCCGCCAAACAGGGCAGCAGCCTTACTCGCCTGATCGAGGAAGGCCTGCGGATGCGCTTGACCGCACGTCCCGTTACCACGACCGCGGCGCGCGATTTCAAACTGCCAGTATCGCAGTGCAAGGGCGGCTTGCTGCCAGGTATCGACCCAACCAGCAATCGCTCGATGCTGGACGCCGCGGACGGCTTCTGAGTGACGCCGGACGTGAACGTACTGGTTGCCGCCTTTCGCCGGGACCATTCGCATCACGTTCCCGCCAGCCGCTGGCTCGCCAATACTCTCAAGGCCAACGGGCCTGGGGGGGCGCTGCGCCTGCTGCCGCCGGTTGTCGCGGGCTTTCTTCGGCTTGTCACCAATCCGCGCGTATTCCAGCAAACCGATCCGATCGAGAATGCCATGGCATTCATCGACGCCTTGCTGAATGTCCCCGGGGTTGAAATGATCGTCACCGGCGAGGAATGGCCGCAGTTTCGGCAGCTATGCCTGGATGGCAAACTGCATGGTAATGCCATTCCAGACGCGTGGATCGCCGCATCGGTCGCCCGTCAGGGGGATCAACTCGTCACTTTCGACGCTGATTTCAAGAAGCTGCTGCGGCGCGAGCAGTTGACGCTGCTGGTGGCCAAATGAGTTGGGGCGCCGCGGCCTGGCTGATGCTGGGTGGCTCCACCGTGCTGCTGTTCCTCGGCCTGCCGGTGGCCTTCTCCTTTCTGGTGATCAACCTGGTTGGCGCCTACC
>JANPGJ010000574.1:0-11801 GCA_031423955.1 Burkholderiales bacterium
CGACAATCGCGCCGGCGCCTCCGGTTCGGTCGGCACCGAGGCGATCGCCAAGGCCGCGCCCGACGGCTACACCATCGGTTACGGCAACATCGGCACGCTCACCACCAACCGCTTCATGATCGCCAGACTGCCCTACGACCCCGATCGCGATCTCACCCTGATCGGCATGATGGGCGCCGTGCAGAACATGCTGGCGGTCAACAACAACCTGCCGGTGAAATCCGTCAAGGACCTTATCGCACTGGCGAAAAAAAGCCCCGGCAAGCTGGTGATGGCCTCGGGCGGCGCCGGCAACACCGGGCACCTGGGCGGCGAGTTGTTCAAGTCGATGACCGGCACCTTCATGCTGCATGTGCCCTATCGCGGCAGCCCGGCGGCGATTACCGACCTGATCGGCGGCCAGGCCGACCTGATGTTCGACAATCTTTCTTCGATAGGCGCACATGCCAAATCGGGCCGGGTGCGCGGCATCGCGGTGTCCGGCCTGAAGCGCTCACCGTCGTTTCCCGACCTGCCGACGATTGCCGAATCCGGCGTGCCCGGCTATGAGACGCTGGCCTGGGGCGGCCTGGTCGCGCCCGCCAACCTGCCGGCCGACATCGTGGCCCGCCTCAACACCGAACTCAACAAGGCCCTGCAAAGCCAGCCGGTCAAGGACGGCTACTTCAGCATGGGCTTCGAAGCTTCGGCCGGCACGCCGGCCGCTTTTGCAGCGCTGGTCAAAAACGAGATTCCGAAGTGGGAGGCGGTGATCCAGCGGGCCGGCGCGAAGATGGAGTGAGCGCAAGATTGCGCAGCGCGAAAGCCGCGACAACTCGCTACGCCGGACGATTCCTGGATTGGATTTCGAGCGATTCATGGTCGAAACTTGTATTCGCCATTTGCAAATAGCAAATGCAAGCCAAAACGCGATGCCAGTGCCGTCCATCCCGCGACGACCGGTGGTCGATTTCGATCTCATTTTGCAACACACCGGGCGTTGTGCCCACCGGCATCACCTGCCCGCCAAACGCCGCGTCGGCCCGGCCGGGCGGTAGAATCCGTCTCCCTACCTCCGCCCGCCGGACACTGTGAAGCTACCCCTCGAAGACATCAAGGTACTCGACCTTTCCCACGCGCTGGCCGGCCCGTTCTGCTCGACCATGCTGGCCGATTACGGCGCACAGGTGATCAAGATCGAACCGCCCGGCAAAGGCGACATCTCGCGTGCCTGGGGTTCGCCGATGCCGGGCGGCGAGACTGCGTATTTCACCAGCCTGCACCGCAACAAGCGCGGCATGGTGCTCGATTTCAAGCATCCGCAGGGGCGCGAGACGTTCCTGTCGATGGTCGAGAAATGCGACGTGGTGCTGGAGAATTTTCGGGTCGGCGTGTTGAAGCGCCTCGGCATTGACTATGAAGTGGCGAAGCAGTGCAACCCGGGGATCGTCTATTGCTCGATCTCCGGCTTCGGCCAGGACGGGCCCTATCGCGACCGCGCCGCTCTCGACCTGATCGTGCAGGCCGAGAGCGGGATGATCAGCGTGACCGGCGAGCCGGGCAGCAGCGGCGCGCGCGCCGGCACCTCGATCGCCGACTTGACCGCCGGCATGAACGCGGCCTTCGGCATCATGCTGGCCCTGCGCGTCAAGGAGAAAACCGGCGTTGGCCAGAATGTCGATGTGTCGATGCTCGAAGGCCAACTGGGCCTGCTTGGCACCATGATCGGCAGCTACCTGACCGACGGCGAAGTTCCGCAGCCGATGGGCACTGCCTACAAGGCGTTGCTGCCCTATCAGACCTTTCGCACCAAGACCCGCGATCTCGCCCTGGCGGTGGGCAGCGAAAAGCTGTGGAAGACCTTCTGCCCGCTGATCGGGCGCCCGGAGATGGCTACCGACCCGCGCTACAACAGCAACCGCAACCGCGACCTCAACCGCGACAGCCTGATCGCCGAACTGCAGCAGGTGTTTCTTGCGCGCACTTACGACGAATGGGAAAAATTGCTGGTCGGCAACGGCATCCCGATGGGCGCCATCAACGACATTTCCGAGGTGGTACGCCATCCACAGGTGGCGGCACGCGGCGCGCTGGTCGACGTGGCGCATCCCAGTGCCGGCAACATCACGATGGTCGGCGTGCCGGTGCGGCTGTCGGCAACCCCGGGGTCGATCCGCCGGCCGTCACCGACGCTCGGACAACATACCGAGGAATTGCTCGGCGAAGTGCTGGGCTTGAAGCCGGCGCAAATCGAAGCGCTGCGTGCAGCAGGTGCGCTCGGCGCTGTCGGCTGAGGCTGCCGCGCAACGGACATGCGCCGGGCGACTGGCGCGGTCATGACGAAATCCCGGACTGCATTGCGCATTCAGGCGCGGCATGGCCCGACCTGCAAGCGGTGATCGGGCTCTTCTCGCCAGTCGCTGCGGCGAGATCCGCCGCCATCGTTGCGGGATCCGGAACGCTCGAAAGAAGCCTGCGGCCGGTAAGCCCGCCCCGCTGTTGCCGGCAATCGGCAGGTGTGCAGAGAGTTGACCACAGTTAAGGAAACGCAGATTTATTCGATGGTTTTGCCAACCCGCAGAGAGGCTCAAACGTTATGGGTAGGTAACCGCCACAACACCGAACCGACATGAAATCAACGCAGCCGACCCAAGTCAGTTTTGCCCAAGCGGAATACGAGAAGAAGAAAAAGCGCACGCGCCGCGAAGTGTTCCTGGAGAAGATGGAACAGGTGGTGCCGTGGAATCGTCTGATGGAAGTCATCGAACCCCACTACCCAAAAGGCGGAAAGCGCGGACGTCCGCCGATCGGCTTGGAACGCATGCTGCGGATGTACTTTGTGCAGCAGTGGTATGGCTTGGCTGATGAGGCAGTGGAGGATGCGGTCTACGACTCCCAGGCGCTGCGCAACTTCATGGGCATCGACTTGAGTTTCCAAAGCGTTCCCGACGCCACAACGCTGATGGGATTTCGCCATCTGCTTGAAGCCAATGACCTGACCAAGGCGATGCTGGTCGAAGTCAATGTCATGCTGCTGGAGCGTGGGCTGCTGATGACCAAGGGCACACTGGTGGATGCCACGTTGATTGCGGCACCCAGTTCGACCAAGAACAAGGAACACGGGCGCGATCCGGAAATGCACCAAACCAAGAAAGGCAACCAGTGGTACTTCGGAATGAAGGCGCACATTGGCGTGGACAAAGATTCAGGTCTGGTGCACACGCTCACGACGACGGCGGCCAACGTAAGCGACATCAGCCAGACAGCGGCGTTGTTGCACGGACAAGAGAGCGACGTCTGGGCCGACGCCGGGTATGTAGGCGTGGAGAAGCGAGAGGAAGTGCAGGAGGCGTTGAACGCCAACGAGCAGACAGTGCAATGGCATGTAGCCAAACGTCGTTCGGCCATCGAGAAGCTGGCTGACGGGTGGCAAAAGAGCTTGGCGCAAGCCTACGAGAAACTCAAAGCCCAGGTGAGGTCACGGGTGGAGCATCCGTTTCACGTGGTCAAGAACATCTTCAAATACCAGAAGACGCGCTATAAGGGACTGGCCAAGAACGATGCCCAGCTCAATGTGCTGTTTGCCTTGAGTAATCTATACATGGTCAGGGGAGAACTGCGCCCATAGTGGGCAAGGCGGCGCGAAAGGCGCCAAAAGATGCCTCGAAAGAGGCGTAGAAACTCAAAATTCGGCCGCGATCACGAAAGAGATCGCGAAATCTGGCGTGGCGCGAACAAAAAAATACGCGACACATCATCATGCGGATCAAAGTTGACTTGATCCGCGCTTCCTTAACATAAACACCGCTTCTTGCGAAGTGTCGCGCTGGTACATTCTGGCCATGCCGTCAGCATTGCTTGGAGCGACGGACCGACCACCACCAACCTCGGAAACCGGAAAAAAATGAAACGACTCGCAACCGGCCTGATCCTTGCGCTGACGCTCGCCACCACGGCGCGAGCCGCCACCGTGACGGCATTCTCGGAAAATTTCGAGGGCACCTTGGCCGCTTGGACCGACCGCAATCCGGGCAATCCGGAGGCGGCGATTTTCGCCGACCCGCTGCGTGCCGGCAATCACGTGCTCGGCTTCAACCGGCTCGGCTCGGCAGGCAGCATCTACAGCACCGACTTCATTACGACTTCGGGCCAGTTCACAGTGTCATTCGAGTACCTTGGCTTGACGTTGCAGGGGAGCGTTCCCGGCGATAGCGGCGGATTCTTCGGCGTCAGCCAGGCTTTTCCGGCCAACCACTATTGGGTCGCCGGCTCGCAAGACGGGTTCGGCCAGCCGATCAACCTGGTCGACGACGGCACTTGGCATACCTACAACCTGACCTTCAGCTCACCGATTGGCCAAACTGTCCACCTGATGTTCGAGGATTTCGTCGACTCGGGCGGCGTGACGGGCGATGTGTTTTTCGACAACGTCCGGTTCAACGACTCGGTTGTCGCGCCAGCGCCTTTTGCCTCGGTGCCCGAACCATCGAGCCTGGCACTGTTTGCCGTTGCCGGATTGCTGGGCACTGTCGGTGCGACGCGCCGCCGCAGGACCCGCGCGAATCTGGGCTGATACCTGCGGCCTGATTGTTCATATAAGGGTCAATCCGCCCGCCGATCATCGCGCGACTACCCGCCAAACAAAGCCCTGGCGCCATTCTCGCGATGGTTTCGTGGGTCCGCCCGCGGGGCGGGTCAGCCGGTGCAGGCCCGCTTGTGTTCTGCGAGCGATCCCCGGCAGGTCCGCGCCGCGCAAGACTGAAATTCCCGGACGCTCAGATCACCCCGAAACCGCCATCCACCGCGTGCGCATGACCGGTCACGAACGACGCCGCATCGGAACATAGCCACAACACCACGCCGGCCACTTCATCGGCCTCGCCGATGCGCCCGAGGGGATGCATTGCGGCCACCCGCGGCGCGATCGACGGGTCGGCCTGCATCGCGCGGTCATACATGGCGGTGCGGATCACGCCGGGGCAAACCGCGTTGACCCGGACCTTCTTCCTGGCGAACTCGACCGCCGCCGTTTTCGTCAGCCCCAGCACCGCGTGTTTCGACGCCGCATAGGCCGCCATTTTCGGCGCCGCCTTGAGGCCTGCCACCGACGCCGTGTTGACGATCGCGCCGCCACCCTGCAAGACCATCTGAGCCAACTCATACTTCAGGCACAGCCAGATGCCCTTGACGTTGACCGCCATGATGCGGTCGAAGGTCGACTCGTCGCAATCGGTGATGCGCATGTGCTCGATCTCGATGCCGGCGTTGTTGAAGGCGCAATCAAGGCGCCCGTAGGCGGCGACCGTTGTCCTGACCAGCGCCTCGACCTCGGCAGCAACGGTGACATCAGCGCGCACAAGGAGCGCCGTGCCTCCCGCTTGGCGGACCAGGGCCGCGGTTTCTTCGCCCGCTGCCAGGTCGATATCGGCGAGCGCAAGCTTCGCTCCGGCGGCGGCAAAAGCAAGCGCGGTTGCGCGGCCGATGCCGCCGGCAGCACCGGTGATCAATACAGCCTTGCCTGAAAAGCCCTGGTTCACGTGTATTCCCATTGTTGATTTCGATCGGACTCGTCGTCGCGCATGGGGGAGTGGCAATGACCGGCACAACAGCCGCATGCATTCAGCCGGCGTCAGTTCATGAAATGCTTTTGCCGCAGTGTGGGCGCCACTTTTCCCATCTTGACGAAGTCCTGATCGTGATGCAACAGAATCAGGTCATTCTCGATCGCGCAGCGGGCGATCAGGCAGTCGAGCGTCGAGCGAATCGTGAAGCCACGACGCCGGCAATCGAAGTAGAGATTCGCCGCGGCCGCGTGGCTTGCCACCGGCTCATCGAAACGGTAAAAACGCTGCCCTCCGAAGTAGTCGCGCAAGCGCGTGAAACTTCGCGCATCGCGCGCACCCTGCAGGATTTCCATGTAGATCACATCGGCCAGGCCAACCGCCAGCGGGTTTCGCAGCAGATCGTCAAGCAGTCGAACATGCGCCGTGTCGCGCCCGCGCAGATAGTCGATCCAGACCGATGTGTCGACCAGGTACATCAGGCCTTCGGCGTACCGGCGCGCATGGCCTTGTAGTCGTAGTCGTCACGCAAGCCGCCCGCCCCTTTCAGGTCGCGCAAGTTCAGGCGCTTACGATTCTCCACAAACTCGTGAAGCGCGATATCGACGAGCTCGCGCATGGTGGTGACCCGGCCGAGCTTCAAACCTTCTTTCACCAGGGCTTCGTCGAGCACAATGTTGGTACGCATGTTTCAGGCGTCCTGAAATGTGTATATTGATGTGTATTCTGGGGCCGCTGCGCTCGTTTTGCAAGCACCGCAGGCGGCCGCGCCACTATTTCCCCTCTGTTTCGAGTGAGCGTTTATCATGCCTGACCGATTGACCCATCCCTCCGGCACATCATCATGTCCACCCGTTTCGATCTGATCATCCGCAATGCCACCGTCATCGATGGCAAACGCACGCCGCGCTACGGCGCCGACATCGGCATCAATGGCGATCGCATCGCCGCCATCGGCCGCCTCGACGCCGACCGCGGCGAGCGCGAAATCGACGCCTCCGGCAAAATCGCGGCGCCCGGCTTCATCGACTCGCACACCCACGACGATCGCTATCTGCGCTCGCATCCGGAAATGACGCCCAAGGTCAGCCAGGGCGTGACCACAGTGATCGCCGGCAACTGCGGCATCAGCCTGGCGCCGCTGGTCAATCGCAACCCGCCGTCGCCGCTCGACCTGATCGACGATCAATCGGCCTACCGTTTCCCGTTCTTCGCCGATTTCATGGCCGACCTCGCGGCCAATCCGGCGGCCACCAACGCCGCCTGCATGGTCGGCCACACCACCCTGCGGGTGGCGGCGATGGACCGGCTCGACCGCGCCGCCACCGACTCGGAAGCCGCGCACATGGCGGCGATGACCGACGAGGCGCTGCGCGCCGGCGCCATCGGCTTTTCCACCGGCACCTACTACCCGCCGGCCGCGCACGCGACCACCGAGGAGATCATCACCGCGGCACGGCCGCTGAAGGCGCACGGCGGGCGCTATGTGACCCATATGCGCAATGAGGACGACCAGATCATCCCGGCGATGAACGAGGCGTTCCGCATCGGCCGCGAAGTCGGCGTGCCGGTGATCATTTCGCACCACAAGGTGGTCGGCGTACGCAACTACGGCCGCTCCGAGGAGACCCTGAAGCTGTTGACCGCGGCGCGCCGCGGCCAGGAAGTGTGCGTCGACTGCTATCCCTACATCGCCTCCTCCACCATGCTGCGCGCCGATCGAATACCCTTGTCGGACCGCATCATCGTCACCTGGTCGACCCCGCACCCGGAATTCACCGGCATGGACCTGCCCGACATCGCAAAGCGCCTCGGGCTGTCGCAGGAAGATGCGGTGGCGAAGATCCGGCCGGCCGGCGCGATCTATTTCTCGATGAATGAGGCTGACGTGCAGCGCATCCTGCAGTTCGAGGACACCATGGTCGGCTCCGACGGACTGCCGCACGACGTCAAGCCGCACCCGCGCCTGTGGGGTACCTTCCCGCGCGTGCTGGGCCACTACAGCCGCGACATCGGCCTGTTTCCTCTGGAGACCGCGGTCTACAAGATGACCGGCCTCACCGCCGCCAAGTTCGGGCTTGCCGATCGCGGCGTGCTGCAGGTCGGTGCGTTCGCCGACGTCACCATTTTCGACGCCGCCGAGATCAACGACGGCGCCACCTTCGAGCAACCCACCCAACCGGCGCGCGGGATTGACAGCGTGATCGTCAACGGCGTGCCGGTGTGGCTGGGCGGCCAGGCGACCGGTGCGCGCCCCGGGCGACTGTTGCGCAACCGTCTCTGAGGCGCCCGGCCGTGCCCGGCTTTCACGCAGGCGCCCTCGTTCGTTGATCGAACCTCCGAGCTCTGACAGCACCGGCGATCAGATCCGATGATCAGGTGCGCGCCCCATGCCGCGCGGCGCTCCATTTGGCTGGCCTTGCTGCTGGCCGTCAGTCCCCTTGCGCCGGCCCAAAGTGTCCGGGTGGCCACCACCGAGTCGATGGCATTGCCCACCAGCGCAAGCGCTACCCACGACCTGCGCATCAGCGTTCACATGTTTCGCGGCAGTCGCTGGAAAGCCAGCGAGATTCGTACCGCCGTGGCCGCCGCCGCGCAATTTCTGGCGCAGTGCGGCATTGCGCTTCCTGCGGTACAGCTGCACGAACTCGAGGCGCCGCGGCGCTTTCATTATTTCGCGAACCGCATATCGCGCGAGCTGCTAAGCGAGTTGCCGACGACCAAGCCGGCAGTGTTCTTCGTCGAAGACAATCTCAACCGGCCGGCATTCGACGCCGAGGCGATCGGCCGCACCAATGCCGGGAGCCGGCCCGAGTTGACCGATACGGTCTGGGTCGCGCATGGCACGCCAGACCTGGCGATCGCCCTTGCGCATGAACTGGCGCACGTCCTGGGTGACAACGGCGAACATAGCGATGCACCAGGCAATCTGATGCAAGCGCAAACAGGCCCCGGCAATGTCAGCCTCATTGACGCCCAGTGCGCCCGCCTGCGCACGCGCGGCGAAGCCAATGGCCTTCTCAAACCGCGCGTGCTAAAACCCTGAAGCACAGTCGTTGCCACAGACCCGGAAAGCAAATGGACTACTCACCCGAACTCGGCGGACTGATCTACCAGGTGGCCAGCATGGCGCGGCGTGACGGCGGCATTTCGTTTGCCGGTGGCTATCCCGATCCCGAGCTGTTCGATACCGCCGGCCTGGCTGCCGCGTTCAACCAGGTGTTCGAGGAGAGCTTTCGCGTCGCGCTTCAATATGGCGACCGGGAAGGCCATGCGCCATTGCGCGCGCGCCTCGCCGCCTTCAGCTCCGGCGCCGGCCGCGCCATCGCGCCCGACGAAGTGATCATCGCCAACGGCGGCCAACAGGGCATCGAGACCACCGTGCGCGTGCTGACCCGGCCCGGCGATACCGTGTTCATGGACAGCCCGGTGTTCCCCACCGCGTTGCAGGCCTTCTACCTGGCCGGATTGAAGGGCGTGAGCGTGGCCAAGGATGCCGACGGGCTGATCCCGGAGGCGCTCGAGGACCTGTTGCGCGTGCATCGCCCGAAACTGATCTACCTGGTGCCTTCATATTCCAATCCGGACGGCAGCGTGCTGGCGCTGGAACGGCGACGCCGGGTGCTCGAACTGGCGGTCGAACACCGTTTTCATGTGCTTGAGGACTCACCCTACAGCCACCTCTGGTTCGACACGCCGCCACCACCGACGATGCTGGAGCTTTCCGCCAGCGTGGCGGGCGCCGCGGACTGGCTGGTGCATGTATCGAGCCTGTCGAAGCTGGTGGCGCCCGGATTGCGGGTGGGCTGGATGATTCCGCCAGCCAACCTGCGCCAGCGCTTTGTCTGGACCAAACTCGCCACCGACATCCACTCTGCCCTGCCCACCCAGCACGCGATCGAGAACTATTGGGCTGCCGGAGGCTTCGCGGCGCACCTGCCGCTGATTCGCGCCACCTACCGTGAGCGCGCCATGGCCATGCACCAGGCATTGACCGAGCATCTCTCCGGACGGCTCGAATTCGTGCGGCCGCGCGGCGGCATGTTCATGTGGTGCCGGATTCGCGCCGGCATCGACGCCCGCGAATTGCTCGAATCCGCGCGCAAGGCGGGGGTGTATTTCGTGCCGGGCATCGCGTTTTTCCCAGGGCAGCCGCAGCTGGCCACCTTCCGGCTGTCATTCGCCACCATGCCGGTCGGGCGCATCATTGAGGGCATCGAACGCCTGGCGCGGGTGGTGCCGGGCTGAACCGCACCGCTTGATTCAGCGCAAACCCGCACCTGCCCGCGCGCCTATGATGTCAAACGGATCACACCGACAGACACCTCGATGCACACCGCATATATCAGTCACCCGAGCTTCATGCTGCACGACATGGGTCCGGGCCATCCGGAATGCCCGCAACGCCTGTCGGCCATTCACGACCATCTGCTGATGCAGGGCCTGCTCGATCTGCTGCCGCCCTACGACGCCCCGATGGCCACGCGCGAGCAGGTTCTGCGGGTGCACGACGCGCTCTATGTCGCCGAGCTGGAAGCCGCCTCCCCTGCCAGCGGCCATGTGCATGTCGACCCCGATACAGTGATGAATCCCTACACGCTCAAGGCCGCCTGGCATGCTGCCGGGGCGGCGGTGCAGGGCGCCGAACTGGTCGCGCGCGGCGTGGCGCGCAACGCGTTTTGCTGCGTGCGTCCACCCGGCCATCATGCCGAGCGACATCAGGCGATGGGCTTCTGCTTCTTCAACAACGTGGCAGTAGGCGTGGCCCATGCACTGGCCGAACTCGGTGTCGATCGCGTCGCGCTGGTCGATTTCGATGTGCATCACGGCAATGGAAGCGAGAATATCTTCGCCGGCGACGACCGGGTGCTGATGGTCTCGACCTTCCAGCATCCGCTCTATCCGTACAGCGGCGAAAACGCACTCGGCCCCAACATGATCAACGTGCCGCTGCCGCCGCGCTCGAACGGTGACGCACTGCGCCGCGCCGTGACCGAGCGCTGGCTGCCGGCATTGACCAGGTTTCAACCCGAGATGATCTTCATCTCGGCCGGCTTCGATGCCCATCGCGCAGACGACATGGCCAATCTCGGCTGGGTCGAGGCGGACTACACGTGGGTCACTCGCGAGATCATGGCTATCGCCGAGCGACATGCCGGCGGCCGGGTGGTTTCGCTGCTGGAGGGTGGCTACAACTTGCCGGCGTTGGCGCGCTCGGTGGCGGCGCATGTCAAGGTGTTGATGGGCGCCGATTAGCCTGCCCCTTGCGAATCACCACCGAGGCCGATGCCTTGGCCAGCAATACGCCATCGAGCGACTGCAGTTCGGCTTCGACGAACGCCATGCTGCGGCCCTGCTTCAACACCCGCCCGACGCCGCGCACCCGGCCGGCCAGCACCGGTTGCAGATAGCTGACTTTCATTTCGACCGTCGGCGCCGAGTCGTCCGCGTCCAGTCGCGCAAGGATCGCCACGCTGAACACATCATCCAGGATGGCGGCAACGATGCCGCCCTGCAGCGTGCCGATCGGGTTCAGGAGATTTGCGCCAGGTTCATACTCGAGCACCACCGTATCGGCTTCGACCCGAGCGCTGCGAAACCCGAGTGTCTGCGAGCAGGGTGGCGGCGGCCCGCCCTCGAGCATCAGGCGCAGGGCGTTGCCGGCGGCTGGCGCGCCAGTGCTCATGCGAACCGGTGTTCTAGTGCTGCAGGATCTTGTCGAGGAAATTCTTGGCGCGGTCCGAGCGCGCCTCGCGATTGCCGAAAAATTCCTCCTTCTGGCAATCCTCGACGATCTTCCCCTGGTCCATGAAGATCACCCGGTGCGCGACCTTGCGGGCGAAGCCCATCTCGTGGGTCACGCACATCATGGTCATGCCTTCCTGCGCGAGCAGAACCATGACGTCGAGCACTTCGCCGACCATTTCCGGATCCAGCGCCGAGGTCGGCTCGTCGAACAGCATGATGATCGGGTCCATCGACAGCGCGCGGGCGATCGCCACGCGTTGCTGCTGGCCACCCGACAACTGGCCGGGAAATTTGTCCTTCTGGGCGATCAGGCCGACGCGGTCGAGATACTTGAGCCCTTTTTCCAGCGCAGCGTCCTTGGTGCGACCAAGCACCTTGATCTGCGCCAGCGTCAGGTTCTCGGCGACGGTGAGGTGCGGAAACAATTCGAAGTTCTGGAACACCATGCCGCAGCGCGAACGCAGCTTGGGCAGGTTGGTCTTGGGGTCGGCCAGCGAAATACCGTCGACCGTG
>JANPGJ010000575.1:0-6611 GCA_031423955.1 Burkholderiales bacterium
ATGCTGCATTCGGGTTCGCGTGGCGTCGGCAACGCGATCGGCACCTACTTCATCGAGCTTGCGAAGAAGGATGCCGAGGCCAACCAGCGCAACCTGCCGCACCGCGAACTCGCGTATTTCGAGGAAGGGGCGCAATACTTCGGTGACTACGTGCGTGGTGTCGGTTGGGCGCAGAAGTTCGCACGACTCAACCGCGAGGTGATGATGAAGAACCTGATCGCCACGGTTGCCAAGGTGATCACCAAGCCGTTCGATTCGCATGTCGAGGCGGTGAACTGCCATCACAACTATGTGCAGCTGGAGCACCACTTCGGACACGATGTATTTGTGACCCGCAAGGGTGCGGTGAGCGCGAAGCGTGGTCAGCTCGGCATCATTCCCGGCAGCATGGGCGCAAAAAGCTACATCGTGCGCGGGCTGGGAAACGCCGAGAGCTTCGACAGCTGCAGCCATGGCGCCGGCCGCGTGATGAGCCGCACCAAGGCGAAGAAGCTGTTCACAGTCGACGACCAGATTCGTGCAACCGAAGGGGTCGAGTGCCGCAAGGACGCCAACGTGATCGACGAGATCCCGATGGCCTACAAGGACATCGACGCGGTGATGGAAGCACAGAAAGACCTGGTGGAAGTGGTGCATACCTTGAAGCAGGTGCTGTGCGTGAAGGGCTGACCGGCGATTTTTGGCCGGCGGCAGCGGGTTTGTTCGAAGGCCGGGCGTGTTCGCACTCCCGGCCTTCGCATATTGGACAAGGCGAAGAACATGAAAGCCATTGAACTCGATGGCTCGACCGGCGAAGGCGGCGGGCAGATCCTGCGCACGGCGCTGGCTTTGTCCATGTGCACCGGTCGGCCGTTTGAAATCACCAATATCCGGGCCCGGCGCCCCAGGCCCGGACTGATGCGCCAGCACCTGACCTGTGTTCAGGCGGCTGCGGCCGTCTGCTCGGCCACATTCGAAGGCGCAGTACCCGGTTCGCAGGCCCTGCGATTTGTGCCGGCTGCCGTGCGCGCCGGCGACTACTCATTCAACGTCGGCTCGGCCGGCAGTTGCACCTTGGTGTTGCAGACGGTACTGCCTGCCCTGATGGTCGCCGCCGGCCCGAGCCGAGTGACGCTCGGCGGCGGCACGCACAACCCGTTGGCGCCGCCGTTTCACTTTCTGGAGCGCAGCTTCGCGCCCTTGCTGCGGCGGGCCGGGGTCGGGCTTGAGCTTGAGCTGCGCCGTCACGGGTTTTATCCGGCCGGCGGCGGCGAGATGGTGGCGACGATTCGTCCCCCGGCGGCCGGCCTCGCGGCTTTCGACCTGAATCAGCGCGGCGTTGCCGGCGAACATTTCGCCGAATGCCTGATCCCGGGCGTGCGCCAGTCGGTGGCGGACCGCGAACTGGCGGTGCTGCGTGACGCACTGCAGTGGACCGGGACGCAGTTGCGCATACCAGCGGTCCCGAAGGGCGAAGGACCCGGCAACGCCTTGATGGCGACGCTTACCTATCAACAGGTATGCGAAGTGTTCACCAGCTTCGGCGACAAGGGCGTCGGCAGCGAACAGGTGGCGCATGCGATGGTGGCCGAAGTGCGGGCGTTTCAGGCGAGCAGCGGTGCACTCGGGCCGCATCTGGCAGACCAGTGGATGTTGCCATTGGCCCTGGCGGTCGCGCGCGGCGGCAGCGAGGCTGCGTTCACCTGCAGTGCTGTGACCGGGCATGCCAACACCAACGCCGGCGTGATCGAGCGTTTCCTGCCGGTGCGCTTCACACTCGCGAAGGAGGCGTCTGCGTGGCGGGTACGTTTGTCGGCCACCGCTGTCCGTTAGCGGCGACGGCAACGGCATTTCCAGCCACTCTTCCCCAGTCGAAGGCCGGGCAAACCCGGCTATAATTCAGGGTTTCGTCAGCATTGTTTCAGGCACCCCAGTTCCGGCAATTTGCCGACTTGAAGAATCACCGAAAGGACGCCTCATGAGCGAGGACCATCAGCACGAATCGCCGATCAAGACACCGAAGCAGCTCATTACCGTCATCGTCTTGTCGTTTGTCATCCCGATCGCGCTGATCCTGTTTCTGGTGTCGTATGTCACTGGTGGCAAGAAGGTCGATGAGCAGGGGCTGGCGCTCAAGCCCGAGGCGATCGCCGAGCGCATCAAGCCGGTGGCGGCGGTCACGGTCAAATCGGCCGATGGGCCGAAGGTCCATTTGTCGGGTGAGCAGGTCTACACGCAGTTCTGCAAGGCCTGCCATGAAGCCGGCGTGGCGAACGCGCCGAAGTTCGCCGATGCGGCCAGCTGGGCGCAACGCCTTAAAACCGGCTATGACGAACTGGTGAAAAACTCGATCAACGGCATCCGCGGCATGCCGGCGCGCGGCGGTAACGCCGATCTTTCGGACTTTGAAATGGCCCGCGGCGTGGTCTACATGGCCAATGCTTCAGGCGGCAGCTTCAAGGAACCTGCCGCACCGGCTGCCGCCAACGCCGACGCCAAGGCCGGCGCGGCTGCGATGGCCAATTCGGCTGCCGTCGCCGTTGCACCCGCGGCGGCCGTGGTGGCGAATGCTACGCCAGCCAAGGCCGACGCCGGCAAGGCGCTATATGACACCGCGTGCATGGCGTGCCACGCCGCCGGTGTTGCCAATGCGCCCAAGCTTGGCGACAAGGATGCGTGGGCGCCGCGCATCAAGACCGGCATCAACACCCTGTATGCCAGTGTGCTCAATGGCAAGGGCGCGATGCCGCCAAAAGGCACTGCGATGAGTTCGTCCGAGGCCGACATCAAGGCGGCGGTGGACTACATGGTGGGCAGCGCCAAGTAAGGCGTGAGTTACGGCGAACGAGACGGCGCCTGCGGGCGCCGTTTTCATTGGGCGTTGTCGAATCGTCGGCTCCGGTTCCGGCGGACCGCCGATATGGCCATCGGCGGTTGTCAGATTTCCAGCGGATCGACCTCGATATGCCAGCGCACGCTCGATGGCGCGTTGGCTGTGATCCACTGCAGCCACTCCGCCAGAAACGCCTGCAGTGCCGGCCGCGAGCGCGATTCGACCATCAACTGCGCGCGTTCCACATTCATCAGCCGCGTCAGCACCATCGGCACCGGGTCGTAGATGCTGATGCCGTCCGCGGCGACATCGGCCACCGCGGCCTCCTTGAGGAACCCGAGCGCAAGCTCAAGCTTTTTGGCTTCCACCCGCAGCATCGCCTGATAGGCCGCCGGTGGCAGTCCCGCCGCCTCGCGCTCGGCGAGCAGGCTTTTCGCGAAGCCGTCGTAGTCGCCGGTAACCACCGCGCGAAACAGCGGATGGTCGGGGTTGCGGGTCTGAATCAGCACCTCTCCCGGTTTACCGGCACGGCCGGCACGACCCGCCACCTGGGTGAGCTGCGCGTACAAACGCTCGCTGGCGCGAAAATCCGCACTGAAGAGCGCAGCGTCGACATTGACCGCCGCCACCAGGGTCAGGTTCTTGAAGTCATGCCCCTTGGCCAGCATCTGGGTGCCGACCAGGATGTCGGCTTCGCCGGCATGCACCTGGTCGAACAAGGCTTCCGCCGACCCTTTGCGGCTGGTCGAATCGCGATCGATGCGCAGCACCCGCGCCTTCGGAAAGGCCTCGACCAGATGCACTTCGAGGCGTTGCGTGCCCTGCCCATAGCCGCGGATATCGACATTGCCGCAGGTCGGGCAAGCCGGCGGTACGGCTTCGGCAAACCCGCAGTGGTGGCACATCAAGGTTCCGCCGGACAACAGGCCGCGCTTGCGATGCAAGACCAGGTATGCAGTACAACGTGTGCAAGCGCTCACCCACCCACATGATGCGCAAGACAGCACCGGCGCATATCCACGCCGGTTGAGGAATACCAGGCTTTGTTCGCCGCGTTCGACCCGCTGGCCGATCGCATCCCAGATCGGTGCCGCAATGCCATGCTCCGCGCGTGCACTGTTGAGGTCGATGATGCGCACTTGCGGCAACAGCGCGTCGGTGACCGCGCGCTTGCGCATGGTCAGGCGCTCGTAGCGACCGGATTGGGCGTGGGCAAATGTCTCCAGCGACGGCGTGGCGCTGCCCAGCACGATCGGAATACCTTCGTTCTTGGCACGGTAGACCGCCAGGTCGCGCGCCGAATAGCGCATGCCTTCCTGCTGCTTGAACGACGGATCGTGTTCCTCATCGACCACGATCAAGCCCAGGCGCGGCAGCGAAGCGAGGATCGCCAACCGGGTGCCAAGCACGATATCGGCCGCACCAGTGTGCGCGAGCAGCCAGTGGTGCGAGCGCTCGCTCTCGTTTAGAGAGCTGTGCAGTGCAATGATAGTGCTTGCGGGAAAGCGCTGCCTGAAATGCTCCAGAAGACGCGGCGTGAGATTGATCTCCGGCACCAGCACCAAGGCCTGGCGGCCAGTGGCAAGCGCGCGCGCTGTCACCTGGAGATAAACCTCGGTCTTGCCGCTGCCGGTGACGCCATGCAGCAGACAGGCGATAAACCGTGCCGGTTCAAGTGCCGCGCCAATCAAGGCCACCGCCCGCGCCTGCTCCGGATTGAGTTCGCGTGCATCAACGGCCAGGAGCGGATCAGGCGGCGCCAACTCAACCTCGCCGGACGCCGCCCATGCTTGCAGGTGCAGCATGGCCTTCGGCGACAGGCCGGCCAGTTCGTAGCCGAAGCACGGGCCTACCGCCAATCGGCGCGCGAGGTCCGCGCGCACCTGCTCGCGTTTGCCAAACGCCGGGACCGGTCCGCGCCAGCGATAGCGGGTCCACAAGGCTGGATCGAGCGGTTTTTCCGCCTTGATGCGGGCAGGCAGGGCGGCGCCGATCGCGTTGCCCAGCGGGTGCTGGTAGTAGCCGGCACAAAAGCGCAGCAGGTCCAGCCAGTGCTTAGGCAGTGGCGGCAAATCTGCCAGCACGCGCGCCGGCCGGATACGGGCCAGATCAACCACCGGTATAACGTCTTCTTCAACCACCACGCCAATCAGGGTTCGCGGCCCGAACGGCACCGCCACCCGGCACCCGAGCGTGCCGCGCGCATCGATGACCGAATAATCAAACAGTGCGGCCACCGGAACTTCAAGTGCAACGCGGACAAAAGGCATCGGGCCAGGCGATTTTGGGACCGACCTCGCGCCGCAAACGGGCGCGAAAATCGGGCTGTTGTTAAGGTAGAAGGTTAAAAACTGTTGCTAAGGGCGTGCCTGATCTGGCGCTTTCGCGGTGTTCACAAAACCTGTGGATAAGTTTGTTGAAAACTATCCTGCCGACATCTGCAACCCTAGGCTGCAAAAGGATTTTTTCTTCATCGCACAAATTTCTTGCGATATAAGAAGTCTTTGTTTTCAATAACTTGCAAGTTGCGCTTGAATTCGCCAATGCGGCGATGCAATGAAGCCATGCTTGCCAAGAAAATGTGCATAAGTCAAGCCTTGTCAAGACTTTTCTTGTCTCGATTGCGGGCATTTTCGAACCCCGCGCCCATCATCATTATCCGGCCCGACCCGCCCTTTAACCGCATCAGTCAAGGCTTTGCGGCAAGGTGGTCCGCAAAGCCTGGTGGCAAGCAGCGGCCCAGCCGATATTGGCCAGGATTTATGCCGATGGCATGATCTCAGCGTTTGGCGTGATATTGCGGACTCAACTCGTGGACCGCCGCGACCAGCGCCGCTGCATGCTCGGGCGGTGTGAACTGCGAGATGCCATGCCCGAGATTGAATACATGGCCTGCGCCATGCCCATATGACGCCAGAATCCGCCCAACCTCGCTGCGAATTGCCGCCGGCGCGGCAAACAGGGCGGTCGGATCGAAATTGCCCTGCAGGGCCACCAGATGACCGACGCGCCGGCGCGCCTCCGATATTTCAATGGTCCAGTCAAGCCCGAGGGCATCGCAGCCGACCGCCGCCATGTCTTCCAGCCACAAGCCGCCACCCTTGGTGAACATCACCACCGGCACCCGCCGGCCGTCATGCTCGCGCGTAAGGCCCGCCACCACCCGCGCCAGGTAGTCGAGTGAAAAGGTCTTGTAGGTGGCGGCCGACAAGGCGCCGCCCCAGGTGTCGAACAGCATCACCGCTTGCGCGCCGGCGGCGATTTGCGCATTGAGATACGCGGTGGCCGCGGCGGCGTTGACCTCGAGGATGCGGTGCATCAGGTCGGGCCGCTGGTAGGCCATGGTCTTGACGGTGCGATGATCATCACTGCCGCCGCCTTCGACCATGTAACACGCCAGCGTCCAGGGGCTGCCGGAGAAACCGATCAGCGGCACCCGGCCGCCGAGCGCGCGCCTGATCTGCGTGACCGCATCGGTCACGTAGCGCAGGGTGGCGCCGATATCGGGCACCGCCAGCTTGGCCACCGCCGCCTCGTCGCGCACGGTGCGCTCGAATTTCGGCCCTTCGCCGTCGGCGAAGTAGAGCCCCAGGCCCATCGCGTCGGGCACCGTCAGGATGTCGGAAAACAGGATCGCGGCGTCAAGCGGGAAGCGCTCCAGCGGCTGCAGGGTCACCTCGGTGGCGTAATCCGGGTTCTTGCACAAGCCAAGAAACGAGCCGGCGCGCTTGCGGGTGGCGTTGTACTCCGGCAGGTAACGCCCGGCCTGGCGCATCATCCACACCGGGGTGTAGTCGGT
>JANPGJ010000576.1:0-4173 GCA_031423955.1 Burkholderiales bacterium
TCGGCACGCGCGCGCGCTCCAGACCCGATGGCGCGCGCGATCGCCGATGACACGGCGCCGCCGACACCGCTGGCCGCAATGTGCTGCATGGCCATCACGAATGGGAAGACCAGCGAGACGCCGATTAGTGCATCGGCGCCAAGCCGCCCCAGAAACAGCCCATCGAAGGTGATCATTCCCGCGATGGCCAGCAGATTGAGAACGTTGGGCAGCGCCAGGCGCAGAAACGTCGGCAGTATCGGTGCCTCGAGAAGCATCCTGGTGCGAGCCGCGACCGGCGGCGGCGCCGCAACGGCGTTGCCTGTCGCCGGGTTGGCGATCAGTCGGTCGGACAAGCGAACATTGCTCATATGTCTACTCCTTCCCGCGAGGGATAGAAGCAGCGCTTGAGACGAAAATGTCCTTGTCTACCGGGTGCCTGCGTGACCCGGCCAGGTGTTCATGCCTTCCCGAAAAAGGTTGAACCCTGCGCTTGCGATGGTGTTGCCGTGCGGCCCCTGCCTGGGGGCGGTGAGCCTACTTAGCCCGCTGCAAGCCGCACATGCATGTCAAGCCCGCAATGCGGCGGAATCGCAATCCGCAGGCATGCAGGTCGATGAAATGATGTGCGGAGCAGTGTGGCGGCTGGCGAGATTGCACTTCCGGCGTGGTGCGATGTGGTGTCCATGTGAGAGCCCGGTGAAGACCGCAGAGCTTGGGCGATTGGGACACCGCCTGGATGCCGGGAGTCTGCGTGAGTCCCGGATGCCCAAATCATAGGACGATAGGAAACGAAACGCAAGAAATTTCCGACTGAAATTTCCTGCATTTGTGATGGCGCTCGAACTAATGTTCCGCCTTTGTACCGCCACTGGCGCGGTCTCAACGCGCGCGCCGGAAGGTCAGGTTGAAGCGGCAGCCGCCGGTGAGTGGGTGCTGCCCGTCCTTCAACGCAAGCACGCCGTGGTAACGCAGGCGGGAAGCGCCGCCCCAGGCGATGACATCACCATGATTGAGCGTGACGCGGGCCGGTTTTTCCGACCTGGCTACACCGCCGAACAGGAAGACCGCGGGAAGTCCGAGCGAGACCGATACGATCGGCTGGCTGAAGTCGCGCTCGTCACGGTCCTGGTGCAAACTCAGGCGGGCGCCGGGTACGTAGCAGTTGATCAGGCAGGCATCCGGGTCGAACCCTTCAAAGCCGGCGTTTGCCGCCGCACCTGTCGCCAGGGCGCGGAAGGATGCGGGCATCGGCGGCCATTGGCAACCATTTTCGGGGTCGGCCGATTCATAACGGTAGCCCGTGCGATCGCTGATCCAACCCACGGGGCCGCAATTGCTCATCACTACCGACATCGGCAAGCCGCCGGGCGTGATCATGCGGCGCAGCGGCGCTTGTGAAAGAACGGCGTTGAGGTCGGCAAACAACGCGTCTGCCGGCAGAGTTGCCATGCCGCGCATCAACAAGGCCCCGGGCGCGAGTACCTGTTGCGCCGGCAATCCGACATCGATCGGACCCGGGTCCGCAAACAGGTCTGCCGTGAAGCGGTCGCCCCTGGCCGGCATCACGTTACGCGGCGTCGTGAAAAATGATGCCCGCGGTGTGCCGTCGGCCGCTGCGGATGCGGCTCACGCCATGCCTCAACTGCACCCGATAGAAGCCGCGCACGCCCTTCACCGGGCGCTGATGCACTGCGATCAACGCCATGTCGCCCTGCCGCAGCGGCACCACCATCGGCCGCGACTGCATGCGCGGGCGCTGCTCGGTCAGGACCAGTTCGCCGCCTTCGAAGTCGTGTCCGGGCCTGGACAGCAGCAACACCGCCTGCAGCGGAAACACGTGCTCGCCGTAGAGGTCCTGGTGCAGGCAGTTGTAGTCACCCTCCCCGTACTGCAAGAGCAGAGGTGTGGGTCGTCGCTGCCCGCCCTGACGGCAGCGCGCGATGAATGTCTCGTGGTCTGGTGGGAAGCGTGCGTCAAGTCCCATCGCCGCGTGCCAGCGATTGGCCAGCGGCGCCAGGCGCGGATACAGCGCCGAGCGCAGGCCGGCGATCAGGTCCGGCAGCGGATAGCTGAAGTACTTGTACTCGCCGCGCCCAAAGCCATGGCCTGCCATCACCACGCGGCTGCGAAACAGCGGCGGCTCTTGTGCATCCCCGCTCGCATACAAGGCCGCAAGAGCTTCACACTCGACGGCGTTGAGCAAACCCGGAACCAGGGCATGGCCTTCTGTGTCGAGGTCGATTGCCACCTGCGGCCAATCGATTGCCGCGATGCGCGCCGCAACATCGGGTGTTGCCGTGGCCGGCACCGCGGCGGCGGCCGACGCGCTCACTGGCCGGCCTCACGCGCGAGCAGCGCGCGCTTGCGCTCGATCCCCCAGCGGTACCCGGCCAGCGCACCGTCGCTCTTCACCACACGATGGCAAGGGATCGCCACCGCGAGCGGATTGGCAGCGCAGGCCTGCGCCACCGCGCGCATCGAGGTCGGCGCGCCGATGCGGTTGGCGACCTCGGCGTAACTGGCGGTGCGGCCGGGCGGGATGTCGCGCAGGGCCTGCCAGACGCGTTGCTGGAAGGCGGTGCCGCGAACGTCAAGCGGCAGGTCGAGGCCGAGTCGTGGCGCCTCAATCAGGCCGATTACGCGCGCCATCAATTGTGCAAACCCGGCGTCGTCGCCGATCAACTCCGCTTTCGGAAAGCGGGACCGCAAATCGCGCTCCAGCGCCTCCGTGTCGTCGCCCAGCAGGATCGCGCACACGCCGCGATCACTGCGCGCGACCAGGACCGCCCCGAGCGAGCATGCGCCGATCGCGAGCCTTATTTGCGCGCCCGATCCGCCGGCGCGATAGCGGGTCGGGGTCATGCCGAGCACCTGGTCGGCTTGTTCGTAAAACCGGCTGCCGGAGTTGTAGCCGGCGTCATAGATGGCGTCGGTGACGGTCGCCCCGGCAGCCAGCGCCTGCCGCAGGCGCCGCGCCCGGTGCGCGTTGGCGTAAGCCTTTGGTGTCAGCCCGGTGACCGCCTTGAATGTACGGTGCAGGTGAAACCGACTGGTCCCGGCGCGCTCTGCCAGTTGGTCCAGGGTTGGCACCTGCTCGGCCGACTCGATGTAGCGGCACAATTCGGTGACTTTCGCGGCTTGCATCGCAGCCAGGCTCGGCTGGTCGGGCTTGCAACGCTTGCAGGGGCGGAAGCCGGCCTGTTCGGCGTCAGCGGTGGTGGCGTGAAAAGCAACGTTTTCCGGGCGTGCCGGACGCGCCGCACAACTCGGCCGGCAATAGACGCCGGTGGTGGCCACCGAGTAGAAGAATCTGCCATCGGCCAGTGGGTCGCGCGCAGCCACACTGACCCAGCGCGCATCAAGAATGGTTGCCGCCGCCCGCGTTTTCCTGCTGGTGCCTGAATTCATTGTTCACTCCAGTAGATGCAGTCCACGGGCAGGACTCTACGGGCGTTCAATGACGGCGGCACTCCGGGTCTTGCTTTCGAATTCGTCATCCGCGGCGGCCGGTGATGGTGCAAGGTGGTGGCAGGGCGCTTCCTGCTCAGGATCAGGTCGCCGGCAAGCCGGTTTGACGATTCGGCGGGCAGCGCGCGACCTGTTGCACAGCCCGGCACACCGCTATTTCACGATCGCCGCATACACCATGTCGCGCAGCAGAGCGCGATAGTGCACCCGCTGCTTCGGCGACTGCATCATGAATACCACGAACATGTCGTTCTTCGGATCGACCCACATGTAGGTGCCGCCGGCGCCGCCCCAGTTGAACTCGCCAGCTTCGGCCGGGTAGGGTGCCTCGCCGGTGCCGCGGCGCACGGCAAAACCCAGGCCGAAACCGTAGCCGGACCCTGGCAGATACAACGGGCCGGGCGTGACGCCGGCGCCGGCACTGGCATGGTCCGAGGTCATGAAGCGCACCGTGGCCGGGCTGAGGTAGCGTTTGCCCTCGAAGCTGCCACCGCTGAGCATCATCTGCAGGAAGCGGGCGTAGTCGGTGGCGGTGGAGACCATGCCGCCACCACCGGACTGCATCGGCAGCGCCACGCGCGGGTTGTTGATGTCGGCGCCGACGCCGAAGTTGCGGTCGTTTGCCAGGGGCTCGGCAATGCGCTTCTGCCGTGCCGGCTCGGTGACGTAGAAGGTGGTGTCGCCCATGCCCAGCGGCTCCAGGATGCGCTCGCGCTCGAACTG
>JANPGJ010000577.1:0-4114 GCA_031423955.1 Burkholderiales bacterium
TAGAGCCGCGCCACCCCGGCGGCGTTGCCGTTGATTTCCCACAGGCCGGCGTTGACTTCCGCCGCCCGGCGGTCGATGTGTTCACCGGATTCCGAGAAGCCGGTGACCACCGAGCCGCGGCTGCCGCCAGAGCCGAGAAAGCCGGTCCAGGTGGCCAGGCCCGGCGCGTCCGCTGCGCGGCCGAGCACGTTGAGGTACAGCTGCTGCACGAACTGGGTGTTGTTCAGCGACCCATAGGTGCCCTGGAATTCGCCCGAGCCGACGAACGATTGCGCGATGGTGTCGAGCGTGGTGCCGGCTTCGCGCTGGGCGCGCCAGGCGTCCACGCCGATGGTGTCGCCGGGGCGATTGAGGGTGGCCCAGTAGAGGCGCGAGATCTGCGCGATGGCGGAGGTCGGGTCGAAGTTGAGGCTGCCATCGACGAAGCTGAGCTTCTCGATGCCGGTCAGGTTGTCGTTGCCGTCGGCGCCGGCGCTGCTGCCGGCACTCACCGGGTTGCCGCTCAGGCCATATTGGCGACGCGAGCCACTAAGCTGCGCCACATCGAATCCGGCGCCGCCGTCGAGGCTATCGTCGCCCGAGCCACCGATCAGCGTGTCGTTGGCGTCGCCGCCGGACAGGCTGTCGTTGCCGCCCAGGCCGCTGATGGTGTCGATCAAGCCGCTGCCGGCAAGCAGGTTTGCGCCGTTGTCACCAGTCAAGTTGTTGGTGGCGACGATGCCGCCGTCGATGTTGGGCGCCATCCGCGTCTGGAATTCGCCGGAGTCGGAAAACCCAAGAGTCACATCGGCGCGGCTGCTGCCGCCGTTCAATGCGCCGACCCAGGCGGCGAGGCCGCCGGCGTCGGCCGCGCGGTTCAATACGTTCAAGTAGAGACGATTGACGAAACCGGGATTGTCGAGGCTGCCGTAGGTGCCCTGGAATTCGCCACTGCCGACGAAGGCGCCGGCGACACTGCCGAGGCTGGTGCCGTTGCGCACCGCCGTCACCCAGCCGGTGAGGCCGCCGGCATCCGGCGCGCGGCCGAGAGTGGCCCAGTAGAGGCGCGCCACGCTGGCGGCACCGGCGTTTGCCGTCCAGCCTGTCACGCCGCTGCCGGCGGCGTAGGTGCGGGTGCCATCGGCGAAGACGAAGCGCTCGACAGCGGTGACGGTGTCGGCGCCGTCCGGGCCGATGAAAGTGGTGCTCAACGCCGGATTGCCTGCCAGCACGTACTGGCGCGCGAAGCCCTGGTAGATCGCGGTGTCGGTGCCCTGGCCGCCGTCGATGCTGTCGTCGCCCGCGCCACCGGTCAAGGTATCGTTGCCGGCCTCGCCGCTCAGGGCGTTGGCCTGCGCATTGCCGCTGATGACGTTGTCCAGGTTATTGCCGCCGCCATTGATTGCTGCCGACCCGGTCAGGGTCAGGTTCTCCAGGTTGCCCGACAGCGTGAAACTCGCCGCAGCCAGCACGCTGTCGACGTCGCCGGACGTGCTTTCATAAAACGGATTGGCGACGCGAAAGATGTCGAGCGCCGCGTTGGTATCGCTTACGACCAGGTTGGTGGAAAAACTCAGGTAGGCGATCTGCCTGCCATCACGCGAGAACACCGCATCGCTGCCACCCCAGTCGCCTTGCGCGCCGCCCGCGCCGGCCGATACGCGGATCACCGCGCCGCTGAGGGTGTCGCGCACGAAGATATCGGGCTGGCCGTTGGTGTCGCCCTCGACAACGGTGGTGGCGGTGGTGAGGAACAACACGTACCTGCCGTCGGCCGAGACGTCGCCCAGGATGCCGGCCGCGTTCAACTGGTTGCCGGCGGAGTCCACCGACACCCGCTGGATCGCGCCGCTCTGCAGGTCTTTCAGGAACACGTCGCGCATGCCATTGCTGTCGCCGGCGACCAGATTGGTGGCGTCGCTTTCGAACGCGACAAAACGGCCGTCGGCCGACATCCGGATGTTGCGGCTGGCGCCATTGGCGATGCTGCCGTCGGCCGCCGCCGACGCCCGCACAATCGCGCCGGTCTGCATGTCCTTGCGGACAATACTGTTGCTGAAACTGAAATTGCCGTCGACCAGGCTGTAGCCGCTGTTCTCGAAAGCCACAAAGCGGCCATCGGCGGAAATCCGCGCGTTCGCACTGCCGCCGACATCCGGTGTGCTCTGCGCGCCGGTTGCCGACAGCGACACGCGCACCGTTTCGCGGGTGAGCAAATCCTTGCGAAACACATCGACCTGGCGATTGGTATCGCCGGCGGCAAGGTTTGGCGAGTCCGAATGGAAGGTGACATAGCGGCCATCGGCGGAAAACGATGCGCCGTAGCAATCAGTGAGGGCTTCCGCATCGTCGCTGGCGCTGGAAACCTTCTGCGTCACGCCGGTCAACAGGTCGCGCGCAAAGATGGCGACGCGTGAACCGAGAAGGGCGGTGGCGGCCAGATTGCTGGCGCGGCTTTCGAACACCACCAGATTGCCGTCGGCCGACAGCAACGGCAGCGTGCACTGCGCGTTGGCCGCGCCGCCGTCGGCGGCAACGCTGGCGCGCACCACCGCGCCGGTGACCAGGTCCTTGACGTAGATGTCGGAAAACCCATTGTTGTCGCCGGCCCCCAGGTTGTCCGCGTTGGTGCTGAAGGCGACAAAGCGCCCATCGCCAGAGGCCGCCGGCTGCTGGGTGAAGCTGCCGGATGCGACCTGCACGCCGGCGGCGTTGACCGACACCCGCAGCGGCGGCAGGTTGCTGCCGACCTCGACCACGCTGTCGCCGCTGTTGTCGACCATGTAGAGATCGGCGCCGGCGCCGCCCTGCATCTGGTCCGCGCCCGCACCGCCATCGAGCGTATCGGCGCCGTCGCCGCCGACCAGCAGGTTGGCCGCGCCATTGCCGGTGATGCGGTTGGCCAGCGCATTGCCGATCGCCGAGGCCGCCAGGTTGCCGGTCAGGGTCAGGGTTTCGACGTTTGCCGACAGCGCATGACTGACGCTGGCGAACACGCTGTCGTAGCCAGCGCCCGCCGACTCTTCCACCAGGTCGCCGGCGTTGTCAACAAAGTAGGTGTCGTCGCCGCCGTAGCCGGTCATGGTGTCGGCGCCGGCGCCGCCGTCGAACACATTGCGGCCCTCGGTGCCGCGCATGCTGTTGGCCAGCGCGTTGCCGGTCGCGTCGGCGTCCGGAATGCCGGCATGAAAGGTGTTGCTGCTGGTCTGCAGGTAGAGCGTCTCGATGCTGGTGTTGGCGATCGAATAACTGAGGCCGGCGAAGGCCGCGGGCGTCCACACCGGCGTACCCGGAACGGTGATGGTGCCGCCGCCGGGCAGGAAAAACAGTATCGGCGCGCCGGGGGTCTCGACCCCGGCCACCACGTAGGGCTGTTCGACCACCACCGTATCGGCGCCCTCGTCGGCGAGCTCAATGATGAGGTCACCGGCGTTGTCGACACGGTAGTTGTCGTTGCCGGCGCCGCCTTCCAGCGTATCCGCGCCGCCACGGCCATCGAGAAAATTGTCAGCGGAATTGCCGACGATGCGGTTGGCGACCGCGTTGCCGAGCGCCACCTGGCCGGCGAGCAGAAACAGGTTCTCCACGTTGGCCGCCAGGTCGAACGACATCGAGCCGCTCATGCGCACCGTGTCGTTGCCTTCGCCGGCGGCTTCCACCGCCGTCGAGAATTCCGAATCGAGCAGGTACAGGTCGTCACCGGCGCCGCCGTAGCCGCCGCTCAGGTTCAGGTAGTTGCCGAACACCCGCAGGTCAAGGGTGTCGGCGCCGCCGGCGCCATACAGGCTGTCGCCCTGGCCGCCGCCGCCAAACAGGATGTTGGCCGCATCGTTGCCGGTGATCACCTCGAATCCGGCGGCGCTGCCGGTGCCGTCGATGGCAGCATTGCCGATCAGCACAAGATGCTCGACATTGGCCGGCAAGGCCAGGCTGATGCTGCTGCGAACGGTGTCGAAAATCGCCGAGTTGGTCGCGCCCGCCGCCTCGATCACCACATCGCCCGCCTGGTCGACGACATAGGTGTCGTTGCCGTCGCCGCCGCTCATGGTGTCAGCGCCGGCGCCGCCGTCGATGAAGTTGGCGCCGCTGTTGCCGGTGATGCTGTTGTCAAGCGCGTTGCCGGTGCCGGCGCCGG
>JANPGJ010000578.1:0-1718 GCA_031423955.1 Burkholderiales bacterium
CTCGACGACATGGCCTTGCTCGAAGCATTGAAGTCGCCGGCCTTCTACATCGGCGCCTTAGGGTCGCGCGTCAACACCGCCAAGCGCAAGCTGCGCCTGAAGGAATTCGACTTGTCGGACGCCGAAATCGAGCGCCTGCACGGGCCGATCGGCCTGCGTATCGGCAGCCGCACGCCGCCGGAAATCGCGATTTCCATCCTGGCCGAAGTCACCGCGGTGAAAAACCGCTTCCCGCTCGACAAAGTGTCGGACAAGGCCACCGGCAATTTCGAAGCCTGTGCCACCTGATGTCGTGCGCTCTCCGCCAGCCGGAGATGCGGTCTTCTGCCTGACTTCCCACGCCCGGCAGCCCCGGGCGGAGTTCGGCCCGCCGAGCGCTGGCCGGGCATGAACAGTGTCATCACCGGCATTCTTCTGGCCGCCGGTTCCTCAAAGCGCTTCAACGGCAACAAGTTGTTGCACCCTCTAGATGGCGAACCGATCGCACTGCGCTCGGCGCGTTCATTCGCACAGGCCTTTCCGCATGGCATCGCGGTGGTGAGAAGCGCCAGCCCGCTCAAGCCCCTGCTCGAAGCGGCTGGCCTGCGGGTGGTCGAATGCGCACGTGCCGATGAAGGCATGGGCGCCAGCCTGGCTGCCGGCGTCGCGGCAACGCGGGATGCCAGCGGCTGGGTGGTAGCCCTGGCCGACATGCCGTTCATTCGCCCGCAAACCCACACCCGCATCGCGGCGTCGCTGGCCAGCGGCGCTGACCTGGTCGCTGCCGGCTACCACGGCGAACGCGGCCATCCGGTTGGCATCGGCGCCCGCTTCCGTGAGCAACTGCTGACGCTCGAAGGCGATGCCGGCGCGCGCCATATCGTGCGCTCCAATCCGGGCCTGATGCAGCTTCTCGAATGCGATGATCCCGGCGTATTGCGCGACATCGATACCCGCGACGACCTTTCCCTTGCTGCCCCCGATTCCTGAAACAATGAATCCATGAAACCTGCCGTCCCGCTCCGCTACCGCATCGTCCCGATCAATCCGCAGGCACACCTGTTCGAGGTGACGCTGACCATTCCGGATCCGGCGCCTTTGGGTCAGCGTGTTTCATTGCCGGTGTGGATTCCCGGCAGCTACATGATTCGCGAATTCGCGCGCCACATCGTGACGATCGCAGCCAGCAGTCGCGGCGACGCCGTTGCGCTCGAAAAACTCGACAAGCACACCTGGGCCGCCGCACCCTGCAAGGGGCCGCTGACCATCACCTGCACGGTCTACGCCTGGGATCTCTCGGTGCGCGCCGCTCATCTTGACCAGTCGCATGGCTTCTTCAACGGCAGCAGCGTATTCCTGCGCGTGCCGGAGTACGAACATGCGCCGCATGAAGTCGAAATCCTGCCGCCGAAGGGGCGCGCCTATGCCGGCTGGCGGCTTGCCACCACACTGCCGCGCGCGCGCGGCACCCGGTTGCACGCATTTGGCCTGTATCGCGCGGCCAGCTATGACGAACTGATCGACCACCCGGCCGAAATGGGCAGCTTCACGCTGCTTGCCTTTCGTGCCTGCGGCGTGCCGCACGAAGTGGCGATCACCGGCATCCACGACTGCGATACACGGCGCCTGACCACCGACCTGAGAAAAATCTGCGAGCAGCAGATTCGCTTTTTCCATGGCCGCAACGCCGGCCCGGCGCAGGTGCCGTTCGACCGTTATGTGTTTCAGGTGATGGCGGT
>JANPGJ010000579.1:0-2847 GCA_031423955.1 Burkholderiales bacterium
GGTGAAACCGAAATGCCGCGCCCGATAGTCGGCAAAGCTGCGGCGATGAGTGAAAGAATGCTCGGGAGCGGGGTTCATGCGCATGTTGATTCCATCCTGATCCGGGCAAATGCCCGCTGTTGGTGAGGCGAATGCGTTCGATTGCCGCGCGCTTAGGGGAAACACTGAATAAGTCCGTAGGTTGAGAAAGCCGCTTCTCCAACCGATTGAATTCGAAAATGCTTCCGCTCCATATCTTGCATGCCAGGGACTTATTCAGCGTTTTCTTAGCCGTTGTTGCGGCCGCCGCCAATGCTGCTACTGCCTCCAGTGCTGGCGCTGGTACTGATTGTGCTCTTCAGCCGGCCAAGCAAGGCGTGCAGTTGGGCTCGCTCGTGGTCACTCAGGCCGCGCATCAGGTCGATCACCCATTGCTCGTGCAAGGCCGCCATTTGGGCAAAGGCCTTGCGCCCCGCTGCAGTCAGGCTGATGCGCCAGGCGCGGCGGTCCGCCGGATCCGGCTCGCGGGTGACCAGACCCTCCTTCGCCAGCTGATCGGCGATTCCCGTCACATTGCCGCCAGTCACCATCAGGCGCTGTGAAAGTTCGCCCATTTTCAGGCCGGCCGGGTGCCGGTAGAGCTGCGCCATCAGGTCGAAGCGCGGCAGGGTCACATCGAAATCGCGGCGCAGGTCGGCACGGATCGCGGTTTCGATCAGATTCGTGCAGGTCAGAAGGCGCAGCCAAAGCCTGAGCGCCTCATGATCGTCGCCGTGCGCGCGCGTTTCGTGGTCCAGCACCACCGCATCCGACGGGCCCGCTGTCGACCGTGTTTCATCTTCCATCGAAATTACTTTAGATGTCAAATAACGCAATGTCAAGAAACCCGAAAAACGCATTAAATGGGGTCAGACCCCATTTAATCAGCCGCGCGCAAAAATGGGGTCTGACCCCATTTATTTTTGGTTTACCGGAACGCCGGGCCGTATGCCCACGCTACCAGGGAGCGGCGCAGGCCTCGGGTGACTGGCGTGACCTGGTGTGCGAGGTATGAGGGAAAAAAGGTGGCGCAGCCTTGGTCGCGTGCGATTGGCATGTCGGCGGCGCCATGAAATTGCAGGTCGCCACCGTCATAGTCTGCAGGGTTGGACAGTTGTATGGTCAGGGACAACTTGCGCGACGCGGTATCGTCGCCGCCAATGTCGACATGCCAGCCAAAATACTGCCCCGGACCATAGCAGGTGAACTGCAGCGCCTCGACAAACCCGATCAGTTCGAACTTGTATGCGGCATTGACCTGCGCGAACAGCACAGCGAGGCGGTGATACAGCCACTGGGCATCCACGTCCGGCGTGATCCAGGCGATGTCGCTGACGCGATAGTCGCGCGAGGCGAGGTCGCTGCGCGCATCAATCGCGCCGGCAGTCTTGCCGCGAGACTCGCCGAGCGCGACGATCTGCGCGCATTCCGCCGCCGAGAACGCCGCCGGCAGCAATTGCGGGAACGCGGTCGCGCCGTTGGCGTCGATCGCGTGCGCCTGGCTGTAGGGATCGCGCCCGTTCCAGTCAAGCGTGAGCGACCCGGCGGGGTTGTGGCCGATAGCGGCGGGGAAGGTATAGAGGAAATTCAAGGCTCGGCGTCGGTCGGAAATGCGCGGCGGCACAATCGATCGGCCGCCACGGTTGTTATCATGCCTGCAGTCCAAACTTTCAGGCGGCGCGTCCCGCCGCAGGCACAACATGGAACTCTCACCGCAGCTTCGGCAACTTCGCGATTTTTATTATAAGACCGCGCTCAAACTGCCCGCCGACCAGGACTTCGTGCGCGCCGAAAAGCTGATCGACCGGCCGGCTTTTTTCACCCTGGAGCACCTGCAGGCGCACCTCAACAATCCATTGCTGCTGCCGACCTATTTCAAGATGTACTGGCAAGGCAAGGTGGTCGACTGCAACCCGGCGGTCGGCCACAAGGTGATCCAGGCCTCGGAAGCGCCATTCCTCAACAAAGGCATCCTGCAGGAGTACCTGGCCAACGGCGCCTCGATGGTGCTCGAGGGGATCGACATTCTGGATCCGATGATCAACGCGATGTGTGGCGCGATCGACGCCGCCAACGAATGCGTGCTGTCGAACTCGGTGGTGTTTTTCTCGCAGGCGCAGGGTGGCGAGGCCTATCGCGGCCATCTGGACACCGCCGACGTGCTGGTGGTGCAACTGGCCGGACGCAAGAAATGGTTCGTGCATCAGCGCCAGCGGCCGCGCTGGATCAAGCTCAATGAACTCGATGCCGCCGCGATGGGGCCGGTACAGGCCGAATTCGTGATGGCGCCTGGCGATGCCCTGTTCGTCAGGAGCTATACCCCGCATCAGGTGCAGACCGCCGACGACTATTCAATGCACATGGCATTCGACATCTGCGACCGCCGCGTCAACGCCGACACCGCCCTGCACCTGCTGCTTGAGCAATACAACCGCGATGCGGCGCCGACCTATACGCCGACACCTGGCATTCTTGAAAAGCTGGTGGCCCAGGCCGGTTCGCGCCAGTATCAGGAGCAACTGGCGCAACTCGGTCAGGCCCAGGTCGAGAACTACAAGCGCGCGCGCGCCATGCTGGGGGCCAACCGGGTCGGCGCGCTGGACAAGCTGATCGCCATCGAGGCGAAACGGCGCGGATAAACTTTGCGCCCCGTGCCGTGAGCGCGCCGCCAATCGTTCAGCTGCGCATGCCAGGCGCGCCCGGAGCCGCAACCGGCCGGTTACTTCTCGAGCAATGCCTTGGCTGCGTTGAGTTGGTCGTGTTCGAACGCAGGGAGAAAACCCTCCAGCTCGCTGGCGGTCAGGCCGACCGCGGGACTCAGGGCCACTG
>JANPGJ010000580.1:0-1543 GCA_031423955.1 Burkholderiales bacterium
CCAGAGGGTGGTTGATGACATGCAGGTTGGGAATCGCCGAAAGGTCGGTCATGGTGGTGTTCCAGGAAAGTGGGAAATCGGGAATGCAGTGGAAAGGGCAGGGCCAACCTGGCCGTCAGCGCTTGCCGCCGAAGATGCCGCCGAGCACCCCGCGGATGATCTGGCGGCCGACTTCACGGCCCACCGCGCTGGCGGCGCTCTTGAACAACTGTTCGCCGGCACTGGCACGCGTGCGCCGTGCGCCGCCACCCAGCAGGTTGCCCAGGGAGTCGAGCAGGCTGCCGCCCGCCGATTGCGCCGGAGCCGCCGGCGCGGACGGTGCAGGGGCAGCTGGTGCATCACCGGTCGCGATCGTCCTGGTCATCGCGTCGGTCTTTTGCCGGGCCGTCGCAGGGTCGGCCATGCGCGTCTGGGTGCGGCCCTTGATGGCTTCGAAGGCGGACTCGCGGTCGACCGTCTTTTCGTAGACACCGGCCACGATCGATTCCGCGATCAGGGTCTTGCGTTGTTCGGCCGAGATCGGACCGATCTGACTGGCCGGCGGCAACACGTAGACCCGTTCGGTGACGCCGGGTCGGCCCTTTTCATCCAGGAAGCTGACCAGTGCCTCGCCCACGGCGAGTTCGGTGATGGCTGTCTCGATGTTCAGCGCGGGGTTCTGGCGCATGGTTTCTGCCGCCGACTTCACCGCCTTCTGGTCGCGCGGCGTGAAGGCGCGCAGGGCATGTTGCACCCGGTTGCCGAGTTGTGCCAGCACCGTGTCGGGGATGTCCAGCGGGTTCTGGGTTACGAAGAACACCCCCACGCCCTTGCTGCGCACCAGGCGCACGACGAGTTCGATGCGTTCGATCAGCGCCTTGGGCGCGTCGGCAAACAGCAGGTGGGCCTCATCGAAGAAGAAGACAAGTTTGGGTTTGTCCAGGTCGCCGACCTCTGGCAGTGCCTCGAACAGTTCACTCAGGAGCCACAACAGGAACGTGGCGTACAGGCGAGGGGAATTCATCAGCTTGTCGGCGGCCAGCACGTTGACCACGCCCTTGCCGGATCCGTCGGTCTGCATGAAATCCTCGATGTTGAGCATCGGCTCGCCGAAGAAGCTCGCGCCGCCCTGGGATTCGATCTGCATCAGCCCGCGCTGGATGGCGCCGATGCTGGCTGCGCTGATGTTGCCGTATTCGGTGGTGAACGAGGAGGCGTTGTCCCCCACGTCCTGGCACATCGCCCGCAGGTCTTTCATGTCGAGCAGCAACAGACCCTGGTCGTCGGCGATCTTGAAGACGAGTTGCAGCACCCCGGCCTGGGTGTCGTTGAGGTTCAGCATGCGCGCGAGCAGCAGCGGGCCCATGTCGGACATCGTGGCGCGCAACGGATGTCCCTTCTCGCCGTAGACGTCCCAGAACGTGACGCTGCACTTCGTGAAGGCGGGCGCCTCGATGCCCAGCGTCTTCAACCGCGCTTCGAACTTCGCCGACAGTTGCCCCGCCTTCGCGATGCCCGACAGATCGCCTTTCACATCGGCCGCCACGACCGGCACGCCGATGCG
>JANPGJ010000581.1:0-9365 GCA_031423955.1 Burkholderiales bacterium
GACGCGATGGGCAAGGACGGCATGAAAAAGGATGAAATGAAGAAGTAAGAATCACCATCGCAGCTGTTGCGACACCGGCCGCTTGACCAGCCTTCGCGGGCTTGGCCGGCGGCCGGGTTGTTTTTGGTTGCCGCGGCTTGAACGCGGCGATCGCGCCTTGATTGAGGGTGGCGAAACAGGTATCGAAATTGCATGTGTGCGCCAGTGAACAATCCAACGCGAGGACATGGCCAGTGAGCAAAGAGCGAATTTTCAAATCTGCGGATTTCTTCCAGCCATCGACCGGCGACCCGATCCGCTCGGTGGTCAGCGAATCGGTCGATGCGGTGGTTGTGGCATGGCATGTCGCGCCAGGGCAAACCATTCAACCGCATGTGCATCCCGGCGGCCAGGATGTCTGGACGATATTGTCCGGCAGGGGCAAATACATCAGCGCGGCCAGCGGCGAGACTCGCGAGGTACGCGCCGGCGACATCGCGGTCGCGACCACCGGCCAGGTGCACGGCGTGATCAACGATGGTGCGGAAGTGCTGAGGTTCATTTCGGTGGTGGCGCCGGTCACCGCGGGTTATCAACTGGCCGAAATGCAGTAACGCCTGCGGCCCTGCGGTCGCAACGATTGACCAAGCAGTTCCGTCACCCGCTCGCGGAGCAGCGGAACCAGCTCTGTTTCGAACCACGGGTTGCGCTTGAGCCAGAGGTTGTTGCGCGGGCTGGGATGCGGCATCGGCAACCGCTGCGGCCAATGAGCGCGCCATTTGCGCACCGCATCGGTCAATGAGCTTGCACCAGAGGGTTTCAGGTGCCAGTCTTGCGCGTACAGCCCGATCACCAGGGTCAGATCGACCGCCGGCATGGTGGCAAGCAACCTGGCGCGCCAGGTCGCGGCACATTCCGGGCGCGGCGGCAGATCACCGGATTTGCCGGTGCCGGGAAAGCAGAAGCCCATCGGCAGGATCGCGATGCGGGCGGCGTCGTAGAAGGTGGTCTTGTCGATGCCCATCCAGCCGCGCAGGCGATCGCCGCTGGCGTCGTCAAACGGTATGCCGCTGGCGTGCACCTTGCTGCCCGGCGCCTGGCCGGCGATCAGGATGCGCGCACCCGGGTGAACCTGCAGCACCGGCCGCGGGCCCAGCGGCAGGTGAGCGGCACACAGGGTGCAGGCGCGCACTTCGGCGAGCAGCTTGCGGGTTGCGGTCTGCGTTATCGGCTTGCCAATGATCATGGTAGCCCTTTGTCTTTCGATCGAATCAGCGGCCATTCGGCTCGATGCCGCGCTGCATATCGCGCGCGTTCTGTTTGATAAGAAATGGGTATCTCTCGTCGAGCGTCGAATTGACACATTTCGTCACCGCTTGGCTGATGGTACTTGGATGTTCACGAAGCTGGGTCATGCGTACGTGAAACGCGCGCGCTCGCGGAAACACGGCCGAAGGCAGCGCGGCGCAGCGCCGCTCCCTCCAGATACCGCCCAAAGATCGAATGCAGGCGATGCTCGGGCATGCGCCGCCACTCTTGAAATCCGCCAAGCCGGCCAGACTTCACCCCTGAATGGGAGGTGATGATGGGCGGACCTGATCGTGCTTTGCTGGATGCCTACTCGAATGCAGTGATTGATGTCGTCGAACGCGCCGGGCCTTGCGTGGCCGCTGTTCACAGCAAGCCAGCGCAATCCGCCCGGCGCAGCCGCGGCGGGCAGGGCTCCGGATTCCTCTTCACGCCGGACGGCTATGTCCTGACCAATTCGCATGTGCTGCGCGCCGGCTCCGACGTACGCGGCGCCGGGCCGCCGGCCGGGCGCTGGCGTGTTTCTCTCGGCGACGGGCGCGAATTTGATGCGACCATGGTGGGTGACGATCCGGACACCGACCTGGGCGTGCTGCATATCGACGGCAACTCGCGCGGCGCGCTGCCGTTCATCGAAATGGGACGCTCCAGAGACCTGCGGCGCGGCGAGGTGGCGATTGCCATCGGCAATCCGCTCGGTTTCGAACACTCGGTCACCTCCGGCATTGTCAGTGCGCTCGGGCGCAGCATGCGTGCCAGCTCCGGCCGCCTGATCCCGGACGTGATCCAGACCGATGCGGCGCTCAACCCCGGCAATTCCGGCGGCCCGCTGCTCAATTCACGGGCCCAGGTGATTGGCGTCAACACAGCGATCATTCCCGGCGCGCAGGCCATCTGCTTCGCGGTGGCCATCGATGTGGCGGCGTGGGTGATTCCACAACTGCTGCAGCATGGACGGGTCAGGCGCGGCTTTCTGGGAGTGGGCGGGGTGGGGGTGGCGGTGGACCGGCGTATCGCAGTGGCCTATGGTTTCGCGCAGGCGCGTGGCGTGCGCATCGAATCGATCGAACCGGACAGTCCCGCCGCCCGCGCCGGGTTGCGTGTGGGTGATGTTCTGATCGGCTTTGACGGTGTTCCGGTCGAATCGGTCGATGGCCTGCACCAGTTGCTCGACCGCTCACGTATCGGCCGGGATTGCATGGTGCGGCTGGTGCGTGGCGCGGCCGCGCCACAGCAGCTGTTCGTTTCGGTGCGGCCGCTGGAGCGAACGGGCTAACCGGGTTGCTGCCACAAGCGAGTCAGCCGGCGTCATGCATTGGCAAGCCGGCATTGCGCCACGCCTCGACGCCACCCGCCAGTGGGTGCGCATTGGCAAACCCCTGCAGACGCAGCCGCTTGACCAGGTGTACCGCCGAAACTTCATTCGGACAGCCGCAATAGACGACGATGGTTTGATTGTCATCGAGGGCTGCGAAATGCTCGGGCGCCGCCTCGACCGAAACGGCGATGGCGTTTGGAATGCGGCCTTCGACAACCTGGATTTCGGGAGACCGGACGTCGACAATCTGCACCGGATGACTGGCCTCGAGCATTTGGCGCAATTCGTCGATCGTGATCCGCAGGATCGCGAGATCGGCCTTGGCTCGCTGGCGCTGCCGCCACTTCCAGGTCAGGTATGCCAACAGGGCGCCGGCGAGGAGCATCAGACCCCATTTGCCGAAGGCTTGCACAGCCGCCACCAGGTCATTGACCAATGGCCCGGCAATCACGCCGAGACCGACGACCGTGCAAGTCCACAGCAAAACGCCCATGGTATCGATCAACAGGAATGTGAGAAACGAAATGCGCATCTGCCCCGCCATCGATGCGGCGATGACGGCGAATCCGGGGACGAACTTCGCCACCAGCAGGGACGCGGGACCGAAGCGCAGGTAGATCGATTCAGTCTGGCGCACGCAGCTATCCGGCGACAACGACATTTTGCAGAGTGTCGCGAGGAGCCGCCTGCCGCGTGCCCGGCCGAGGAAGTACCAGAACAGGTCCGCGGTCAAGGCGCCCGCCAAGGCGAGTGGCACGATGACGTACAGCGCTGGTCCGCCTTTGGCAAGCAGCGCGCCGCATAGCAACAGCAGGGGAAACGAAGGCAGGGGAAGGCCGGCGCAGTCCAGCAGCACATTGAGAAAAATCAGCCCAGGTCCGAATTGCTGCAGCCAGTTTTCTACTTGTTCCATTTCATTCCACGTCCTTCTGGTGCGCCCGGTGGGCGGCCACTTTTATGCGGTTGCCGCAGATCGCCATTGAATACCAGCGCCGCCTTCAGGAGCGATCGCATTTGAAGCTGCGGACTTGGACGTCGCTTTCGGTCGGATCGGTTTCACGCCGGGCATCAAGGCGCATCTTGCCTGAGGGCAAGCGCAACATGTTCTGCGAACGCTTTGACCTTGGCCACATTGCGCCGCTGCGGCGGGCTCACCAGATGAATCGGCAGCGGCTGCACTGTCCATTCAGGCAGCACGGCCACCACCACGCCGCTGGCGATTTCCTCATCGAACAACCAGGTCGGTGAGTAGCTGATGCCGATATCTGCCAATACGGCGCTGCGGATCACCTCCGAGCTGTTGGTCTGCAGGTTGCCCTGCGCGCGCAACTGCTGCTTTGTGCCCGCCGGCGCACTCGCACCCTCGGCAGCGACGAAATTCCATTCATTGCCGGTGGAGAGTTCGGTGTACACCACGCAGTTGTGCTGCGCCAGGTCGAGTGGTTCGCGCGGCGCCTTCAGGCCTTTCGGCAGCTTCTGCATATAGCGCCGGCTCGCCAGCAGGGCGCGGCGCGTGGTGGCGATGCGGCGCGCCACCAGGCTGCTGTCGGCCAGGTCGCCGACCCGCACGGCCACATCGATGCCTTGTTCCACCAGGTCGATGAAGCCATCGTTGAGTTTGAGGTCGATCTTCACGTCCGGGTGCGCGGCCAGAAAGCTCGTGACCAGCGGCATCAGCACACGCTTGCCGTAGCCGACCGAGGCGGCCACCCGCAACCAGCCCTTCAATTGCTGCTCGCCACGGCGCAACTGGCTTTCGGCCTCGGCCACTTCGGCCACCAGGCGGCGCGCGTTCTCGAAATAGCGCTCGCCATCGTCGGTCAAGGCCAGCGAGCGGGTGGTGCGGGTGAGCAGTTTGGCGCCGAGTTCGCGCTCAAGCGCGGCCACCTGCTTGCTGATCGCGCTTTGCGTGGTGTTTTGCTCGCGTGCTACGGCTGAGAAGCTGCCTGCCTCGGCCACCCGCACAAAGGTGTGCATCGCCTGCAGTCGGTCCATGGGGATTCCTGATTCATTCCTGCGGGGACTTGATGTTAGGCGAAATCCCCCTCTAGTAGTGGCGGCCCGGTTCGTCCAGACTCGCACGCAGTGCGTGGATCGCAAGCCCTGAGCCGGCTTGTCGAACACGCTGCGGATACTCCACCTATCGATGCGGACAACACATGATCGACTTCTACTACTGGACCACCCCCAACGGTCACAAGATCACGATATTCCTGGAAGAGGCGGGGTTGCCGTATCGCATCGTGCCGGTCAACATCAGCAAGGGCGAACAGTTCCAGCCTGACTTCCTGCGCATTTCGCCCAACAATCGCATGCCGGCGATCGTCGATCATGCGCCCGCGCATGGCGCGGCGCCGATCAGCGTGTTCGAATCCGGGGCCATCCTGCTGTATTTGGCGGAGAAGATCGGGCGCTTCATTCCTTCCGACCTGGCCGGCCGTGTCGAGGCGCTGCAGTGGCTGTTCTGGCAAATGGGCGGTTTGGGGCCGATGGCCGGCCAGAACCATCACTTCAGCCACTACGCGCCGGAAAAACTGCCGTATGCGATCGACCGCTATGTCAATGAAACCGCGCGCCTGTACGCGGTGCTCAACAAGCGCCTGGCCGACCGCGAATTCGTGGCCGGCGACTATTCGATCGCCGACATGGCCAGTTATCCCTGGGTGGTGCCGCACAAGCGGCAGGGTCAGGACCTCGACAAGTTTCCGCACCTCAAGCGCTGGTTCGACGCCATCGGAGCCCGCCCTGCAGTCAAGGCCGCCTATGCGCTTGCGGACGGGATCAATACGCAACCGACGGTGAGCGAAGAGTCGAAGCGGCTGCTGTTCGGGCAGACCGCCGCGACCATCGTTCCGTGAAGACCGCGCAAGAGCATAATGCCCGCCTGATTTCAATATGGAGGCAGCATGCTCAAGATGTTTGATCTGGCCGGCGCCGACAGCGCGCGGCGCTTCAGCCCCTACTGCTGGCGCATTTGCATGGCGCTGGCGCACAAGGGCCTGCAGGTTGAAACCATTCCCTGGCGCTTCACCGAAAAATCGGTGCTGGTCCCAAGCGGCCAGCCGCTTGACTCGGGCAAGGTGCCGGTGCTGGTGCATGACGACAAATGGGTGGCCGATTCCTGGGTCATTGCCAACTATCTCGAAGACACTTTCAGCGATCGTCCTTCCCTGTTCGGCGGGCCTGCAGCGCGCGCCATGACCCGCCACTACTGCTCGCTTGGCGATGTGCTGATCGGCAGCGTTGCGCCGTTTGTTGTGCATGACGTGTTCCAACACGTCGACTCCGCGGACAAAGCCTACTTCCGCGCCAGCCGCGAGAAGCGCTTCGGCAAGACGCTCGAGGAAGTGGCGGCCGGTCGCGAAGCGCGCCTGCCGGCGTTTCGCGACAGCCTGACCGCCATGCGGGTGACCCTCAAGAGCCAGCCGTTTTTCGGCGGCGCCGCGCCGCTGTATGCGGATTACGCGCTGTTCGGCGCGTTTCAGTGGGCGCGCACGATCAGCCCGTTTCAATTGCTGGCCGCCGATGATCCAATCGCCGAATGGCGCGGGCGTTTGCTCGATGCCTTTGACGGTCTGGGCCGCAAGGCGCCGGGATACGACGCCTGAGGGCATGGCCCGCGACCGATGACCGTCAACACCACCCATGTGCTTGCCCCGCATTTCAAGCGGGCGCTTCCTCGCAGAGGCCAACCATGAACATCAAGGCACTCACCTTCGACACCGGCGGCACCATTCTCGATTGGCACAGCGGCATCAGTGCCGCTTTCGCGCGTGCCGGTGCCGCGCACGGCCTCACTGCCGACTGGCACGAGGTCACCAACGAGTACCGCCGCCGCTCGCTCAAGGCGATTGTCGGGCAGGTGCGGCCGACGTTCAATTTCGACGATGTGCATCGGCGTGTGCTGGACGAAGTGATCGCGCATTTCGGCCTTGGCGCGCTCAGCCCGGCCGCGCGCGATGACATCTGGCGCACCTGGCACAGGCTCGATGCCTGGCCGGGCTTCGCGCCGGCGTTGGCACGGCTGCGCAGGCAATACGTGGTGGCGTCCTTCACCCTGCTCACCACATCGCTTGTGATCGATGTATCGCGGCGCAACGGCTTCGATTGGGATGCCATCATTTCCTGCGAGATGATCGGCATCTACAAGACGCGCCCGGAGTCTTACCTGACCGCCGCCAAGTGGCTGCAGCTGGATCCATCCGAGATCCTGATGGTCGCCTGCCACAACTTCGACCTGAATGCCGCGCGTGAATCCGGCTACAAGAGCGCTTTCGTGCGCAGGCCGGACGAATGGGGGCCGGGCGGCCCGCCCGACCCGGCGCCCAATCCGGCGCACGACCTGGTGGTCGACAATTTCGACGAACTGGCCACCCGGCTGGGCGCCTGACACGACTAATACCGACTGGAGAAAGCATCATGGTGCGACTGGCAGACCTGACTGAAACCGAACGCGAAGGCCATCTCAAGCGGATTGCGACCTTGCCGCAGTTTCCAACCAGGCCTTGGGTCAGCGGCCCGCCGCTGGCACAGCGCCGGGTGGCGATCGTCACCACCGCCGGCCTGCATCTGCGTGGCGATCTGCCCTTCGATTCCAGCGGCGCCGGCTACGACTATCGGGTGATCCCCGGCGATGTGGCGGCGGCCGACCTGGTGATGAGTCATCTGTCGGTCAACTTCGACCGCAGCGGCTTCCAGGCCGATCGCAACGTGGTGTTCCCGCTCGACCGACTGAAGGAACTGGTGCGCGACAAGGTGGTCGGCAGCGTTGCCGCGTTTCACTATTCCTTCATGGGCGCGATCGCCAAGGTCATGCTCTACGAAGCCAGCGCACGCGCGTTGGCCGGCCTGCTCAAGAAGGATCAGGTCGACGCAGTGCTGCTCACACCGGTATGACCGCTGTGCACGTGCGCCGTGAGCGCACTTGGCCACTTCCTCGAGCAGGAGGGCATCGCGACGGTCTCGATCAGCCTGATTCGCGAACACACGGCGGCACTCGCCCCGCCGCGCGCGCTGTGGGTGCCGTTCATGCTCGGGCGCCCGCTGGGCGTACCGAATGACGCGCAATTCCAGCGCCGGGTGCTGCAGGCGGCGCTGGAACTGCTGGCGCGCCCGGCCGGCCCCTTGATCGAGGACTTCGCCGAAGAAGCGCCGTACGAGGATCTCGGTGCCGAACCTGACGCGTTGAACTGCCCGGTCAGCTTTCCGCGCATGCGAACCGAAGGCGCGCTGGCCGAACGCCTGGGCGACGAGATCTCGCAGTTGCGCGCCTGGCATGAGGTGGCGGCCCGTCACCGCGGGCGTACCACGCTGGGCCTGACCGGGCTGGCGCCGGCTGCGCTTGGTGAGTTCCTGAGTGCCTGGGTTGGCGAACAGCCGCGCGCCACTTTCCGCGAAGGCCTGGCGTCAGCGGCTGCGCTCAAGCAGGCCAGCGATGAACTGAAGGCTTATTACTACGAAGCCAAATCGGTGCAGCCGGGCCGTCATTCGCCGACGGCGATCCAGAACTGGTTCTGGACCGAAACCGCGGCGGGCGAGGTGTTCCTGGCGATCCGTGACAAGGCGGCGCAGAGTGGAGATCCGGGCATGCAGGGGCTGGGCAGCCTGAGCCTGGTGCCGCGCGCAGTGCAGGCCTTACTGAACGCCCGCAGCGTCGCTTGAGAGCCGCATCAGCGATTTCACCCATCATCCGGCAGGAGAAAAGCATGACAAGCAAAACCGCACTGATCGTTGGCGCCGGCAGCGGCCTCTCCGCCGCGCTGGCCCGCAGCTTGACCCGCGAAGGCTATCAATGCGTACTGGCCGCGCGCAACATCGACAAGCTGGCGGGTCTGTGCGCTGAAACCGGCGCACGCGCTGTGCCGTGTGATGTTGCCAGCCAGGCCGATGTCACGCGCATGTTTGACCAACTCGATGCCGAGCACGCCGTGCCGTCGGTGGTGATCTACAACCCGAGCGCGCGGGTACGCGGCCCGATGGTGGATCTCGACCCGCCGGCGGTGGCGAGCGCGATCAACATCACCGCCTTCGGCGGCTTTCTGGTGGCGCAACAGGCGGCGCGCCGCATGCTGAAGGCGGGCGCCGGCACCATCGTCTTCACCGGCGCGTCGGCGAGTGTCAAGGGCTACCCGAATTCATCGGTGTTCGCGATGGGCAAGTTCGCCCTGCGCGGTCTGGCGCAGAGCATGGCGCGCGAACTGGCGCCGCAGGGCATTCATGTGGCGCATGTGATCATCGATGGCGGCATTCGCGCAGCATCGCGGCCGGAGCCGGCCGACAGCCCCGACAGCATGCTTTCGCCGGAGGCGATTGCCGAGACGTACATGCACCTGATCAAGCAGCCGCGCAATGCATGGAGCTGGGAGATCGAGGTGCGGCCGTGGGTTGAGAAGTTTTAGGAATCGTATCCGTTTTTTTTAACCTGCATCAGTGAGACCCAATGAACGAATTCGTACTCTACAACGCGCCGCAGTCGACCTGCAGCCAACGCGTGCGCTTCGTGTTCAATGCCAAGGGGCTGGCCTTCGCAGAGCACAAGCTGGATCTTTTTTCCGGTGATCAGCTCAAGCCCGAATATCTCAAGATCAATCCGAATGGCGTGGTCCCGGCGCTGCTGCACCACGGGCGCGCCGTGCTGGACTCGGCGGTGATCATGGAATATCTGGACGAAGTAGCCGAGGGTGCTTGCCGATTCACGCCGTCGGACCCGATCGAGCGGGCCCGGATGCGCTCGATGATGCGCTATATCGACGAAATCCCC
>JANPGJ010000582.1:0-17434 GCA_031423955.1 Burkholderiales bacterium
GGTGCCGGCCTGGCCCTGGCCCAGGCCTTCGACCACCTGCAGGGTCTTGCCCGTCAGCTCCACCGCGTTGGGGTTGACCGCATGGCCCTGCACCGAAATGATCAGGTCGTAGCTGATGCCGCCCCACACCCCGGGGTAGAAATACTGCGCGTAGAACTTGTCGTAGGTGATGACCGACGATACGCGGATCGCATAGAGCGCACCGCCATTCGGCAGGCTGGTCAGGGTACGGTCGAGCAGTGGCTCGTAGTTGCTCACGCTGCCGGCATCGGCCGCACGGGTCGAGCCGGGCTGGTAGTTGTCGAAAGCGCCGGGCACCAGGTTGCCGGACGGATCAAGCAACTCCAGGCGCGGGCTGATGACGTAATTGACCGTTTCGAAAATCGGCACCTGCACATACACCGGCCGAATGTCGTAGATCGGGATGAAGCCGAACACGAAGGTCCTGACATACGTCTCGTAATGGCTGAGCACCGTGTTGTAGCCAGTGATCACCTGGAAGCTGCCGGTCACCAGGCGGGCCTTGTCGATGTCGGCCACCACCTGCACATCGCCGCCGCGCGTGGCTTCGAACACGATTGGGTTGATGCTGTGGCCGCCGGTCGTGCCCGGGTTCTTGTCGAAGATGCGAATCTTCGGCGCCACGCCGGCGGCGGAAATCTTCTGCGCGCCGTAGAGCACGCTGCCGTTGATGGCGGCGACCAGGCCGGTGGCCACCGTCTCCAGGTTGAGCTCGCCTTCGACAGTGGGGTCGGTGCCTGCGTTGAGCGTGACTGGCACCACATACTGGAATTCCACGCCACTCAAGGTGACCTTGTAGACCTGGCTGCGGGCAACGGCGCCCAGTGACGATGGCAGGTCGATCACCACCTGCAGGTAGTGATTGCGCGCAGCGTCGGTAACCACGTCGCGGGCGGAATATGGCGCCTTGCGGGTGAAGGTGAAATCGCCCAGTTCGATCAGGTCACCGCCGGCGTCGACCACGATGCTGCCGAGCAAGCCACCGGCACCCAGAGTCGCGCTGATGCCGGCCGGCGCATCCAGCGCCTTCGTCAGGAAATCGAGCGGATCGGTGCCGGTGAAATCGGTGCCGACAATCTTCGTGGAAGCGGTCGAACTGTCCTGCTTGAAGGTCCAGACGTCGCCGTTGCGGTTGTTGTAGTCGGCGTTGGCAATGAGCGGCGTGACGATCATCTGCCACTTCAGTTTCACTTCGCCGCTGAACTTGGCGCCGCCCGCGACCGCAAGGGTGCTGATGGTCGCGGCAGAGACATTGATGCCGGTGGTGCCTGTGTTGCGGAACACATACAGGACGTTGCTCGCGACGATCGCGTCGTAGGTTGCGGTCGGGCTGAAATCGGAATCCTGTCGCAAGAAGCCTGCCAGATCGGCGGCGCTGTAGTTGGAGCCGGAAACCTTGGGCGACAGCTGCTTCGAAATCGTCACCGGATTGGCCAGGGTTACGGCGTCCCGCACGGAGAACTGCCAGGTCTCGGCCTCGCCCACCGGGCCGGTGATCGTGATCTTGCTTGCGGCAACGGTGGTCACCGCGGCCGACACGATCTCGGTGATGGTGGCCGACGTGATGGTCAGGCCGCTACCGGTACGCGTGATGACGAAAGTGTTGGTGCCGACGGTGTAAGCGGCAGACAGGCCATCGTTGATGACCAGGCCATCGAGAGCGTCGGCGGTCGTCGGGCCATCGGTCACGAAGTTCGTCACGAATGTGCGGGTGCCGGTGGATGAGCCGCCGAGCACCACCACCAACTCCCAGCGTTTGCCTGCCACGACGCTGTTGCTCAGGGTGGCCAGGTCGGACGCTGCGACGGCTGCCGAGAAGGTCGCGGTCTGGTTGCCGTTCGAACGTTCGGCGACAATAGCGCCGTCGCGTTGCACAAGCGTAGGTTCAGTTGCGAACGCGGTACCGTCGGTGCGCACGATGGTCAGCTTGTGCGTGGCGTCGTCGTACGATGCCTTGTAGGGATCGGCGGTCTGCGTGTTGATGAAGGCGGCGAGGTTGGCGCCGGTCAGTGCCGTCGAGCCAGCCACCGTTTCGGTGCGGGTGAGGCCGGGCAGGGTCAGCACCCATGACGATCCGGTGGCGCTGAAGTTCGCGGTGGAAAGACTCCTGGCGTTGACCGTGGTCGCCGCGATGCCCGCACCGACGCCGGCTTGCGCCTGTGTCACCGAAAACTCGACCTGGGCGTCGCCGGCATTGGCAAAGGTGATCGTGCTGCTGCCGGCCGTACCGGTAGCGCCTGTGATGTTGGCGCGGAATGCGTCGGCGACGTCGCCGGTCAGGTCGTCGATCAACGCGGTATGGGTATAGGCATCGCCGTTGACCTTGAGCCGCCATTTTTCGTTCTGGTAGACCGTACCCGACAGCACGACGGTGATGTCGGTCCAGGCGATGCTGCCGACGACATTGGTCGACGCATCGCTGATCCGCGGATCCTGGCCGAACGGCGTGCCGCTGAAGGTGGCGCTGCCTTTCGGGTTGGTACCGCTGACCGAGAACGCGACGGTGATGCCGGTGCCGGAGGTGAGTTCGATCACGTCAGCGACAAAGCCCGGGGCGCCGCTTTGCTTGACGGTCAATCCGCTCACGCCGAGCAGGCCGATCTGGGTTCGCAGCACGGTGGCGACCGCGGCCAGGTCGGCACCGCTGGCGCCCGCGGTCTCCTGGGTGCCGATCTTCACTTTCCACACGTCGGTGGCGGCAAAGCCGCTGCCGGCCAGATCGATACTGACGTTGGCGAACGTGATCGCCGTCAGGCCGTCGGCCGTACGCGCGGTGGTGGTGCGGGTCACGGTGGCGACTGCGGCCACGCTGTTCTCCAGGCCGGCCGCGGCGCTGCCGGAACTGCCGCGCAGAACGAAACCCGCCTTGGTGTTCCTGATCAGCATGGTCGGACCGGCCGGGTCGCTTGTGTCGACCGTGATGTTGGTGTTGACCGGGTTGCTGGTGGTGGCATTGCTGAAGCCGTTGATGCGATTGGCGGCCTCATCTACCTCGATCAGATACTTGAACGCATTGGCCACCCTGGCCAGGGTATCGACCGTCACGCCGTTGACGCTGCTGCCGATGGCGACGCTGTAGTCGCGATAAGCCAGGCCCAGGCGCCACACGTCACCGGTGCGCACGTCACCGTCGATCAGCCTGAACTTCGCTTCGGTATAGAAGGTGTCGGTGGACTGATAGGTGGTGCTGTTGTCCGGCGAGGGCGGCAGGCTGCCGACCGACACCACATTGATCGGTACCAGGGCGGCCGGCGCTGCCTTGGCCAGGAAGCGGTAGGTGTCGTAGCTGTAGTCGCCGCTGCCGGCGATGCGCACATACGGCGTGCTCGAATCGACGCGATTGCTGCTGCCCACACCGATCTGGCCGTTGCCGATCTTGGGGTCGAAGAAGGTGAAGAAGTTGTCGCCGCCATTGGTGCCTGCCTCGAGCGACTGGCCCGTGCCATTGTTGGCGCCCTCCTGCTCGGCCACCGGCGCCGGCGCGAACACGAAGGCATCCTGCGGATGCTGCGCGATCGACACATGCAACTGGTAGTCGACGCCCTTGGGCACGCCGTCCAGGCCATACGGATAGGCGGCGGTCACCTCGATGAAGTAGGTGCCGGCGACCTTGATGTCGGCGCTGAGGGCGGCGTCGTAGTACCAGGTGCTGCCGGGATCGGGGTTGTTGAAGAAGGCCGATTGCGCCAGGCGCTTGGGCAGGGTCGGTTGGGCCGGATCGAGCGGCGCCACCAGTTCATAGAGGTTGAGCGCGCTGACCCACAGCACCGAATCGCCCAGCGCATAGCCGCGGTCGATGTCGAAAGTGACCTTGACACCGGTGGTCGAGCCGGCGGCTGCGGCGCGGCGCAGCATGTCCTCGGTGATCTCGAAGGAATAGAAGTCGGCATTGCCATCACCGCTGCCCAGCACGGTGACATGCGGCACTGTGGTCGCCAGCGCGATGTCGGCATTCGCATTGGTGTTCCACTTGGCGGTATCCAGGTCCTGTGCCAGGAACACCGAGTCGTGCACCCCGACATCGCGCAGGGTGGAGGTGCCGAAATCGCCGATGAACAGCACGGCCTGGGTCGTGCCAGCGGTGGCGACCTTGACGAAGACGCTGTAGGCCTTGCCGTCAGCACCCTGGCGCGAAATCGACAAGTACTCGCCCGAGGAACTTGCCTGATAACCGGCCCTGAAGGCGGCACCCCTTGTCGGTTCGCCGACAGTGGCAGCCCGGCTATCGTTGATGGCGGCAGCGAGCGCGGTGGCGATGGTAGTAAAGGTCACCCCGGACGCCGCGGTGCGGATGGTGACGCTTGGCGGCGCCACACTGGCACTGCTGTTCGCATCAACCAGATAAACAGTCCAGTCCTGGTTGTTGCCGGCCGCGATCGCCGAGGTGACGTTGCCGACGGTCGAAAGGCCCAGGCCGATGCGGAAGCGCGTGCTGACGATCTGGCTGGCGTAACCGGAACCCAGGCGCACGATGTCGGTCGGCTCGATCACATCGGTCGAGCCGCCACTTTCCAGCACCAGCACGCCCGGCGCGTCGTTGTCGAGCACGATCACGTCCAGCGAATCGGGCACCTTGACGTCGCGATTGCTGCCGGCCACGTAGGCGAAGGCAAAGCTGGCCTTGCCATTGGTGGCAGTGGCGCGCACGGCTGACTCGCTGCTGCCGGTGGCCGGCTTGATGGTGAGCGCAAGCGTGAAGGCGCCCATTTTCTCGACGGTCAAGAGCCGCGTGCCGTCATCGGCCGGCGCGGCCGGATCGCCGTCGTCGCTGGCCACGCGCACTTCGTAGCCGGCGGCTCCAATGGCGACCTTGAGCGCGTTGAGCACGGTCTCAAGCGACTGCCCGCTGGTCACCAAGTGCTCGACATTGGCGATCCAGGTACCGGATACCAGGCGCACGCTCCACACCTCACCGGCCGCCGGCGCGCCGCTGAAATCGAGCGCTACCCGGTCCGGCTGCGTGGCCACCACCAGGTTCCAGGCTGCGGCATCGCGCACCGGCAGGGTCGGGGCGGCGAGGTTCAGCACCAGCTTGGAGTAATGGGTGGTGCTGCGCACACTGGTGCCGGAGACGGTGTTGACGCTGCCCTGGGTAGGCGGCACACCGACCTCCGAAGCCGACTGCGCCAGCGTCACGCCCACCGAGAACGGGGTCGCCGGGCTGCTCGGCGTGGCGTCGTTGGTGAACACCACCAGACCGTTGGCCCCGGTGGTGCCGGATACCTGCCCCTTGCTTTGCAGATTGAGGCCGGCCACCCCGAGCTTGACCTCGAAAGCCGCGCCGCCGGTGCGCACGAAGCTGAACTGGTTGTCGGTGCGCGCGTCACCCACTGTCAAGGTATAGCCGGTAGCGGACGGCAGTACCAAGGCGTCGGCCAGGGCATTGGCGACGCTGATCGCGGTATCGCCCGCCAGCACGGTGTAGCTGACTGTGCGATAGCCCAGGGCTTCGGTACCGACTTTCAGCGTCCACACGTCGTTGATGTTCGGGGTGCCCGTGATCTTGATGTTTGCCTGCACATACCGGGCGCCGAAGCGCGTATCGCTCTGGTTGATGGCGTCGGCCAGGCCGGCCGCCACCACCGCCAGGGTTTCGTTCAACACCTTGGTGGTGTAGCTGAAACTGACTCCATCCAGGTTGACGCTCCACACCGCGCCGGCCGGCGCCGAAGTGGGCGTGGTGAGATCGATCTGTGCGGTGGTCCAGGCGAATTCGCGGCTGGCGTCCACGCTAAAGCCCAGGCGGTTGCCGGTAATGGCCGCGGTTCCGGCGCTATTGGCCGACAACAGGAAGCTCACGCTCAGCAAGCCGGTGCCGCCGGCCGAAAGATCGATCGCGCGGCCACTGCCGCCGGCGGCAAGCACCGGATCGGCGTCGATCAGGGCGCGCAAGGCGGCAGCGATCTGCTCAATGGTCTGCCCGGCGGTGACGGTATATGTCCAGGGTTTGCCGTTGATGGTCAGGCCCCAGGTTTCGCCCTCGGCTGCGATGCCGCCCAGGGTCACGGCAGCCGTGGTGTAGGGGTTGGCCAGGTCGAAACGGAACGCCGGCCCGGTGACGGTGACGAAATTGTTCGAAGCCGTCGCCTTGAACGGGCTGTCGAGGTTGCCGTTGATCTGGTTGGCAAGACCGCTGGCGACGTTGGCGGTGGTGACGCCCAGGAAATTGTTGAGGCTCGCCGCCTGCACGGCGCTGGTCACACGCGAGTAGTGGGTGCCTTCGCGCGCCGAGTCGTTGACAGCCTTGATCGAAATTCTCTGCGCGGTATCCCAGGTGCTGCCATCAAAGGTCAGCGTGTAGCGGGTCAGGCTCTTGCCATCGACCACCACCGCGGTGGCGGTGCTGACGATACTGCCGGCGGTGGTGGCGGTGTCAAGCAGCAGTTGCGAGTCGATGGTGAAATCGACATTGACAACGCCAGTGGGCCGCTTGCTCAGCACCACCCAGTAACCGTCGCTCTCCAGGCCCGCCGGTGCCGGCAGGTCGATGCCGCCGCCCTCGGCGACGATCGGCTGGAATACGCTCTGGCCGGGGGTGGTGGCGTCGTAGGAAAGTATCTGCACCGAGGCGGCGTCGTCGTCCACCACCGTCGCCACGATCGACAGCACGGCCAGGCTGTCGTAGGCGCCGCCATCCTTGGCGCTGGCGCCCTGCTGGGTGCGGTGCACGACGGTGTAGCCGTTGGTGCCTTCGGCCAGCTTGTCGTCGCCGGCATAGACGTAGACAGTCTGCGGCACGAACCAGTTGTCGCGCGTGAAGGTCAGTGCGATGCCGTCTTCGCTGGCAGTGGCGGCCGCCGCCAGCATCCCGGCCAGGTCGGTACCCTGACTTGCAAGCCCGAGCTTGACGCCCTTGCCGCCGGCGCGCAGGACGCTCTCGCGCAGGGCCACCGGCACCGCCGAAACGGTGACGGTCTCTTCCGGGGCGCGCGTCAGCACGACCTTGTAGCTGTTGACCACCAGCGAGAACACGCCGCTGCTGACGGTCTCGAACAGGCGCAGCGCACCCAGGGTCGGCAGCACCACCACTTCGGCCTCGTCGTTGTCGCGCACATTGGCGACCACGTCCTTGACGAACACCTCCTTGTAGGCCGGATCGTCGGTGGTGGTCGACTGCACCACCAGGCCGCTATGCCCTTGCAGGTTGTTGCTGACCACGGTAACGGCGTTGCCGTTGCTGCCGCCGACATTGAAGGTGTCGCTGCCGCGGCCGCCGACGATCTCGAGCGCCACCGCCGAACTGGTGCTTTCGATGAAGAAGCGGTCGTTGCCCTCGAGTGCATCGACCACGATCTTCTCAAGCCCGGTGTAGCTGACGAACAACCCGGCGCCGTAGACGCCGCGATCGTTGATCACGAAATCGTCGCCGTTCTCGGTACCGATCACCGTCAGGGTGTCGAAGCCGTCGCCGCCGTCGATGCGCACCGGCGCATTGACCGTGTAGGCGATGAAGTCGGCGCCCTGCCCGCCATTGATGTTGGTGTAAGGCGCCTTCGGATCGTTGGGGTTGACCTTGATGAAGGCACGCACGGTGAAGGTGTCGTCGTCCTCGTCGCCGTTCAGGAACAACTCGGCCTTGTTGCTGTAGACGGTGAAGGTGTCGTTGCCGGTGCCACCGAACAGCACCGTGCTCTGGCTGACGCCATTGGAGAGGAAGCCACGGGTGATCTGGGTGGTCTGGAAGTAGTCTTCCTCGGCCAGGCCATTGGCCGGATTGCGGCCGTCGCGGAACGACTGGTAGACCTGGCCGATCTGGAAGGTATCGGCACCGGCATCGCCGAAAATGGTGGTCGGTGCCAGATTGTCGTCGAGCACGAAGGTATCGTTGCCATTGCGGCCGAAAATCTCCACCGCGCCGCTGATATCGCCATCGTAGTTGATGCGCTCGATGACCCCGCCGGCCACCGGCAAGCGGTTGGCATCGACCTCGATGGCCGCGACCATGCCGATGCCGATATCCTTGTTGGCACGCAACAGGAAGAAGTCGGCCTGGTTGGTGCCGTAGATCCGCAGGCGGTTGATGCCAGGGTCGCCACGCGACTGGTCGAACACGTTGATGCGCGAGGAAATCTGCCCGGCCAGGCCGATCTCGTAGCGATCACCGCCCTGCTGGCCATGCAGGGTGAGCTCGCCATCGATGCCACTCAAGCCGGTCTGCTCGCCGTTGGCGTTGAAGTTGACGCGGATCACATCGTTGCCCTGGCCCGCATCGATGGTGGTGGGGCCGGAGATGGCGCGGATGTTGACCACGTCGTTGATACCGTTGACGACCTCTGGTTCGTCACCGGTATCGATGAAGGTCACGCCGGCATGGGTGGAGTCGACGTAGAAGCTGTTGTCGCCATTGGACAGCCACAGTTTCAGCAGGTCGAAGCGGGCGTAACTGATGCCCAGGAGACCCATCCCGGTCAGTTCGGTCGCGGTCAGCGTGCCGTTTTCGCGCGCGTTGTCACCGCCGTCATACACCTTGAGGGTGTCGGCGGCGCCGAGACCGCCATCGACCGTGAGGCGGCCCTTGAGCGAGTTGACATTGGCGTTGAACACATCGAGCAGGCCGTCGATCTGGCCCAGGTCGCCGGTGGTCGAACCGACGCGTACGGTATCGCTGCCGCCGCCGGTGGCCAGCAACAGGTCGCCGGTCAGGGTCTCGATGTTGAAGATGTCGGCGCCGTCGCCGCTGGCGATGCGGGTGAGCGATCCGACGCCGTGCGTGCTCTCGACGGTGAAGACATTGCCGTTGGCGGCGTTGCCGCCCAGGCGAATGTCCAGGGTCTCGACCGTGCCGTAGGTAACGCTGCCGTTGGCACCCAGCAGGCGCAGCCCGGGCGCGCTGCCGATGACGCCGTTGGTGAGGCGGGTGGCGGTCAGGGTGCCGTGGTTGCTGACCGCATCCGCGGTGTCGTCGAGGTCGAGCAGGTCGCTGTCGCCATTGCCCTGGCCATTGACCGTCAGGAGCGCGTTGATCTCGTTCAGGCTGCCACCGGCGTTGCTGTCGGCCTGGCCCAGGCCACCCAGGGTGGCGTTGCCGCCCACATAGACCGCGTCGCTGCCGGCACCGGTATTGAGCGTGGTGCGGGTATGCAAGGTGCGCACCGCCACCCGGTCGTCGCCGCCACGGCTGTTGATCTCGACGTTCTCGACCCCCTGATGGGTCACGCGCATGGCGTCAAACAGGGCGGTCTGGCCGCTGCGGAACTCGCGCGCCTGGATGGTGCCGATGGCATTCGCCGTAGTGCCGTCGGCGGTGAGCAGGAAGCGGTCGGCGTTGTCGCTGCCGGTCACCACCAGGCGGTCGCTGACGTCGCTGCCGGTGGAGGTGATGTTGACCACCGCACGGCTCTCTGCCGGCATGGTGATCAGGTAATGCTCGGGCGACGGCCCGTCGTTGGCAGCATTGTTCAGCGTGGCGATACCGCGCCAGTTGAGCACCGTCACGCGGGTGTCGCCCACGCGGATGCTGCGGTCGAGATCACTCACCACAAAGGTGTTGTTGCCGCCGCCGCCGGTGATGGTGGCGCGCTCGAACAGGTTCTTCAGGTTTTCGCTGATGGCATCGGCGGCGAAGCGGTCGCCGGCGTCGTTGAGCTCGTTGGCGGCATTTGTGCCGGTTTCGAAGGGCGCGTTGCCGGCGCTGTTCAACAAATTGCCGATCACCAGGCGGTCGTTGTAGAGGCCCACATCGGCGCTGAAGGTCTCGCTGCGATTGGCGAGGTTCTCGATCAGGGTGTCGATCTCGTCTTCGTCGGCTTCGTCGATGCGGCCGTCGGCGTCATCGTCGACGCCGTTGCTGGCGCTCGGGCTGGCATCGAAGAACTCGTCAAGCCCGAGGTCGCCAGTGACGAAGTCGCTGCCGCGGCCACTGTCAATCACGTCGTTGAAACGCGAGCCGCGCAGGGTGTCGTTGCCGTCACCGCCGACGATGCGCAAGGCGGCGCGATCGACTGTCAGTGCGGAGGCATTCACGGTGTCGTCGCCGCCGCGGGTGGAAATCACCAGGGTGTCGCCCTCGGAGCGCAGGCTGTTCGACACCACGATGTTGGGCAGGCCGGCGGCGAAGCGGACACCGATGCCCTTGATGCCGTTCTGCGTATTCTCGTCGAGCGTGACCACATCGGCGTTGCTGGCGTGGCCGAGAATGGTGACGGTATCGGCCGCGCGATCGTCGGAAATCGAGAAGCGCGGCTGCTCGATCGGCTGGCCGGATTCCGGATCGTTGACGAATTCAGTGCCGGTGCGCACCACGTTCTTGCCCACGGACAGTTCGACAAACGCCAGGCCGCCCGAGCCCACGGAGGTATCAAGCGTGATCTTGTCGGCGCCGGCACGCGCATCCAGGCGCAGGTCTTCGATATTGCTGGCAGTGAGCGAACCGGCCAGGGCGCCTGCCTTGTAGTTGGCGACCTTGAAGCTGCTGCTACCGAGCGAGGTGATGAGGAAGTCATCGGCGCCAGACGTGCCGACCAGTTCGAGGATGTCGTTGCCGGCGCCACCATCAACGTTGCCCAGCACGACATCGGCGTAGTCCCAATGGATCAGGTCGTTGCCGGCGTCGCCGTACATCTGGTCGATACCGCCGCGCCCGTCGATGTCGTCATCACCGCCGCCGCCGCGGATCAGGTCATTGCCGAAGCCGCCGTAGATCTTGTCACCGCCTTCACCGCCGTCGATGGTGGCGGCACCGCTGCCGTTGTGGATGATGTAATCCATGCCGTCGCCGCCGAACAGCGTGGCACTGGTGCTGGCGTCGCCAGTGGCCATGTAGTCGTCGCCGGCATCGCCATACAGGAAGGCGCGGCCGCTGCCGTCGTAGATGAAGACATCGTTGCCGTTGCCGCCATGGAACTCGACATCCGAGGTGACGCCTTCCTTGACATAGATGTGGTCATCACCCTCACCGCCAAAGGCCACCAGCTTCTTGACGCCTTTGAAGATGGTCTCGCGGCCGCTGAACTTCACCTTCACGGTCTCGCCGCTGGCGTCCGCGCCTACCCGTTCGATGGTGTAGAGCTCATCATCGGCGCCTTCGGCGAGGCCGCGAATGTTGTTGCGGCTGCCCATGTTGAGATACAACACGCCATTGGACGCCGCCGGGTCCCAAATCCGTGCGTCACCGCTGCCATTGCCGGCCAGGTACACCTTCTTGGGCAGCTCGATGTAGCCGATGGTGAAGCTCATCGAGACGCGGATGCGTATGAACAGGATCTTCACCGAAGCGTTGGCTCTCACCACCAGCGGTACCCTGCCCTCACCCGAGGCAGTAATCGATGCACCGATCTCGACACCGGCGAAAGTGATGCCGAAAGCGCGCAGGCTGGCGCTGCCGGAAAATTCGACCAGGAAGAAGTATTCGGTCAGACCCGGGGTTGCCAACACCGGCCGCTCGCCGAATGCGACGCGGAAGTGCAGGCTGGCCACCAGGCCGAAGCTGCGCGAGCCCAGCACCAGTTCGCCATCCAGCGAGAAATCGAAGTAGCCCTTGTAGTTGAAGAAGCCGGCGGCCTGCACCGTCATCAGGCCAAAGAAGTCCATGCTGGCGTTGAAGCGCACCTGCCATGAACCCACGCCCTCGTAGCCGACCTCCAGCAGGAAGCTGGCGTTGAACTTGAGCACCTCAAGGAACTTGACCTCGCCGTTCAAGGCGATCAGGAAACTGTTGGCCTGCATCGTCACGCCGGACAGCGTGCGCGCTTTTCCCGAGGTGTTCAGCTGCAGCTTGCCGCCGGCCTTGATCTTGATCACCTCGAACAGGTTGGCGTCGATGCTGACATCGAGCAGCAGCGCCAGGCCCGGGCGGTCGTCGGTGTAGATCGCCGCGCCACCGCGTGCCGCGATGGTGAGCGGTCCGAGCCCGAGCGAAATGTCGAATTCGATCGAGAACACGTTGGCCTGCAGCGTGATGGTGACGCTGCCGGAGGCCGAGACGAAACCCAGGAAGGTGACAGAACCGCTGATGTTGAGCTTGAAGCCTCGCAGCACGGTGACCTGGCTGCCGTCGGCCTTGGTCAGGGTCTTTTGAGTGAGCGAGCCGAGATAGATCTCCACCGTGGCGCCGGCATTGAATGAAAGCCCGATGTTGCCGCCGAAGTCGCCATTCAGACTCACATTCACATAAGCGGCGAAGCCATCGGCGTCCAGGCGGAACACGCCATCGATGTTGAACGAACCGACGCCGAACAAGGACATGCTGGCCTGCGCGCGGATCTCGATGGAAAGCGGATTGGTGCTCAGGATGAATTCGAAGCGCCCCCTGATATCGATCGGCGCTTTGCCCGAGGCGTCCGGGGTGCCGATTTGCAGCAAGCCCTGCAGCACCAGCCGGATGCCGGGGTTGATGCTGATGTTGCCGAAGACAAAGAAGCCGGTGTTCGGATCGGTGGCCAGGAGGTTCGGCGCGGCGCCGCTGTGGTTGGCTTCCTTGTTGGTCTGGAAGCTGATGATGGTCTGGGTGGTCAGGAAGGAATTGACTTCCAGCAGGAACTGACCACTGATGTAGATGCCCGAGGTCGGGCCGCCGATGGTGCGTGCCAGTTGCACGCGGCCGATGATGCCCGGGCCGGCGCCGTCCTTGTTGGTATAGAACTGCAGGTCGAGGCTACCGCTCAAGGCGCCGATGAACGCGATTTCGGTACTGATCGCGCCGGCAATCCGCACATAGGCGCTGCCGCCTACCGGATCGACCGCCGCGGTGAACGAGATGAAGCCGGTAAGCGTGATCACATCGAAGAGCTTGATGCTGCCCTGGATATTGGCCGAGATATAGATTTCCGGATTGACGCCTTCGCGCTTGCTGCCGTTGATTTCCGGCGCGGCGGCGAACACGGTGACGGAGGTCGGCGCGTCGTCCGGCAACAGGTCCAGGAAGCTCTGCGGAATCTGGAACACCTGCTCGCGGAGCGTCGTGTTCAGCATCACCACCACCGAGCCGCGCAGCTCGAAAATGCCGTCCAGCGCGGACGCCTGATCGCTGCCCTCGGTCGAAGCGCCGAGGCTCAGCTGCAGGTTTAGCGCCATCGCCACGCCCGGCAGCCCGGGGCGCGTGGTATCGGCATCGATGATGATGAGGCCGACCGCCGAGCCGCTCAGGCCCAGTACCGGAATGCGCGCCTCTGCCTGCACGAAGATCTCGAAACGCTCTGGTGTAATGCGCAGGAAGAAGCCGCCGAACAGTTCCACCATGTTGTCGGCATTCGGGTCGGACGAACCGCCTTCCTTGATCTTCAGCGAACCGACAATCTCGATGGCGAAGGATTCGGCCGCCAGCACGAAGGTCTGGCCTTCGGCACGCAGGTCGAGCTTGCCATCGCTGGAGTCGTAATTGAGGAAGTAGGAGGGGCCGAATTTCTTGGTGTCGGCGGCATCGCGGGTGATGATCTTCCACTGCTGGCCGCGGATGATGGTCTGGATCTTGGCGCCGGTGACGTTGATGAACTGGTCGCCAGCCTTCGCGACATCGGTATCGATGTTGCCGAGCGCGGTGGCGAATACCGCCGACATATCGACCTCTCCCAGCACCGAGGTCGACAGACCGGCAATCGAAAGATTGATGTTCTCGCGGATCACATCACCTTCGATACCTTCGAGCGCGATGGTTTCGGTCTTGGGCGTGCTGGTGGTGTTGATCTGCAGCAGCGCACTACCTTCCACGAAGATGCCGTAGTTCTTGAGGAAGTCGAGGTTGGCCTGGATTTTCGCCACACCCCAGAATTCCGGGCTGCCCGACACGGTGGCGCCCGCCTGCAGCACGAAGCGCGCCGCCGCCGAACCGATGTTGCCCAGCTTGATGATCTTGATGGTGCCGGAAGCATCGATGGTGAAGCGCTTGATGACATTGCCGTTGGTCAACTTGAAGTCACCGATTTCAAGCGTGACCTTGCCGCGGATGTCGATGATCGGCTCGTCGGTGAAGCCCAGGCCCTGCAGCTTGATGCCACCGGAAATCTCGATGTAGAAAACGCGGCCGACCGACTGGCCGGACTGCCCGTTGTCTTCCTTCAGGGTTGCGATGACCTGGAAGGCCTGGTTCGAATCCTGGCCGCGGTTGCCTTCGCTATCGGCCCAGTTGGCACCGGTGAAGGCAATCGCCACCGAGCCTTCGACAAAGCCGCGGCTCACGTAGTAGCGATAAACGGTCTCGTCTGCCTCATCGACGATGCCGTCTCCGTCATTGTCGATCTTGTCGCTGCTGCTCGAAAGCAGGGTCGGCGCGCCTGCCAGCAGGGCCGCGCTGCCGAGGCCGGAGCCACTCAGTGCGAACTCGCGCGCCAAATCGGCAAAGCTGGCCGCATCCAGCGCGACGCCGCCGGCCGCGCTGTAGCGCACGTCGATCCAGGTGCTGCCGGGCTTGGCGGTGAGGTCAAGCTCGGGCAGCGCGCCGGCCGCATTCGGTGTGGCCGCATTGGCCGCATCCAGGTAGTTGAAACCGCCGGCAATCAGGGTGAGTTGCAACTTGCCGGTCTTGAAGGTGCCGGTGTACCAGTAGCGATAGGTGACGTCGGTGGCACTGCTGGCCACCAGCACCGGTGCCTGGCTGTTGTCAAGCGCGAAAGTGCCGGTACCTGCGGTGATGGCAACGCTGAATTCCGGATCGAGATCGGTGATGCTGGCTGCATCGATGCCCGTGTTGCCGTTGAAGGCGAAGGTGACGTCGACATAACCGCGGTTGTTGAGCAGGTCGGCATCGACATTGGTGCCGGCCAGCGGATCGGCCAGGCTTGCGCTCAGCACCACCGCGGTAAAGCGCTCGGCGGTCTTACCGGTAACGCTGGTGGCGAGATTGCCGACGGTGTTGACCGACGCCGAATCGATGACCCCGGCGGTATCGGAGGCCACCGACTGGAAACTGTTGGCCGCGAAGGCGATGGTGACCTCGCCGGCGGCGAAATCGCCCTCGAGGAAGTAACGGAAGGTGTTGCTGTTGGTCAGGCGCAGCACCGGCAGAGCGATGCTCGCGAACCTGACGTTGCCCTTGCCCGCGCCGCCGAAGCTGAATTCGTCGTCGGCGTCCGTGATCGAGTCCGTATCGAGCGTGAGGGCGGTGACCGGGGTGTAGCGGATGTCGATATAGCTCAGGTTGGCGGTGGCCGGCGTGGCAACCTTGAGGGTATCGGTCGCGTTGCTCGTGCTGCCGTCGGTAAAGCCGATCGCGCCGGAGATCAGCGTGATGTTGACATCGCCGCTGGTATAGGTGCCCAGCGTGAAGTAACGGAAGGTGGTGCCGGTGGTGCCCAGCCGGATCGGGGCCTGGGTGGCGTCCAACCGCAGCGTATGGCCGGTGGAGGTGTCGATGCTGAATTCGGCAGCAAGGTCGTAGATGCTGTCGAGGTCGAGCGTTTTGCCTGGCGGGAAGCCGAAGGTGACATCGAGGAAGCCGCGGTTGTTGAGCGAGGCCAGGCCGATCAGGCCGCCATCGGCCGGGCCGCTGACGCTGCCGGTCGTGCCCTGGACGGTGAAGCCCTGCGTGCTTGTACGGTTGCCAAGACCGGGGCCACCGACCGAGTTGTCGCGCACAGTGCCGGCGGCGACCGTGACCTCGACCACTCCATTGCCGCTTAACTGGAACCTGCTTGCATCCACGTAATAGCGATAGACGCCGTTGCCCAGCGAGGTGGCATCGATTGCGCCCATGTCGATCACATTGAGCGGCGGGCCATTGATACCGGCGCCGGAAAGGGTGATGTCGGCTGCGGTCGGGATCGCGTTGATGGTGTAGGCGGCCGCGGTCGCGCTGACCTGCACCGAAGGCGTGAAGCCGAAGTCGATGTAGCTCTTGCTGGCGGCGGCCAGCACGCTGGCATCGATGGTCTGCGTGCCTGCGGTCGCCGCCGTACTGCTGGTGAATGACCAGCCGCGGGTGGCATACACCAGTGTCACGCTTTGCGTGCCGTCGGCGGCGAAGTCGCCAGACACGCGGAAGCGGTAGGTGTTGCCATCACCGATGCGCTGCGGCGCGGTCGTTGCCACCAGACTGATATTGCCGTTGCCGTTCTTGGCGAAGTTCTGGCCGCTATAGGTCAAGCTGAACTCGGCAGCCAGGTCGGTGATCGAGGCCGCATCGAGCGTGAACCCGGCCGGCACCACGCTATCGAAATTGACGGTCAGCCATTGCGCGCTGGTAAGCGTGGCGGTGGCCTGCGCCACGGCCGGGGCGCCGCTCTCGGTGAACGACCAGCTGCCGGCGATGAAGGCGATATCCACCGTGTCGTCGGTGCCGGCATCGGCGGCGAAAGCCCCGGTGGTCCAATAGCGATAGGTAACGCTTGCGCCACTGGCGGTCTGCAGCACCGGCGCCTGGCCGCTCTCGAGCTTGATGGTGCCAAGGCCGGTACCGCTGAGTTCGAATTCCGGCGCAAGGTCGGTGATCGAGTTGGCATCCAGCAAGTAGCTGCCGCCACCCACGTTCCAGGTGACGTCGATATAGCCACGATTCCGCAGAACACCGATGTCGATCTGCCCGCCGGCGCCAGGCGAGACCAGGCGCACCGTCGGCCCTTCGACGTAGAAGTTTCGAGCGGCCGCATCGACTACCGATTGGTTGCCCGCAGTGTCCTGCCAGCCTTCGCCATTGTTGGCGTAGGCCATGAAGGTCACGGCGACGGCGCCGGGCGCGAAATCGGAATCGGTGGCGGCGTAGCGGAACTGGGTGATGCCTTCCTGCGCCAGCACCAGGTAGAGGTCGGCGTCCTCATCCGCAGTGCCGTTGCCATTGAAATCGCGATCCTTCGCGTTGACCGTGCCGTCACGGTTCCAGTCGGTCTTGCCCCACGCCTTGGCGGCGTTGCTGCCGTCCTGATTGTTGACCTCGAAATAGGTCGCCACGCCATCGGCATCGACTGCCAGGCCGATGGCGACAGGCCGGCCATTGGTGACGGTGAGCCCGGTGACGGTGAACTCCTGCCCGGTATCGAAGATGGACGCGTAATCCAGCCCGGCGCCCGGTGTGGCGCGATAAATCACATCGATGAAGGCATTGCCGCCGGCGGCGTTGGCGACATTCACATCCACCGACGGCCGGTTGCCGCTGAACGGCGACACCACTTCGGCAACCGGGTCGACCAGCGTGAAGGAGAAGGTCTTGTTGCGGTCGGCGACCGCGGCGGCCGAATCCTGCCAGGCGGTGGCCGATGCCACCGTCAGGGTGTAGACGCCGGCGCTGATCCCGGCCGGGTTGTAGAACAGGCGCACCTTGCCGTCGCCCAGCGAGATCCAGGGCTTCTGGTTGGTGGCTGCCGCCAGTTGCGCGATCGGGTCGTTGGCGGTGCCGTTCCTGCGCGTCAGGGTGGCACCGCTGGTGGCAAAGCTGGCGAGAGTCGCATCATCGATCTGGCCGGTGGCCGAAGGAACCAGGCGCACATCGAGATAGGGCAGCATGAATGTCGGGATGCTGGCGACGGTGCTGGCAACCTCGCCCTGCCAG
>JANPGJ010000583.1:0-2191 GCA_031423955.1 Burkholderiales bacterium
TGGCGATCACGTTGTACAGCCCGTGCGTGGTGGCGGTGCCGAACAGAAGCGAGTAGCCGTCGGGCGCCGCGTTCTTGACGTCGACCGAACCGACGGCGCCGCTGGCGCCGCTTTTGTTCTCCACCACCACGGTCTGCCCGAGAACGGAGGAAAGACGTTGCGCATACTGGCGTGCAAATGTGTCGGTCGGCCCGCTTGGCGGAAACGGCACCACCAGGCGCAAGGGGCGTGCCGGGTATGCAGCCTGCGCCAGCGCAGGTGACGCCAGCCACGGCAATGCGCCACCCAGGCCCAGCTTGATCAGATCACGTCGTTGCATTGCCACTCCTGGTCAAAGCCCGGCGCCACGCCAGTCGGGGTTGGGGGCCGCCGGTTCGCTGTTGCAGCCGGCGTCATGCACCGCCTGGATCGCACAGTATTCGTCCTTGTCAGAGGCGTCGCCGCTGATACCGACCGCGCCGATGGCGGTGCCGCCGGCATCGAGGATCAACACCCCGCCGGGCACCGGAATGAAGCGCCCGCCCGACGCGGCGGCCAGTGCGCTCTGGAAGGCCGGTCGCGCGGCCAGGCGGTCGCGAATCAGGCGCGAAGACATGCCCATGCCGAGTGCGCCGTGCGCCTTGCCGAAGGCGATGTCGAAGCGCATCACGCCGCTGCCGTCTTCGCGCTTGAAGGCCACCAGTTGCGCGCCCGCATCGAGCACGGCCACGGCGAGCGGCAGCAAGCCTTCGCGTTGCCGGATCACAAGCGCACGATCGACGATCGCCGCCGCAAGTTCGAGCGTCAGGCTGCTGTGAAGCGGGCGCAGTCGTTCACTCATGTGCAAGCCTCCATCAACCCGCCAGGCGCGTGGGCCGGGCTCACTTCGCACCCAGTTGCACTACCTGGCCCGCCTCGATGCGAAAGGCCATCAGGTCCTCGCCCACCACCAGCGGGCCGGCGTAGGTCTTGCGCGTCAACTCGACGACTTCCTTCTCGGTGATCGGCGGCACCTTGGGCGAGCCCAGCAGAACGAAGTGGTAGTACACAGCGAGCTTGGGTTTGGTGCGCGAAAACACCGTGCCGGCTTCTTCAGGTTTGGTGTGATGATCGAGGATCACCTTGAATGTGGTCTGCTCAAGCAATTCCGCGCGCGCCGCAGCCACTTGATGGATCAGCAAGTCGGTACCGCTCGCATGCTTGATCAGATTTTCACTGAAACGGGTGTCACCCGAAATGGTGACCGAACGCCCCGCGTAGTCGATCCGGTAGCCGAAGGCGGGCTTGAGCAGTTCTCCATGATCGACGTCGAACGCCGTCACCCTGACCCCTGCCTGCTCGTACACCACGCCTTCCCGGACCTCGGTGACTTCCGGCTTGAGATTGGCGGGATCGAGGTTCTGGTCGGCGATGCGCGCCTTGATATCCCAGTCGAAGGCCCGCACCAGCCCATCCATCAAATTCTGCGACCCGACCGGCCCGCGCACGCGAAACGGCCCCTTGCGTTGCGCATACCCGGCTTCCAGCCAGCCGGTAAGCCACAGATCGGGAATGCCGACAATGTGATCCGAATGCAGATGGGTGATGAACAAGGTATCGATCTCGCCCAGCTTCAGGCCCAGCTGCAGCAGGCGCTGGGTGACGCCGCGACCGCTGTCGATCAGGAGAGTGCGGCCGCCGGCCTGCACCAGCACGCCGGGGCCGAAGCGCCGCAGCACCGGCGCCGGGCTGCCGGTGCCGAGCAAGGTGACGCGGAATTCGTCGGCGGCCAAGGGTTCGGGTGCCGGTTGCTGGGCACTGGCGAACATGGCGCTGGCGCCTGCGATGCAGGCGACCAGCAAGTAAAGGGATTTCAAGACGTGCTCCTGTCGGGCAGTATTTGCAGCAAGCTATCAGTCCGACGCTTCACGGCATCGGATATTCATCGGCATTCAATACCCAGCCCGGCTTCTGCGAAAAATCCACCCGCGGCGGGCAGAAGACATCCACCAGTTGATTGGCGCCGGCCCCCGTGGCCTGGGTGGTGTGGATCGCCGGCGGCGGAATCACCGCGATCGACGGCGTGCCGCACAGCGCGTGCTCGTCTTCGCGCCAATGGTTCATGTTGGTGGTCCACGGCCAGCGGATGTGGTGGATGAACTCGCCCGACAGGGCCAGCGAGCATTGCTCGAAGTCGGCATGGCTGTGCGGTGACATCTTGGTGACTTCGCGC
>JANPGJ010000584.1:0-1667 GCA_031423955.1 Burkholderiales bacterium
CCGCTCAAGGCGATCGCCTTGACCTTGCCGGTGGGGATATGCGGCAAGGGCAATGTCAGCGCGGCGAACAGCAGTTTGGTCTCGCCGGAGAGCAGCGAATTGAAGGCCGGTGCGATGCCCGCATAGGGCACGTGGACCATCTCCAGCCCGGCCAGGCCCATGAAGCGCTCCATGCCGATATGGTGCTGGCTGCCGACACCGGCCGATGCATACGGCACCTTGCCCGGGTTGGCGCCGATGTAGGCCACCATTTCGCGCAGATTGCCGGCCGGAAAATCGCCCGCGACCACCAGCAGCAAGGAGGCCTGGCACAGCAGACTCAAGGGGGCGAAGTCATTGTCCGGGTTGAACTGCATCGGGTTGCCCAATGCAGGCAGGATCGAGAACGGCGGATCGTTGGCCAGGAGCAGCGTGTAGCCATCGGCCGGCGAGCGGGCGGCCGCCGTCACGCCGACTTGGCCCGCGGCGCCCGAGCGGTTCTCGATGACCATCGGCTGGCCCAGCGCAGGCAAAATCCGCTGGCCGACCTGCCGGCCGATCAGGTCGAGCGTGCCGCCGGCCGGAACCGGCACGATGGCGCGGATCGGCCGGTTTGGATAAGCCGGCTGGGCGAGCGCATCGCCGCACAACCCGGCGCTGGCAAGTGGCGCGGCGGCCGCCATGCCGACCAACCGGCGGCGCAGGGCGTCAGGTGCGGCGAAATCGTTGGGTGACTTGCTCACAGGGTCCTTGCTCAAAACCGCCCACTGCCGTCAGGCCCGCAGCTTTTTCGGATCGATACGTTGCACCCAATCGCGCCACTTGCGTCGGTCTTCGTGCAGGAAGGCAGCGAACTGCTCGGGCGGCGTCGACGGGTTGGGGTCGAAACCGGCAGGCAGGAGCACGTTGTCGGTGTACTCCTTGCTGGAGACCACAGTCCAGATCATGGCGGCCAGTTTGCGGGTGATTTCCGGCGGCGTGGCCGCCGGTGCGAAAAGGCCGAACCACGCGCCGCACACGAAATCGGCGACGCCGGCTTCCTGGAAGGTCGGCAGATCGGCGAAGTTGGGATGACGACGCGCACCGGTCCAGGCCATCGCCTTCAGCCGCCCCGACTTGATGTGCTGCGCCGGCAGCGCGATCGCCGCCAGCATCACGTGCGTGCTGCCGGCCAATAGGCCGGTGAAGGCCGGCCCGATGCCCTGGTAAGGAACGTGCAGCATGTCCAGGCCATGGCGCGCAGCCAGGGTCTCCATGGCGATATGGTGCTGGCTGCCGACCCCGCCGGTGCCAAAGGTAACGCGGCCGGGATTGGCCTTCACGTAGGCGAGAAACTCCTGCAGGGTATTGGCCGGGAACGCCGCACCGGCGATAAGCATCAGCGCGGCCTGGGCGATCACGCCGAGCGGCGCGAAGTCGCGGTCGGGGTCGTATTGCAGCGGTGTATTCAACGCCGGCAGGATCGAGAACGGCGTGTCGTTGGCGAGCAGGATGCTGTAGCCGTCGGGCGGCGAGTTGGCCACATTGACGGTGCCCATCGTCAGCGACGCACCGGGCTTGTTGTCGATGACGAAGGGTTGCCCCAGCGTGGGCAACAGGCGCTGGCCCAGGGGCCGGATCACCGTGTCGAACGCACTGCCCGCGGGCACCGGAATGACCACCCGGATCGGCCGGTTCGGCCAGGCGGC
>JANPGJ010000585.1:0-15210 GCA_031423955.1 Burkholderiales bacterium
GTCGAGAGCGTGAACGGCACGCCGAATTTCTCGGCGGCGCGCGCCGCCAGGATCTCGCCGTCGGCCCACTGCATGCCGGTCAGGCCAACCGGCGCCAGGGCCGTCGGCAACGCCACTTTCTCACCGATCATGGTGGTTGCGGTCGAACGCGCCTCGACGTTGACGGCGACCCGCTGGCGCAGCTTCAGTGCGGCGAGATCGGCGCTGTTGGCGCGATAGGTGCCTTCGGTATAGCTGCCGGCATCCACATAGTCATAGAACGCCTTGGGCGTGTTCTTCTGGTGCAGCTGGCGCAGGTCTTCGATGCAGGTGATGACGGGCATGTTGCTTCCTTGAAGGTCGGCGAGGCCGAAAACGCAAAAGCCGCAATCCTAATCCAAGCGGGCCAGCGGACGCTGCCGGCGCTCACGTGGCGTGCGGCACGCCGGTGCAAAGGGCGCCCCTGCATCAAGTGCGGATTCAGGGCGCCGTGCCTGCGGTGCCCGGCGGCGGCAGATTGGTGAGCATCCAGAACATGCCCAGACGCGCCGCCGCGGTGAGGAACTCCTCGAAGGCCACCGGCTTGCGCACGTAGGCGTTGGCGCCGAGCGAATAGCTGTTGATCACGTCTTCGTCTTCGTTCGAGGTCGACAGGATCACCACCGGCATCATGCGGGTGCGCTCCTCGGCGCGCACCCGGCGCAGGACTTCGAGACCGGAGACCTTCGGCAGGTTCAGGTCGAGGATCATCAGCAGGGGCAATGGCGCGCCGGGCGCGGCGAAGGCGCCCGCGCCGAACAGATGGTCCAGCGCGGCGGCGCCATCCTCGGCGACCACCACCGGGTTGGCCAGGTGCGAGCGCCTGAAGGCGAGCAATGTCAGGTCGGCATCATCCTCGTTGTCTTCGACCAGCAAGATGGCTCCCTGCGTCATGTGTTTGTCTCCCCTGCCGGCAAAAAAACCTGGAACGCGGCGCCCTTGCCCGGCTCGCCGCGGGCCTCGATGCGCCCGCCATGGCGTTGCACGATGCGTGCAACGGTGGCCAACCCGATGCCGGAGCCTTCGAATTCCTTCGGCCCGTGCAATCGCTGGAACGCCCGAAACAGTTTCGCCTCGTAAGCCATGTCGAACCCCGCGCCATTGTCGCGCACAAAGAAGCCGGCGCCTTCGCCCGACGCCGCGGCACCGAATTCGACCACCGGCGCGACGCTGTCGCGCGTGTACTTCCAGGCGTTGCCGAGCAGGTTGTCGAGCACGATGCGCATCAATCCCGGGTCGGCGCAGACCGTCACCCCGGGTTGCAGCTTCCATGCAAGCTTGCGCAACGGCGCCTGACGCTGCAACTCCGCGGCGACTTCAGCGGCGATCACCGACAGGTCGACGGTCGCGCGAATCAGCGGCGCGCGCGTGACCCGTGCCAGCCTGAGCATGTCGTCGATCAGGGTGCCCATGCGCTGGACCCCGCGGCGCACCCGCTGCAAGTGCGCCGTGCCAGTCGGCCCGAGCGCGACGCCGTGTTCCTCGAGAAGCAACTGGCTGTAGCCATCGATGCCGCGCAAGGGCGTGCGCAAGTCGTGCGATACCGAATAGGCGAAGGCCTCGAGTTCCTTGTTGGCCGCCGACAATTCGGCCGTACGCGCCGCCACCTTGCTTTCGAGTTCCGCGTTGAGCCGCTGCAACTGTTCCTCCTTGCGCACCAGTTCGGTGATGTCGGCGCCGCGATAAAACAAATGCGTCACCCGGCCCGCGCCATCGGTGATCGGCACCAGCAGGGAATCGCGCTGCTGCGCGCCGGACGGCGACCCGATCGCGGACCGGTAGCGCAGTACCCGCCCGTCGGCCGCGACTCGCCTGAAGGGTGCGAGGCGACGCTCGAGGTCGGTTTGCCCAAGGCCCGCGACCTCGCGCAGAAAATCCGCCAGCGTCCGCCCGATCCAGCCGGCGATGTCGACCGCGCCGAATTGCCGTTCGTAAAACATCCGCAGCGCCGGGTTGAATTGCTCGATGATCAACTGCTCGCCGTCGACCTTGTACACCGCCATCAGATCGGTGGTGTTTTCCATCGCGGAGCCGTAGCGAAGCTGCAGGCTGCGCACTTGCTCCCCGGCCCGTTCCAGCGCGGTCACATCCATCGCCACGCCGTAGCAGCCGACCACGCCGCCGGATTCATCGCGATGCGGCACGACCGTGACATCCAGCACCCGCGCGTTGCCACCAGGGGCGTTGTTGGTCCGGCGGTAACTGACCGCGGTGCCCTGCAATGCGCGCTCGAAATGTTCCCGGATCACGCCATAGGTCGGCTGATCGACGATCTCGCGCAGGTGGCGGCCAACCAGATTGGCGGCCGGACGGCCGAACACCTGCTCGAAACCGCGGTTGACATAGCGCAGGCGCAGGTCAAGGTCGAATTGCCCGATCGACACCGGCACGCTTTCCATCAGGAGTTGCAACCGGCCTTCGCTGCCGCGCAGGTCGCGTTCGGCTTCGATCTGCTCGCTGACGCCGTGACCGATGCCGTGGTAGCCGATGAAGCGGCCGTGCGCGTCATACAGCGGCCTGCCGCTCAGGCGCGCCCAGCGCGTCTCGCCGGCGGTGTTGGTGCGCGCCAGCAGCAGGTTGCGGAATTCCTCGCGGCGGTCCAGCAGCGCACGATGCACCGCCCAATCGGACTCGGTCATGTTGAGGTAACCAAGTTCCCAATGAGTCTTGCCGATATCGGCCGCGGCCGGCAGGTTGTTGCTCTCCAGTATCGCGCCGCTGCGCTCGGTGATGCGGTAATTCTCGTCTTGCACCCAGTACCAGTCGGATGACAGGTCAAGCAGCGCGCGCATGCGGCGCTCGCTGTCGCGCAGCGCGTCGTCGGCGTGGCGCTGCGCGGTGATATCGCGACCGATGCCGCGATACCCGGCAAATCCGCCGTCGACTGCGAACACCGGCTTGCCGCTGACCGAAAGCCAGCGCAATTCTCCATGCAGGTTGACATACTGGTAGGTGAAATCACGAAATGCCTCGTGCCGCGCAAGCGCGGCACGGTGCGCGTGCCACTGCTGTTCAGTCACGCCTTCGATGCCGAGTTCCCAGCGACATTTGCCGACCGTGGTGCGGGCGTCGAGGCCGGTTCGCGCATGCATCGCCCCCCACAACGCGGTGAAGCGGAAATCGGCATCCTGTTCCCAGAACCAGTCGGATGACAGTTCGGCGAGGTCACGAAACCATTCTTCGTTGTTCGGGCTGGTCGACACGGCTGCCTGATCTGTTCCGGGGATGGGGAGGGCCAAACGCCTGCGCGCTGCTGGTGCCGGGATTGTGCCCCAGAGTCGCATTCCGGTGCTGCATCCAGGCATTCGCAGCGAGCGTACATCGAACACCGGCGCGGCGTCCACTTTGTGCGGTCAAGCCCGCACCGGCAGTACAATCGACCCGGTCCAACAGCGGCCTGCAACAGTATGTACGTCGCTGTTCGCCGGGGCCTGCGGGGGGCCGGCGCGACAGTGCTGCAGCAACGGCTGGCCGGCGCCTTTTCGATTCACGCGGTCATTGAGACCAGCGACTTTCACACCCGATGACACCATTGCGCCAACACGCCCGATGCAGCTTCCCGGCAATCGCCCTGCCGTGCGGCGCCACCGCGCCGCACGGGATGCGCCGGCGGTGCCGGCTGCGGCCGGCAACAGTGCCGCCAATCGCATGTTGAGCATTTCCGGATCGAACGCGGCGAAGGGTCGGGTACTGAAGTCGATCGTCGCACTGCTGGTGCTCAACGCCTTCCTGAGCATGACCAACTGGTGGCCGACGCCGTTTGTCGAACTGGACCGCCGACTGGCACCGGAATTCGTGCTGCTCTGGGTCGCCATCCTGCTGCTGGTGTGGCGCCTGAAGGCATTGTCGCGACCGGTGGTCGTCTCGCTCACATGCGCCTATCTTCTGCTGGTGATCGGCCGCTACTTCGACACCACGGCACCGGCGCTGTTCGGACGCAGCATCAATCTCTACTGGGACTCGTTGCAGATACCGCGCGTGTTGTGGGTCACGCTCAAGAGCTATCCGTTGTGGATCGCGCTCCTGGTGCCGGCCGCCCTGCTGCTGCTGATCTGGCTGATCTACCGCTCGTTGCGGGTCTCGATCACGGTGGCAGCACGCGACGCCGCGCCGTATGCGCTCTCCAGCCGCTGGGCGCTGGCGACGACTGCGGCAGCCGTCGCCCTGGTGACTGCGAATTATGCGGGCGTCGAAGCCACCTGGCCGCTGGTGTCGCGCCCGGTGTTGCCGACCTACATCCGGCAGGCGCACCTGCTGGCCACCGCATGGAACACGCGCGAGCTGGAAAAAGCACTGCCGCCCTCGCCCGCCTTCGTCTCCGATCTCGGCGCGCTCGGCGGGATCGACGTGAATCTCTTTTTCATCGAATCCTATGGCATCGTCGCCTTCAACAACCCGAAGGCCTACACGCAGTTGAAACCGGCGCGCGACGCGCTTGCCGCGCGCATCGCCGCCGCCGGCATGCGGGTGGTGTCCGCCTACGTCCGGTCCACCACCTTCGCCGGCGGCTCGGATCTGGCGCATGTGTCTCTGCTGACCGGGATCGACACCAGCGATCCATCGCGCCATGACCTGCTCTTGACCACCAGGCGCCCGACGCTGATAAGCCTGTTCCACGAGCGCGGCTACGAAACCCACGGCTTCTATCCGGCACTGACCTGGGACTGGCCGGAAAAGGTGTTTTACGGCTTCGACAGGTTCACCGATGCGCGTGACCTCGGCTACCAGGGTCCGAAGATCGGCTACTGGTCGGTGCCCGACCAGGTCGCGCTGGCGCGTTACGGGCAACTCAATCCGCTGACCGCAGCGAGTCGCAAGCGCTTCACTTTTTTCGCCTCGATCACCAGCCACATGCCGTTTCATCCGGTTCCACCGTATCAGGCGGACTGGGGCAAGCTGCTGTCCGCCACTCCGTTTGACGAGGCGCAAATGGCCGCGCTCGCCGCGCAGAAAGTGGACTGGCTCAACATGTTCCCCGGCTATGTCGGCATGATCGACTACAACTACCGGTGGCTGGCCGGCTATCTGGCGCAACCGCGGGCGCGCGACAGTCTCACGATCCTGTTGGGCGACCATCAGCCGGCGGCCAATGTGACCGGCGAAGGGGCCAGCTGGGATGTGCCGGTCCACATCATCAGTTCGCGTCCCGAGGTGCTCGCGCGCCTCGCCGCACACGGCTTCAAGCCGGGCCTTGAACCGGCCCTGCCGCGCATCGGCGCCATCTTCGACCTGACCCGCATCCTGATGGACGCGTTCGATTCGGGCGCCGCCAAGCCCGCGGCGCTGGCGGTGCGCTGATGAAAACCTGGCGGCTGGCGGCGCTGATCGTGCTCGGTTGCGCGGCGGCGTTCGCCATGGCGGCAGCGGCGCGCCACTGGTTGATCGAGCCGGCGGCGATGGGCGCGCGCTGTTTGACCGGTGCCGACGACGGATTGTGCCTGGCGCGCGACTGGATCATCGCATCGTTCGTGCAGCAACGGATTGGCTGGTGCGCCCTCGGCCTGGCGATCATCGCGATAGCGTGCGCCCGACGCGGCGTGGCCGCGATCGCGCTGTTTGCCGCCTGCCTGGGCCTGGTGCTCTACAGCACGGATCCGTCAGCCCCGGCCGCACTTCTGGCACTGCTGGTGTTCGCCCGCGAACCCGGGCCCGCAGCCGCCGCCAGCGCCAGCAACAACCCGCAAAACACCAGCGCCTGAGCATTGCGCCAGCCTTCGGCAAGCGCGATTCCGACCGCGCTGACCGCGAGAACCAGGGCCAGCAGGTGCTGCTGCGCGGGCCGGCTGCACCGCAGCGTGCCGGCGAGGCGGTCGGCCACCAGCATGGCCGCGGGCGCGGCGAACCACCACCACGGAAACGGCCGATAGCGGCCGTCAAACAGCAGCGCCAGCGCGACGCTGGCGGCGCAGAACATGATGGCCAGCCGCAGGAACGCGGCACAGCGGTCGGCAACACTGCCGCGCCCGGCGGCCGGGAGCGCCTCGCCTGCCTGCGCCTGGCGCCAGGCGAGCATCAGGACCATCCCCGCGCCGAGGGCGCCCAGCACGATGCTTGCAAACTGCTCCCAGGGCGTGCGGTCCCATTGCTCGATCGCCAGCGCCTGTGCCGGAATGATCGCGCCGAGCATGGCGCCCGCCAACGTCAGTGACGCCAGCGGCGGCAAATGGCGAGCCAGCGAGGGGAGCGGCATGCGATGCGACTGCCGGCAAGCAACCGCCAGCAGCAACCCGGCGAGGGCGCCAAGCAAGGCGCCGAGTGGCCCGCGCCACCAGCGCTGATCGGCGACGACGGCGCCGCGCAATGCGATTCGCAAGCCGCCAAACTGGTCAAACATGCCCCAGTAGCCGCCCATCGCACCTTCCAGCGCCCGCTTCCAGGGCTGATCGAAGCCTTCGATGAGGTTGTAGTCGAGCCCCGACCCGGTGGTTCGCGCAAGCAACTCGCGCACGAACCGCGCCTGTTCGACCGGCCCCGGCAGCGCGCCCGCGCGCTGGCGCCCGGCGGCCGGCCAGCCGGTCTCGCCAATCCACACCGGTTTGCCGGCGAAACGCTGGCGCACGGTCGCGCCGATTGCCAGCACATGCGCCACCGCTTCACCGACCGCCACCGGGTCATCCTCCCAGTAGGGCAGGATGTGCACGGTCACCACATCGACTTGGGCGGCAAGCCAGGCATGACGCAGCCAGAACTCCCACACTTCGGCATAGGTCACCGGCACCGGCGATCTGAGCCGTGCCTGGGCCAGGGTTTGCGCCAGTTCCTCGGGCAGCATCTCGCGCCGCAGCAACACCTCGTTGCCGACGATCAGCAATTCAATCGTGCCCCTGAACTCATGGGCAAGCGCGATCGCACGTTCCAGTTCGGCACGATTGTGGGCGGCATCGCGCCCCAGCCAGGCGCCGAGTTTGACCCGCATCCCGAGCTTCCTGGCGATCGCCGGCAACGCATCCAGTCCTTGCCCCAGCCCGTACGTCCTGATGCAGTTGGTACGGGTTTTGAGGATGCGCAAATCCTCTTCGATCTGCGCCGGACTGATCACCGCTTGCGCACTGCCCGGATTGAGCGGGTTGACGCCGGGCCGCCTGAACGGGGCATAAGACAGGCAAGGCAGGGCCTCGGTGGTCAGGTCGGGCTCCACCACAGACACCGGGCGGCCGCGGTCCAGCCACCAGAGGAGCACCAGGGCAAGCGCCAGCGCCTGCAGCGGCAAAATCAGCCGAAACCGGTAAACAGTGGTTTGCTGCATTGCCACATAGAATGGAACATTCGGGATTGATGTCAGTCTGCGCCAGGCGGCGCATGCGAATCCGGATCGACCGGCATCCGCTGTCCGCCAAATCGGCGCGGCAAGCGTTCAATTGTAGGGTCGCATCATCAAAACGGCTTGAACCGGAAGTCAATGTACCAATCAAATAACCAATCCCCGACCGCCGATTGCCAGCGCCGTTTCATGGCCGCACTGGGACTTGCGGTCCTGGTGGCACTGGCGAATGTCCTGGTCTGGGGCTGGATCGGCACGCCGATCGACGCGCCCGATGTGATGCCGCAGGTCAATGGCCTGGCCTATGCGCCTTTTGCGCGCGCGGACTCGCCGACACAGCGCCAGACGCCGGCTGCCGAACTGATCGCCGCCGACCTGCGGCAAATGGCAGCCATCACCAGCGAAATCCGCACCTACACGGCGGCGCAATTGCCTGAACTGCCGGCGTTGGCGGCACGCGCCGGCCTGCGCCTGACGCTTGGCGCCTGGCTCAACCGCGACGCTGCGGCCAACCAACGCGAACTGGCCGCGGCACTGGCTGCCGCCGCCACGCACCAGAACATCACGCGTCTCATGATCGGCAATGAAACCGTACTCAAGGGCGTTCTCGCGCCAGGCGAACTGGTGCGCCATCTCAGGCGAGTACGGGCGGCGGCCACGGTGCCGGTCTCCACCGCCGAGCCCTGGCACGTCTGGATCAAGCATCCGGAGCTTGCTGACGAAGTCGATTTCATCACCGTTCACCTGCTGCCCTACTGGGAGGGGGTGGCGCAGGAGACGGCGGTGGCGGAAGTCTTCGAGCGTCTGGCCAGGGTGCGCGCGCGTTTTCCGGGCAAGCCGATCCTGGTTGGCGAAACCGGTTACCCGAGCAGCGGCGACACCATCAAGCGCGCCCGCCCGTCGCCCGGCGCGCAAGCGGCCTTCATCCGCCGGTTTGTCGATCGGGCGCGGCGCGAGAAACTCGATTACTTCCTGATCGAAGCCTATGACCAGCCGTGGAAGCAGGGCGAGGAAGGTCGCGCCGGCGCTTATTGGGGCCTGTTCGATGCCGCGCGCCTGCCGAAATTCGCGTTTGCCGGCCCGATCGAACCGGACCCCTATTGGCGCACCAAGGCACTTTATTCGTCGGCTGCCGGCCTGTTGTTCCTGCTCTGGTTTCTGCGCCGCTCCGCCACCGCCAACCTGCGGCCACTGGCGCGCGTCGCCTTCGCCGCCACCGCCCAGGCGGTGCTGTCGTTCGCCACCGTGCTGCTGACCCTGCCCTTGCTGCATTACATGGTCGCCGCCGACTGGGTGATGCTTGCGCTCCTGATCCCCACCTCGGCGGTGATGGTGGCGATCCTGCTGGCGCACCTGTTCGAATTCGTCGAACTGTTCTGGGACGGCAGCCTGCACCGGCGCTTCGCGCCGATGCCCCTGCCGGAAGCGGCACGCCAGCCCTTTGTTTCGATCCACCTCGCCTGCTGCAACGAGGCGCCGGAAATGGTGATCGCGACCATCAGGAGCCTGGCAGCGCTCGACTACCGCGCCTACGAGGTATTGATCGTCGACAACAACACCCCCGATGACGCGCTGTGGCAGCCGGTGCGCGACTACGTCGCCGGCCTGCCCACGCACTTTCGCTTCATCCACCTGCCCACCTGGCCCGGCTACAAGGCCGGGGTACTCAATCACGCCCTGACCCTGGCCGATGCGCGCACCGAACTGGTCGCCGTGGTCGACGCCGACTACGTGGTGCGGCCGCAATGGCTGGCTTCGCTGGTCGGCCACTTCGATGACCCCAAGGTCGGCATCGTGCAGGCGCCGCAGGCGCATCGCGACTGGGGCGGCCAGGCCTTTCGGCGGATGATGAACTGGGAGTACGAAGGCTTCTTTCGCATCGGCATGCATCACCGCCACGAGCGCGATGCGATCATCCAGCACGGCACCATGACCCTGATCCGCGCCAGCGCCCTGCGCCGCCATGGGCAATGGTCGGAGTGGTGCATGTGCGAAGACAGCGAACTGGGCCTGCGCCTGATGCAGCAGGGCCTGCGCGCGATCTACGTCGACCGGGTGATGGGTGAAGGCCTGACGCCGGACAGCTTCGCCGCGTTCAAACGGCAGCGCCAGCGCTGGGCCCAGGGCGGCATGCAGATCTGCAAGGCGCACTGGCGCGCACTGTTCGGCGCCAGCGCGCTCAGCGTCGGGCAGCGCTATCACTTCCTGGCCGGGTGGCTGCCATGGATCGGCGACGCCCTGCACCTGGTGTTCGTGATCGCAGCGCTCTTCTGGACCATCGGCACGCTTGCGTGGCCGAACGCGTTCCCCCTGCCGATCACCCTTTTCATGTTGCCGCTGGCGGCTTTCTGCCTGGCCAAACTGGTCATCGGGCCGCTGCTCTACTGGCGCCGCGTGCCTTGCTCCGCGGGCGGCATCTTCGGCGCGGCGATTGCCGGCATGGCGCTTTCACACGCGATCGCAGTCGGTGTTTTTGCCGGCCTGCTGCGCGGCCCCGGCGTGTTCAGGGTAACCGCCAAAGGCGGAAACGTCGGCCCGGCGGCCGCTGCCGGCGGATTAACGCGTTTGCGCCGCGTGTTGGCGCCGGCGCGCGAGGAATTGCTGCTGTTGTCGGGCCTGACGGCGGCGATCGCCGCGATCGGCTTCACGCGCAGCAGCGGGCATCTTGAATCCGCGCTGTGGATGCTGATGCTCGGGCTGCAAGCCCTGCCCTATCTCGCCGCGATCGTGTGCGCCTGCGCCGCGGCGCTACCTGAACGTCGTGCGCAGATTGCCGGCAGCGCAACGCGCTTGCCGGCCGACGACCGTCTGCGGGCGCAGGAATAGGCGCCCGCCCTTCATCCGGTTCTCTGCGCGCCCGGCCGCCCGGCCTCGACCACGAAGCTGGCCGCGGTCGCAAGACCGGTCTGCCGCTGGCGCACCGTGTCGATCACCCGCAAGTGCGCGGTCGCTCGCCTGCCCTTGACCTCAAGCACGGTGTAACCGCGTTGATCGCTCTTGCCGAACCTGATATGCGGGTTGTCCTCCATCACACGCTCGGTGCGCGCCTGCGGCCAGCTCGGGCTGGTGATCGAGGTGCCGATGATTTCGGTGGCGACCACCGGCGACGCGCGGTCATCGAAATCGAGCTTCAGGTCGCTCACGTAGCTGGCATGCACATCGCCGCCCAGGGTCAGCACATTCTTCTTCGCCGCCCAGGTCTCCAGGGCGCGCCGGCGCGCCGCCGGGTAGCCATCCCAGCTGTCATTCCACAATCCTTCAGCGGACTGGCCGGCGGGCGCGCGCGGCGCCGACATGCGCATCTGCGCCATCAGCGACTGCTGGCCGATCAGGTTGAACTCCGCATCACTGGCGGCGATGCCGCGCGCCAGCCAGTCTTCCTGCGCCGCGCCCAGCAAGCTCAACCCGGGGTCGTTGCGCTGCGGACAGGTGCTGTCGCGGATGGTGCGCGAGCCGCCTTCATCGGGCGGCGTGCAGACCTGATAATCACGATACTGGCGCGCGTCCAGCACATGCAGACTGGCGGTGCTGCCCCAGTGGTAGCGCCGATACAGTTGCGCATCCGCACCCTGCGGCCGCTGCCGCCAGCGCAACGGCATGTGTTCCCAATAGGCGCGATAAGCGGCAGCGCGGCGCGCCAGGAATTCCGCGCCACGGCCGGAGGCCGAGCGGTCGTTGGCGTAATCGTTGTCGACCTCATGGTCGTCCCAGGTGACGATCCAGGGATGGGACGCATGCGCGGCCTGCAGGTCGGGATCGGACTTGTAGTGCGCCAGGCGGGCGCGGTAATCGTCCACGCTCAGGCAGGGCGGACCGTTGTGTGCGCGCACGCGGTTGGGCGTGACGCCGTACTCATAGATGTAGTCGCCGACGAACAGCACCAGGTCGACCGCCTCGCGCGCCAGGTGATGGTAGGCGCCGAAATAGCCGTGCTCGTAGTTCTGGCAGGACGCGAGCGCCAGACTCAGGGGCTGCGCGCTGGCTCGCGGCGGCAGGCAACGGGTGCGGCCGATGGCGCTCACCGCGTCGCCCGCGATGAAGCGGTACCAGTAATGCGGGCGGACGGCGGACTCGGGAAGACCGGCAATCTCCAGATGGACGCTGTGGGCGAACGCCGGCTCCGCCAGCATGCTGCCTTGCCGCACGATGCGCCGAAAGCCGGCGTCCGTGGCCAACTCCCAGCGCACCAGGAACGGTGCCGCGGGCAACGGCGCGGCGCCGGGCGCCGGCATCAGGCGGGTCCACAGCACAAAACCGTCGCTCGCAGGCGAACCGGACGCGACGCCCAGGCTGAAGGGATCGTGCCCGATGGTTTGTGCGCCAAGCCTGCCGCCGCCCAGCGTCAGGATGGTTGCGCCAATCCCTTGCACAAATCGTCTTCGATGCATCACGCCATTATGCGACACCGGTGGGCGGCTTGCGCACTGCCTCTGCGCCATGGTGACAACCTGACGGCACCGCAAATCTTCGGCACCGCGCAGGCAGGATCAAAAGCGGACGACGAAGCCGCGAAATTCTTCGGCTATAGTTGTCCGCAGAAGTCCGACCACATCGCTGAGACAAGCCATGCACCGCATTTTCGCCATCGCACTCGCCATCGGGTTCGGCCTGGTTGCCTGCGCAGCCAACGCCCAGGGAAATTTCCCGAACAAGCCGATCCGCGTCATCGTGCCCTATCCGGCCGGCGGCATCGTCGACGTGATCAGCCGGGTGATCAGCGACAAGCTGTCAATCTTCTGGGGCCAGCCGTTCATCACCGAAGCACGCCCCGGCGCCAACTCCAACATCGGTACCGATGCGGTCGCCCGCGCCGCGCCCGACGGCTATACCTGGCTGATCACCGGGCCGGCGATCACTGCCAACCCCGCGCTCGGCACCAATGCCGCGTGGGACCCGAAAAAGGATTTCACGGCCTTGGGTGTGGCCGCCTGGTCGGCCGCTGCCATCGTGGTGCCGGCCAATTCACCGGCCAACTCGCTCAAGGAACTGGTCGCACTGGCCAAGGCCAAACCACTCAACTACGGCAACCCCGGCACCGGCTCCTCGATCCATCTGTCGACCGAGTTGTTCAAGCAGGTCGCCGGCATCAACCTGCAGGCGGTCGGCTACAAGGGGCAGCCGCAGATCGTAGCCGACCTGCTGGGCGGCCAGCTTGACGTGGCCTTCGCCGCCACCGGGCTCATCACCCAGCATGTGCAGGCCGGCAAGTTGAAGGCGCTCGGCGTGATCGGCCGTGAACGGCTGAAACAGCTGCCGAACGTGCCGACGCTGATCGAAGCCGGCTATCCGGAGGCCGGCGTTACCGCCTGGTACACGTTTTTCACGCGCGCCGGCGCGCCGCGCGAGGTGCTGGAGAAGATCAACGCCGATCTCGCAAAAGTGCTGGTGATGCCGGAGGTGAAGGAGAAGATGGAAAAGCTGGGCGGCGAGGCGGCGCAACCAATGAGCCTGGCCGACATGGGCCGGATGATCAACGCCGATACCGATCGCTGGAGCGCGGTGATCAAGGCCGGCAACATCAAGGCCGAGTAGCGCTGCGAACAAGCGGCGCCATCCGCGCGCAGCGGTCAGCGTGTCGGCGTGTCAGCGCGGCAAACATGTGTCGTTGTGGCTTAACATGAGGCCTCAAACAACGTCGCCGGCACGAACCGCGCGACGCCGGGAAAATCCCATCAAGGAGACAAGATCATGCCGGAATCGAAAATCATGCGGGTGGCAATCGCCGCCGACCGTTGCCAGGGACACAATCGTTGTTGCCTGGTGGCCCCGGAGCTATTCGAGGCGGATGACGAAGGCAATGCGCAGGTGCGCGGCGACGGCGTGGTGCCGGCCGGCCTCGAGCAGAAAGCCCGGCTGGCGGTCGCGAATTGCCCCGAGCACGCCGTTCGCCTGACCACCGCTTAAGGAGGAGCAATCATGGAAAGCCGACCGCCGGTAACCGACTGGGCCATCGATTTCGATCATTTTGATCCGCAATGGACCGAGAATCCGTACCCGATCTGGGACCGCCTGCGCCAGACCTGCCCGGTCGCCACCTCGCAGCGCTTCGAAGACGGCGCCTATTTCGCCACCCGCTACGACGACGTGCGCGAAATCGCCTATGACGCCGAGCACTTCTCTTCGCGCCGGGTGATCGTGCGCGAGCACAAGCTGCCGCTGATTCCGGGGCCGCCGATTACCTCCGACCCACCCGAGCACACGCCGGCGCGCAAGCTGCTGCTGCCGGCGTTCGCGCCGAAGGAGATCGCCAAACTGGAAGACCGCGCGCGCGAGGTGTGCCGCTCGCTGCTCGATGCGATCGGCGACAAACCCGAATGCGACGGCGCCGTCGATTACGCGCAGCACATTCCGGTACGGGTGATCGCCCACATGCTGGGCATGCCGGAAGAGGACGGCGATATCTATCGGGTGTGGATCCACCAGACCCTGATCGAAGGGGTGCGCAATCCGGCGGTCGCGATCGCCGCCATGCATGAACAGAACGCCTACTTCAAGAAACATGTCGAGGCGCGCCGCGCCAACCCGGGCGGCGACGACCTGGTGAGTTTCCTGCTCAGGGCCGAAGTCGACGGCAAACCGCTCTCGGAGCCGCATATCCTGGGCTCGCTGCGCCTGCTCCTGATCGCCGGCATCGACACCACCTGGAGCGGCATCGGCGCCTCGCTGTGGCACCTCGCGACGCATCCGCAGGATCGGGCACGCCTGGTGGCCGATCCCGGCCTGCTGCCCACCGCGATCGAGGAGTTTCTGCGCGCCTATTCGCCGGTGACCATGGCGCGCGAAGTGGTGCAGGAGAAGACCTTGTCGGGCTGCCCGTTCAAACCGGGAGGCCAGGTGCTGCTGTCGTTCCCGGCGGCCAACCGCGACCCGGCCAAGTTCGCCGACGCCGACAAAGTCCTGATCGATCGCGCCGAGAACCCGCACGCCGCCTTCGGCCTCGGGCGCCATCGCTGCCTGGGCTCGAACCTGGCGCGGATGGAGATGACCATCGCCATCGAGGAATGGCTGGCGCGCTTTCCCGACTTCAGCGAAACGCCGGGCAAGAAGACCACCTGGTCCGAAGGTACGGTGCGCGGCCCGCGTATGTTGCCGATCACGATTCGGCGCTAAAGGCGGCTGCGGATCGGTCCAGTCCCCGAGCGGTCGCCCCGCGTATATTTGGTTGGCCGTTGGTTGGCCGTTGGTTGGCCGGTGGTTGGCCGGTGGTTGACCGGTGGTTGGCCGGTGGGTGCGGCCGGAAACCTATCCGGATTTTGGCCCACCCACACGCGCCCGGCGCAGCGGGTCGGCCTCGCGCCGCGCAATCCAGAAGGTCGCAATCGCGATCACCACCCCGCCGGACAAGGTGAACGCACTGGGCGGATCGCCGAACACCAGCCAGCCCATGAAAGTCGCCCAGATCAGGTCGAGAAACTTGATCGACTGGGTTGACGAAACATCGGTGATGGCAAGCGCGCGCGTCTGGCACATCTGTCCGGCACTGCCGAGCAATCCACAGAGCGCGAAACCCAGCCACTGCAGCGCGGTCGGCGCCGACCAGTGCGCTCCGGCCAGCGGCAAACTGAACAGTGTGACCAGCATCGCTTGCCACACCACGATGACGCCCGTACGTTCGTAACGGGTCTGCGCCTTGGTCATCAGAAACGACACCGCGAACAAGGGGCAGCACGCGAGCATCAGCAGGTGATGGAAGCCGCCGTCGCCGGAGAGTTTGGGCCACACCACGATCAGCACGCCGGCGAAACCGATGAGGGTGGCGAGCCAGCGATCCCAGCGCATCGCTTCGTGAAAAAGGCAGCGGCGCCGGCAGTCGACGTATCATGCGTCCCGACGCTCACATCGGCACCCCGCCAGCCGACGCGGGCCACGTGCAAGCGGCGTCTCCGGCACCACTCAACCAACAACAAGCGACCCCGCGTTCCAGTGTTGCA
>JANPGJ010000586.1:0-41892 GCA_031423955.1 Burkholderiales bacterium
GTTCGGCCACCTTGGTGAACGCCTGCTCGTATCGCCACGCTTCCACCGCCGCCACCATGCGATCGGCGACGGTCACGAGGGTCGCTATCGCGGCGTCAACTTCGGTGTGTTGCTGCCGCTGTGGGATCAGTTGTTCCGCACCGCGGACTTTCGCGCCGCCACGCCGAAGACCGGCATCCGCGACCAGCTTGACGGCGTCGACTACGGTTCCGGATGGTGGGCACAACAACGGTTGGGCTTTGCACGCCTGGCAAGGACGCTGGCGCCGCACGCGGCGCGCACCCGGCACGACCGACTACAGTCGTAGAACGCGGCAATAACGGACGGCCCGCTACCGGCATCGGCTTGCGCGTACCGTACCGGCCGGGTACGGCAAGCGATGCAGCCCACGCTCACGGCGCCTTCCTGACCAGGCCTTTCCAGCGTGTCATCTCCGATTGCAGGAACTGCCCGAACTCCTCCGGCGCGCTTGGCTTGGCGACCAGGCCCATGTCATCGAAGCGCTTGCGCAGCGCCTCGCCGGCCAACGCCTTGCGCACCTCGCCATTCAATTGCATGACCACCGCGCGCGGCGTGCCGGCCGGCGCAAACAGGCCGCCCCAGCTGGCGAAGTCGTAGCCCGCCACGCCCGCTTCGATGGCGGTTGGAATATTGGGAAACACGCCATTGCGCTGTGGCGTGGTCACCGCCAATGCCTTGAGCAGGCCGGACTTGATATGCGGCGCCGCGGCGGCCAGCGGGTCAATCATGAAGCTCACGCGGTTGGCGATCAGGTCCGGATGGGCTGCTGAACTGCCCTTATAGGCAACCTCCGTCATTGCGCCGAGCGGCACCATCTGCGCCAGCAACAGGGTAGCCAGTTGCTGCGGGCTACCCGGGCCGGTAGTGCCGTAGCTGATCTTGCCGGGATTGTCGCGGATGAACTTGAACAATTCGGCAACCGAACTGACCGGCGATTGCGCGCTCACCACGATCACATAGGGCGTCATGTGGGTCAGCGACACCGGCGCGAAATCCTTGACCGTGTCGTACGGCAGGTCGGACATCAGAAACGGGTTGATCGCCATGTTGGCCGCCGACTGCAACAGCGTATAACCGTCAGGCTCGGCCTTGGCGACCGCTGCCGCACCTACCGTTTGCGAGGCGCCCGCGCGGTTCTCGATGACCACCGGTTTGCCCATCGAAGCTTCGAGTTCGCGCGCCAGCAATCGCGCGACCAGGTCGCTCGGCCCGCCGGTGGTGACCGGAACGATGATCTTGATCGGTTTGGCTGGAAATACGCCTTGCCCTGTCGTGGGGCCTGCAGCCATCGCAAAAACAAGCGCAAGCAATGCAGATGCACGCAAGCGCGCTGGTTTCATCGATATCATGTTGTCCCTTTTATGATCGCAGGCATCGGTCGGCCGACCGTTTGGTGCGATGATGCTAACACTTGGCACCTCGCCGTTAGCATTCAGGATCAGCCATGATCAACCGCGTCAAATCATTTCTCGCCCCCAGTGCGCGGTACCGACCTGTGGTGGCCGCCATGTTCGGCCTGCTCCTCGCATGCAGCGGCCCGCTCGCGCATGCCCAGACCTTCCCCAACAAACCGGTCAGGCTCATCGTCACCTTTCCGCCGGGCGGCACGCCGGACATTTACGGTCGTATTCTCGCGCAGGAATTGTCGATCCTCTGGAAGCAGAACGTCGTGGTCGAGAACAAGACCGGCGCCACCGGCACCATCGGCACCGATTTCGTGGCCAAGGCAGCGCCCGATGGCTATACCCTGCTGTTCGCCGCGGATGCGTCGATCACGCTGGCGCCCAATTTGGTCAAGAACACGCCGTACAACCCTCTGCGCGACTTGACACCGATCGCGAACGTCGCCTCGGGCCCTTTCGTCCTGATGGCCAATCCGGCCTTCGCACCAAGCGACATCAAGGAACTCATCGCACTTGCCAGGCAACAGCCGGGCAAGATCAGCTACGCGTCTTCCGGCCCCGGCGGGCAGCAGCATCTGTCGATGGAAACGGTCAAGCACATGGCGGGCATCGATATCGCGCACATCCCCTACAAGGGATTCGGCCAGGCATTGGGCGACGTGATGGCTGGGCACGTGCCGCTGATTTTCGGCGGCATCACCGCTTCAATCGGCATCACCAAAGGCGGCAAGTTGAAGGCACTCGGCGTCACCAGTGCGAAGCGTTCGCCGGCCTTGCCCAACGTGCAGGCGATCGCCGAGACCCTGCCCGGCTTTCGCATCGAGGCCTGGTATGGCTTCATGGGCCCACCCGGCATGGCGCGCGACCTGGTGATGAAGATCAACAGTGACGCTGCAGCGATTGTGCGAAGGCCCGACTTCCAGAAGCGACTGGTCGACGATGCCCTGGATTCGGTGCTGGGGTCGCCGGAGGAATTCGCGGCGCGCATCGGGTCCGACCTTGAAAGCTGGGGCAAGCTGATCAAGGCAGTCAACATCAGGGTTGACTGAGGCTGCCCGTACTTTGCGCGAGGCGGCCGGAAATGCCGCCATGATCCCCGCTCGCCAGCACAACCGGGCGCCACACCCCACCCGCCCCTTTTTTGATTCCGACAACCGCATCGAGGAGTTGACCATGCGTTCCACCCGTGCCTCGGCCGCCATTGCGCGCCTCAACGCCCGCTGCCCGCAGCAGCACTACATGATGACCAGCACCGCAAACAGCCTTTTCTATCTGAGCCTGCAGAACGACAGCGGCGATGAGCAGGTTTGCGAGCCGATGCCATTGGACGACTTCGTGCGCCACGTCAACGGCCTGGGACCGCAGCAGGTGCGGCGAGTGACCAGGAATGACGCGGCATTCGAGAGGCAACTGGTAAAGAAGTCCGCGCCGTAACATGCGATCGCCGCATGCAATGCGCCGCATCGGTCCCCCGGTAAGGCAGGCGCTGGCCATCCTCCTGCTGATACTGCCGCCTTGTGCCGCGGCGCAGGTGGCCTGCACAGACCGTGACTGCGCGGCAGCCAGAATGCGCGGCCACGTGGCGACGCAGCCTGGCTTCTGGAAGAACCGGTTGTCAAACCCGATTGGTACGCGAGTGGGCGCTGCGCCGGTTGAACTCCTCGACTACGTTCAACTCGACAACCTGAGCGCCGGAATGCCCGAAGTGCCGCGCGCTGCGCCCCTCGCCCCGGACTTCGTGCGTGACCTTCGGCGCGCATTCGACGAAATCCCGCGAGCGGTCAAGCGCCTGGTCGATAGCCGCCTGGCCGGAATCTACCTGGTCGACAACCTCGGAAGTAGCGGCTATACCGACGCGATCCTCGATGCCGACGGCAAACCGGTCGCCGGATTCATCGTGCTTGACGCCGCGGTCCTGCAGCGATTCACCGCCAACGCCTGGGCCACCTGGAAGGAGAGCACGCCCTTCAAGGAAGATCCCGGGCACAGCCTCAAGGCGACCATCGAAACCCGGCGTAACGACAACCGCAAGAACGCGATCCAATACATTCTGCTGCATGAGCTTGGGCATATCGCGTCGATCGGCGCCGCGATCCATCCGCACTGGAGTGTTGCACCTGCAGATGTGCCGGACACTGCCAGCCTGCCGTACTTCAATCTTTCCTGGTCGATCGTGCACCAGGAAAACCAATTCGTCAGCCGGTTCGAGCCCGACTTCAAGGAGCGCCGCGATGTTGTCTACTACTCCGGCGCAAAGCTGGCCGCCGGCCAAATGGATGCGACCTATCGGGCGCTGCTTGAAACCAATTTTCCGACCCTCTATGCGGCCACCGGCCCCGGGGACGATTTCGCCGAAGCGTTTGCCAGCTATGTGCATACGGTGATGATGCGCAAGCCGTTCAGCATTGAAATCCGTCACGGTCGCTCTACGACGCTTGCGTTTCGGTCCTGCTGGACGCACGCTCGCTGCGCCGGCAAACGCGCCGTCATCGAGCAGTTGCTGGGACGTCGCTGACCAAAGCAAGGCTGGCGAAGTCGGCACACGGCCGAGAGCTGCGCGCGATCGGCAGATGCGTGTTGATTGCCCTGCGACATGCCGGACGCTCGCTGCTGCGGTCGATGCCGGATTCCGCCTTGGGAGCCATTGCATGCTGTTTGCAAAAACGCGTTTGACATGGAAATTGCATCAGGGTAAACTTTTCGTTAGAGAATCGATGTTTCTTGGATGAAACAAATGTGCGGGTTGAGTCGACAACCACACTCTTGCCGCCCCACTCCACCGCCGTCCAGCGACATGACTCAACCCGGAGATTGACCATGAATTCGATGCCCAACGCAGCCAACCAGCCACTATTCAACGAACGCGGGCTGATGAATCCGCAGATTCCGCCCGAGAGCGAGATTCAGCAGTCAATGCTGAGAAAGCCCGGCCAGACCTTCGCCGACTGGATGGAGAGCCGGATCGCGCGCCGCTCGACCCGCAGTTATGACTGGGATGCACTCAAGTTCCAGGCCGACTACGACCCCAGGTACCGCCGCGCGCAAATGCGCTATGTGGGAACCGGCGGCACCGGTGTGGCGAAAGACAGCAACAGCGTGCCGTCGGCGCATTTCACTTTTTCCACCATGGTGATCCCGGCTGGCAATATCGGCCCGTCGCACATTCACTATGACGTTGAAGAAGTTTTTTTCGTCATGCGCGGTGCGATGAAGGTGATCTGCGAAAAGGACGGCGAACGCTGGGAAGCGGTGGTCGGCGAGCGCGACCTGATCTCGGTGCCGCCCGGCGTGTACCGCGAGGAACACAACGTCGGGGATGAGGATGCGCTGATGTGCGTGATGCTGGGCTCGCCCAAACCGATCACCCCCACCTATCCGCCGGACTCGCCGCTGGCGAAGATCAAGCGCGTCTGAGACACGGAGTATCAGAGATGACCTTGGCCGGGCAATTGTTGGCGTATCCCCTGCTCGAGGCCGAGACACCGGGCGGCCGCATCAGCTATCGACGTGCCGCGCCGACGCCGGTCCGGCAAGGTCCCGCGATGGTGCTGTTGCACGGCATTGGCTCGGCATCGGCCAGCTGGCTGCGCCAACTGCAGTTCCTGGGCCGCGAGCATCTGGTGCTTGCATGGGATGCACCGGGCTACGGTGGCAGCAGCAATCTGCCAATCGAGGCGCCTGTCGCCGCCGACTACGCCGGCCGACTCTGGGCCTGGCTTGATGTGCTGGGCGTCGAACGCGCGATCCTGGTCGGACATTCGCTTGGCGCACTGATGGCTGCGGCGGCCACCCGCGGCGCGCCTGCGCGGGTATCGCGGTTGATACTGCTGGCGCCCGCCACCGGCTATGGCGCGGCGAGCGCCGAACTGCGTGAGTCCAAGCTACGCGACCGCCTCAATCTGCTCGACACCCTGGGACCGCAGGGTATCGCCGACAAGCGGGGCGCGGCAATGCTGTCGGCCACCGCAAGCGCCGAGCAAGTGGCTTATATCAAGGGCGTGATGGCCCGGATCGAACCGCACGGGTATGCCCAGGCCGCACGCATGCTGTCGGGCGGCAACCTGGCCGCCGATCTCGCCGCCATTGCCTGCCCGATCATTGTTGCCAGCGGCAATGCCGACGTGATCACGCCGCCGGCCGGCTGCCAGGCCGCGGCACAGGCGGCGCGCACCCCGTGGATCGACCTTGGCGCGGTCGGCCACGCCTGCCCCCTGGAGGCCGCCGACATGATCAATCAACTGTTGGCAGCGGCGGCAACAGCATGAGCGCGCCCGCCCGGCCGCCCGAAGGGTGCGCTCATCCTCCCTTGCGGAGGATGTCACGCAGTGACCGGCGAGTAGTCCAATGAGTGATTTGCCGCCGGTCGACGACCGCTACAGCGTGCCGGCGCTGACCCGCGGGTTGCAGCTGTTGACCATGTTCACTCGCGATGAACGCAAACTTTCCGGCGCCATACTGGCGCGCCGCCTGAAGGCGCCGCGCGCGTCGGTGTTTCGCCTCCTGCATACGCTGGAGAAAATGGGCTTTGTCGAGCGCGTCGGGGAAACCACCAACTACCGGCTGGCGATCGGCGTATTGCGTCTGGGCTTCGAATATCTGGCGTCGATGGAATTGACCGAGCACGGCCGGCCGTTGCTCGAAGCGCTGCGCGATGCCACCGGATGCTCGGCGCATCTGGTGCTGCGCGACGGTCGCGAAGTGGTATTCGTGGCCAAGGCGGCCGGCCACAACGCGATGTTCCACTCGATCCAGGTCGGCGCGCGCCTGCCGGCGCATGCCACGGCGATCGGACGCGTGTTGCTCGGTGACCTCGACATCGCGGCGCTCCATGCCTTGTACGGTGACGCACCTCTGAAGACCTATACGCGGCACACCCCCGCTACCGTCGCCAGCCTGAAGGCGATGGTCGACCACGACCGCTCGCAGGGTTACGCAGTCAGCCAGAGCGGATTCGAAGCCGGCATCTCGACTATCGCCGCTCCGGTGTTCAACGACAGGCGCGAGGTCGTCGCGGCGCTCAGCGTCACCATCCCGGCGCAGCAAATCGAAGCGGCGCAGGCAAGAACCCTGGTCGAACGCGTGCAGGAGGTCGCCTGGCAGTTATCGGTACGCATCAGCCATTTGCCGCAAAATCCCGGGCTTGCGCACGACCCGGACCATAAGCTGGCGGCATGACGGCAGATCCTGCAATCACGGCGGGCGACTTGTGCGGCTGGCGCCAGTTCATCGCCAGGTTCGGCGAGACGCCAGACAGGACAGCATGAAAGCATCGGGCACCACACTCATTGGTTGCGGTGCCATCGGACAGGCGCTGCTGGCGCGCAGCCGGGCAATACCGCAATTGCTCGTCGCGCACGTGGTGGTACGCACTGCGCGCATTGCGACGACGCAGGCAATGCTGGATCATCTCGGGGTCCGCGCGCGCGCGGTCGACCGGGTGCCGGACGATGCCCTGCTGTTGCTCGAATGCGCTGGTCACGGCGCCCTGGTGGATCACGTTTTACCCGCGCTGGCGCGTGGCATCGAATGCGGCGTACTGTCGGTTGGCGCGCTGTCCGAGCCGGGCCTGCCAGAGCGGCTTGAGGCGGCCGCGCGCGCCGGCGGAACTCGTCTGCATCTCCTGGCCGGCGCGATCGGCGGCATTGACGCACTGGCGGCTGCGCGCCTTGGTGGCCTCAGTGAAGTCCTCTACACGGGTCGCAAACCGCCATCGGGCTGGCGCGGGACGCCAGCCGAGCAGATGGTCGATCTTGCCGGCCTGACCGCGGCGGCGACCATTTTTGAGGGAAGCGCGCGAGTTGCTGCCGGTTTATACCCGAAGAATGCGAATGTCGCTGCCGCCTTGTCGTTGGCCGGTGTCGGCCTTGACGCCACCCGCGTAAGCCTGATCGCCGACCCGGCGGTGACGGAAAATGTGCATGAAGTCGAAGCGCGCGGCGCATTCGGTGAAATGCGCCTGGTCATGCGCGGCAAGCCGTTGGCCGACAATCCGAAAACATCCGCCCTGACCGTGCTTTCGGGTTTGCGCTTCCTGTGCAACCAGGCGCGGTCGCTGACCATTTGAATCCGTGCCTGATCCATCCGTTCAAGCAGCCCGGGAAGCGCACCGGGCGCGACTACATGCGAGCGACCCATGAGCATTGCCGGTATTGACGCCATCACCTACTCGACCGCGCGTTGGGACGACGCACGGCGGTTTTTTACCGATTGGGGACTCAAGTCCCTGCGCGACACCGCCGACGCCCTGGACTGGGAAACCCTGACTGGTGCGCGAGTCCGGGTGCGCCGTCCGGAGGATGCCAGCCTGGCGCCGCCAATCGAGGCCGGACCGACCTTGCGCGAAGTTGCATGGGGCGTTGAGTCGGAAGCCGACCTCGATGCGCTCGCCGCGGCCCTGGCAGGCAGTCCGGGCTTCGCTGACCGGCGTACCAGCCTTGGCACGCTCAAGGTACTCGACCCGCATGGACTGGCGCTGGTGTTCGGCCTGACCGCAAAGCGCGATCCGGCAGTGCTGGGCTCGCCGTCAAATGCATGGGGCCGGATCGCGCGGATCGACGCCGCTTCACCAATCTACCAGCGCGCCATTCCCGTCGATATCGGCCATGTGGTCCTGTTCACCGACCGGCTGGCCGAAGCCGAGGCGTTTTATGCACGACTCGGTTTTGTGGTCTCCGATCGTTACCCGGGGCGCGGTGTGTTCATGCGCTGCAAGACGGTCGGCAGCCATCATCACCTGTTCATGTTGCAACTGCCGAACAAGGCTGCGGGCCTCAATCACGTTGCGTTCGCCGTGCGCGATATCCACGAAGTGTTCGGCGGCGGCTTGCACATGAGCCGCTGCGGCTGGAAGACCCAGCTGGGTCCAGGGCGTCACCCGATTTCCTCGGCCTATTTCTGGTATTTCGACAACCCCTGCGGCGGTCTGATCGAATATAACGCCGATGAAGACCATCTCACCGCTGCGTGGCAAGCCCGCGACTTCGAACCCGGCCCTACCGTGTTCGCCGAATGGGCGATCGATGGCGGGATCGACGGCAGCACGCGACGCCAGCCCAGCGTGGCAGCGTCAGACAGGTTTGTCAGCGAAAAGCGGTGAGTCGGCGCGCGACGCAGGCAGGTTCCTGCCGGTCAAAAACCGGCCATGCCGGGCATCGCGCCGGTCCTGATTTGCCCAAAAGCTGTGCCCGCCCTCGATCAGGCGGGGCGCACCTCACTGACGCGACGAGCGGCGCCGACGCGAACCGGAGCGCGATGGCGCCACTTTCCGGTTTGAACCTGGTCCCCGCGCCGCGCGCGCGGACGCCCACGAAAAAATCGCATAACAGATCGCGAAGATCACGGCGAATCCGATCGCCCAAGGCTTGATCTCCTCGAGAAATTCGTCCACCAGGGTTTGGGCGCGATATTCGTCATCCGCACCACGTTGTCGCGGGCGCGCACCGGCGGAGCCGTCATCCGGAATCGAACCCATCGCGCCTGCGCCACCGTCACGCGCCGCCGGTCGCGCCGCCGATGCACTCTCGCCGGTCAGTGATCGGGTAACTTGGGCAGCGGTGCCGGCAACTTCGCGCAGGCTGGAAGTCGGGATGCCTACAAGATCAAGGCGGGCCGCGACATCCGGCGCGCCGCCTGGCACCTGCCCGGGTGCCTTTTGCATCTCCTGCGTCTGGCCGGTGGGTGACGAGACTCGCGCGGCCCCGGGACTAGCCGGCGCCGGTTTCGCATGCAATTCACCCAGCGCCTTCATCAGCCTTTTTGTGTTCTCGATTTCCCTGAGTTGTGATTCAGCATCCGCCGGCGCGCTTTGGCCGCCACCCAACGCTCCTGGAGAGAGCCCGAAATCGGACGGATTCGCCCCGCCGCCAGTCTGCGCGAAGGCCGGCGCGACACCAGTCAACAGGAGGGCCGCAGCCAGTACACCAATACGATCAAACAAACTCCCTGCCTTAAATCGCATGAAACACCCTCTGATCGCTGACAATCACAAACTGGCGATGATTCCCCAAGCCGCAACAAGAAGCAATTACTGTGCTCAATTTATAATACGTTGTATTTTAATAAATTTTCCAAAGAACAGAGTCTATTTTCACGACCAATGTAAATAATTTCGACAGCTAGCGCACAGCCCGCAGATACGCTGCGGCAAGTTCAAAATCACCCGGAAAAGTAACCTTCAGGTTGCGCGGACTGCCCATGCAAAGCCGCGGCGCATGCCCCAGGGCTTCAATCGCGCCCGCTTCGTCGGTGGCCAGCAATTCATTGGCGTATGCCTGACGCAGCATGCCCAGCCGGAACATTTGCGGCGTCTGCGCCAGCCAAAGGGCATCACGCGGCACGGTAGCCGCGACACGGCCGTCGGCATTCGCCCGTTTCAGGGTATCCGGTACCGGCACGGCAAGCAATCCGCCAACCGGGTCATCGCCGAGCGTGGCGATCAGACCCGCAATTGCGTCGGCAGTGATGCAAGGCCGCGCAGCGTCATGGACCAGCACCCAGTCGGCCGGCGATGCGGTGGCGCCAATGGCGGCCAAGCCATTGGCGACGGTCTGCGCCCGTGTCGTCCCCGCCAACCGGTCAAATGCAAGTCGCGACCCGGCTTCTGCGCGAATGCCGCGCGCTGCCTCGTCGTCAGCCCAGTCATCGTCCGCTGCCACCACGACGCGCACCGCGGCGACCGCCGGTACAGCGAGGAAAGCACGGATGCTGTGTACCAGCATCGCCTCGCCGTTAATCAAGGCATATTGCTTGCGACCAGCGACGCCGGCACGCAAGCCAATACCTCCGGCGGGAATCAGGGCATGAAAGCTTGGCGACATTCGGCAACTCGCGGGCAAACCGGGTACGGAGTGGTTCTGCGGGGCTCGTATAATACTCATTCGTTGTGCGGATTAGCGCTCGCCTGAATGGATTTCCGGGTGCATGCCGCCGTTTCACGCGCCGCAGGGTCCTCGCGGCGCGTTTTGCTTTTTGCCTGCCACCATGAAGCGCGATCACTTGCCCACCCTGCCAGCGTTCCAGCTGTCCGTCAAGCCGGGTCAGCGCCCGGTTGTGCCGCTGCCGCACGGTTCATGTGACGCCATGCTGATTGCCTCGCTGGCACGCGAACGCAAGCTGGCGACCGCCGGAATGCTTGCGGTGGTCTGTGCCGATGCCCATGACACCGAACGCCTGCGTGACGAGCTCAGGTGCTTCGCGCCGGAACTGAGCGCCGCCGTACTGCCGGATTGGGAAACCCTGCCTTACGACACCCTGTCGCCGCACCAGGACCTGGTTTCCGAGCGCCTGGAAACATTGCATCTGATCACCCGCGGCGCAGTCGATGTGATGCTGATACCCGCAAGCAGCGCGCTGACGCGACTTGGGCCGCCGGCCTTTATCGCGGCACACACGTTTTTCCTCAAGGCCGGTGACCGGCTCGATCAGGCCAAGCTGCGCGACCAGATGACCATGGCCGGCTATTCGCCGGTACAGCAGGTGGTCAGTCCAGGCGAGTGGGCCACCCGCGGCGGCCTGGTCGACCTGTTTCCGATGGGGTCGAGCGTACCGTACCGGATCGATCTGTTCGGCGACGAGATCGAATCGATCAAGACCTTCGACGTCGATACCCAACGCTCGATCTATCCGGTGCCCGAGATCCGGCTGTTGCCGGGGCGCGAGTTTCCGATGGATGAAGCCGCGCGCACCGGATTTCGCGGCCGGTTTCGCGAAGTGTTCGAAGGCGATCCATCGCGCTACGCGATGTACAAGGACATGGGCAACGGCGTCGCCAGCGCCGGCATCGAGTACTACCTGCCGTTGTTTTTCGATCAGACCGCCACCCTGTTCGACTACCTGCCCGCCGGCACCCTGCTATTGCTGCATGGTGCGGTGGACATTGCGTTCGCCGATTTCTGGCGCGACACCGAAGAGCGCTACCGTTTTCTGCGTGGCGACGTCGTGCGCCCCCTGCTGCCACCGACTGAACTGTTCCTGACCGGCGAAGCATTTTTCACCGCGCTGGGCAGGTTTCCGGCGGCCAGCCTGAAGGCAGTCGGCGAGCAGGTTGTTTCGGCCCCGCTGCCGCACATCGCGGTCAATCGGCGTGCCGAGAGGCCGCTGGAAGCCTTTGGCGCATTTGTCGACAGCTTCGCAGGAAGGATCTTGATCGCGGCAGAAACCGCCGGCAGGCGCAAAACCATGCTCGAATACTTCGCCGAATCAGGCCTGCGTCCGACCGTTTGCGAATCGTTCGCGCAGTTTCTCGCCGGCGACATGCCGTTGGCAATCGCAGTGGCGCCACTGGCCGGCGGCTTCATTTTGCGCCAGGCGCGGCTTGCAATAGTCACCGAGACCGAGCTCTATGCCGAGACCGCCAAGGCGCGCGCCAAGCGCGATCGCAAGCGCGAAACCAATGTCGACGGCATGCTGCGCGACCTGTCGGAGCTCAAGGTTGGCGATCCGGTGGTGCATTCGCAGCATGGCATCGGCCGCTACCTGGGGCTTGAGAATATCGATCTGGGGGATGGCGAAGGCGAATTCCTTCAACTCGAATACGCCGATGGCGCCAAGCTTTATGTTCCGGTGGCGCAACTGTCGGTCATCAGCCGTTATTCCGGCGCCGCGCCGGAAGACGCGCCACTGCACCGGCTCGGCTCCGGGCAATGGGAAAAGGCCAAGCGCCGCGCCGCGCAGCAGGTGCGCGACAGCGCCGCCGAGTTGCTCAACCTGTACGCCCGGCGCGCCGCCCGCCAGGGCCACGCATTCGACTTCAAGCAACATGATTACGATGCGTTCGCCGACGGCTTCGGCTTCGAGGAAACCGCCGATCAGGCGGCCGCCATCGCCAACGTGATCGACGACATGAAGTCCGGCCGGCCGATGGATCGCCTGATCTGCGGCGATGTCGGCTTCGGCAAGACCGAGGTCGCCTTGCGTGCCGCGTTTGTCGCCGTGGCCGGCGGCAAGCAGGTCGCGATCCTCTGCCCCACCACGCTATTGACCGAGCAGCATCACCAGACATTTGTCGACCGCTTTGCCGATTGGCCGGTGAAAATCGCGGAGCTGTCGCGTTTCCGTAGCGCAAAAGAAAGCACGCTGGCGCAAAAGGGCCTGGCCGACGGCTCGGTCGACATCGTGATCGGCACCCACAAGCTGCTGTCAAAGGAAACCCGTTTTGACCGGCTCGGGCTGGTGATCATCGACGAGGAGCATCGTTTCGGCGTGCGGCAGAAAGAGGCGCTCAAGGCGATGCGTGCCGAAGTCGACGTGCTGACACTGACCGCCACCCCGATCCCGCGTACCCTGGCTTTGAGTCTTGAAGGTTTGCGCGACTTTTCAGTGATCGCCACGGCGCCGCAAAAACGGCTGGCGATCAAGACCTTCGTACGCAGTGAAGGGGATTCCATCGTGCGCGAAGCGGTACTGCGCGAGCTCAAGCGCGGTGGCCAGGTGTATTTCCTCTACAACGAAGTCGAGACCATCCAGAACCAGTACGATCGCCTCGCCCGCCTGGTACCGGAGGCACGCATCGCGGTGGCCCATGGCCAGATGCCCGAACGCGAACTCGAGCGCATCATGCGCGGCTTCTACCAGCAGCGCTTCAACCTTTTGTTGTGCACCACGATCATCGAAACCGGCATCGATGTCGCAACCGCCAACACGATTCTGATCCACCGCGCCGACAAGTTCGGCCTCGCGCAATTGCACCAGTTGCGCGGCCGCGTCGGTCGCTCGCATCATCAGGCATACGCCTACCTGCTGGTTGCCAGCCTCGAGGCCCTGACTGCAAGTGCGCGCAAGCGACTCGAAGCGATCCAGTCGATGGAGGAACTGGGGTCGGGCTTTTACCTGGCAATGCACGATCTCGAGATTCGCGGCGCCGGCGAAGTGTTGGGTGAATCGCAGTCCGGCGAAATGCAGGAGATCGGTTTTTCCCTCTATACCGAGATGCTGGTTCATGCGGTCGCCTGCCTGAAGGTGGGCAAGGAACCCGACCTGTCGGAGCCGCTCGGCGTCACCACCGAGATCAACCTGCATGCCCCGGCGCTGCTGCCCGACGCCTACTGCGGCGATATTCACGAGCGCCTGGTACTCTACAAGCGGCTCGCAAACTGTCGTGACGTCGAACAGCTCAATCAGTTGTTCGAGGAACTGGTCGATCGCTTCGGCAAATTGCCGGAAGCGGCGCAGACGCTGATCGACAGCCACCGCCTGCGCATCGCGGCGCATGACGCCGGTGTGGTCAAGATCGATGCCGGCCCGGAGGCTGTGACGATCCAGTTTCGCAAGGATGCGCCGATCGACCCGGCGAAGGTGATCAAGCTGATACAGAAAGACCGCAACGTACAATTGGCCGGACAGGATCGGTTGCGGATCAATATCAAGACCGCAACCCCGGCCGAACGGGCGCTAGCCGCCAGAGGCGCCATGCTGTCTGTGCGATCGAAATGATCAGAACATCGGCACTGCGGACGCGGACCGCGGCGCGATCGCCGCGCATGCATGCCTGGCTCGGCATGCTTGTGCTGCTGCTGGCCGCGCCCGTGTCGATCGCCGGACCGGGAAGCGATGCGCTCGCGGCCGGCGACTACCAGCGGGCGGCGACGATTCTTGAGCCGCAGGCCACACGCGGCGATTCCGAAGCGCAGTTTCTGCTCGGCCGCATGCACGAACAGGGTCTCGGCCGCGCGATCGATCGCGAGCGCGCACGGGCCTGGTATGCGCAGGCCGCGGCCAAGGGCCATGGCCGCGCCCGCGCCGCGCTGGCTGCGCTCGACGCGAGCGCGGCGGGTCGCCGCGCGCCGACCGATCGCGCCGCGACGACGGCGCCGGCCGCACCACCGCCACAGACCGACGCGCAACGTCTGCAGGCGATGCTCAATGGCAGCCAGGCTGCCGATCGGCTGCGCGCGGCGGAACTCGCGCGAACCGTTGCGACGCTGGCCGAAGCCGGCGACACGGTGCTGGCGGTATTGCTCGGCGAATATTTCGAATCGGCGCTCGCCGGCACGCCGGACTACGCGGCCGCTGCGCGCTGGTATGCGATAGCGGCCGGCCGGGACCACCCGGTGGCGCTGAACAATCTGGGTGCCATGTTCTACGACGGCCGTGGTGTCCTGCAGAGCTATCCCGAGGCGCAACGCCTGTATCAACGGGCGGCGCAGGGCGGCGACCGGGTCGCGCAGTTCAACCTTGCCTTGATGCTGGGCCAGGGTCGATCCGGCCCGATCGACGTGGTCGGGATGAATCAATGGTTGCGCAAGTCGAGCGACCAGAATTACGCTCGCGCGCAAGCGCAACTGGCGCGCTTTCATCTCGAAGGCGTCGGCGTGCCGCAGGATCTGCGCGAATCCGCACGCCTGTTCCGGTTGGCGGCCGACCAGGGCTTGCCGGGCGCGCAGTACTGGCTTGGGCGGATGACAGCCCGCGGCGAGGGCGTGCAGCGCGATCTTGCCGCCGCAGCCAACTGGATCATCAAGGCTGCCGATGGCGGCGTGCCGGCGGCAATGCTCGAAGCGGCGAAAATCCATGAAATGGGGCTGGGCCTGATTTCCGACAACGCACGGGCGCTTGCGATGTATCGGCGCGCCGGCGAGGCCGGCATCGGCGCTGCTGCCGAACGCCTGGCCACTGCCTATGCCACGGGGGAACTCGGACTCAAGCCGGACGCTGATGAGGCCGCCCGCTGGGCATCGCTGGCACGCCAATGAATCCGCGGGCGCACATCATTATCCAGGGTCGCTGGTTGACGCCCGAGCTGATCGACGGCGCCGCCGCCCTGGCCGGCGCCGCTGGTATCGAACGCCGCGGCACGCAACTGGTCCATCTGACCGGCCTCACCGCAATGCCGGGCGGCGGGTGTCGCAGCCGCCTGCAAGGCATTTGTGACAAGGCCCGCGCGGATATTGCCTTCGTCGCCTGCCCACGACCGCTCGAACACTACCGGCTGGCGGTCATGGACATGGACTCCACCCTCATCACCATCGAGTGCATTGACGAAATCGCCGACCTGCAGAGCCTGAAACCCGAGGTCAGCGCGATCACCGCCGCCGCCATGCGCGGGGAACTGGACTATCCGGAATCGCTGCGCAGGCGCGTCGCGCTGTTGCGCGGCCTCAAGGTCGAAGCGCTTGAACAGGTGTATGCGGAACGCCTGCGCCTGTCGCCTGGCGCTGAAATCATGCTGGCCGACTTCAGCCGCGCCGGCCTCAGGACCCTGCTGGTTTCCGGCGGCTTCACATTCTTTACCGACCGCCTGCAGCAGCGCCTCGGGCTCGATGACGCGCGCGCCAACACGCTGGGCATCGAAGACGGGAAGCTGACCGGCGCGGTGATTGGCGAGATTGTCGACGCCGGGGTCAAGCGGCGCGAACTGCTGGCCGCCTGCGCCCGCCTCGGCGTTGATCCCGCCGCCGCCATCGCCATCGGCGACGGCGCCAACGATCTGGCGATGATGGACGCCGCCGGCGTCTCGATCGCCTACCATGCCAAGCCGGTGGTGCGGGCTCGGGCCACCCATGCGATCAGCCACAACGGGCTGGACGCGGTGCCGCCGCTGTTCGGCTGCGCACCGTAGAAGGGGACCCGTCGGCATGTACATCATCGCCATCGGCTGGATTTGGGTCGTCTTCATGATGTCGATCACCGAATCGAGCATCGTCGCCGGCCTCATGACCTTTGTCTTCTACGGCATTCTTCCCTGCGGGCTGCTGATGTACCTGTTGGGCACGCCGGCGCGGCGGCGGCGGCAGGCGCGCGAGCGCACCACGCCGCCGGCGCAACCGGCGACACCGCCGGAAGACCCGGCGCCGCGCGACCTGCCCTGACGCGGCGACACGGTAGCGCCGCCCGGCGATCGCGCGGCGCACCGGTATCCGGATGCCGGATCGGCCGCGCCTGCGGGCGCACAGCCGCCGGCGCTGCGCTGGCGCCCGCGCGAAGCGGGAATTGGCACTGTTTTCCCGCGCTTTTCGCGGTCTCTCCGGGCGTCGAAATTCCAATAATGGGCTCAAGTAAATCGCCGTCATGCCGTTAACGCGCCGCCGGCGCCACCGCATCGCCGCGACGGGAGTCCGATATGGAAGCCAATCTTGACCTGAAACCACGCGGCGAACATGCTGCCGAACACGAACATCGGGACGATTCCGGATCCGGCGGACCACCGACTGCGCCGCCAACCGACGGGGCGGTCAATTCCCGTGCCGAACTGCGGGCTATCCGTGAGGCGTTCGCCCGCGTCGAGGCCGAGGCAAAGGCCACCAGTGCGGCGCAAAATCGCGCCCATGCCGAGGCGCGCGCGCGCGAACTCGCCGAGACGCGCGCAGCCGTGGATCGTCAAGCCAGTGCCGCGGCGCAGGAGCGTGCAAGGGTCGAGGAAGCCGCGATTCACAGCCAGCGGCAGCGCCTCGAAGCCGAACGCAAGGCACGCGACGCCAGCGAGATGCACACCGTTGCCGTCGAACGCGAAATCGCCGAATTGAAGCAGCGAGCGCAAACCGATACCCAAGCTGCCCAGGCGGCAGCGGACCGTGCGAAGGCGCAGGTCGAGGCAAGAACCGAGATCGCCAACCAGATTGAGGCTGAAGCCACGCTCACCATTCATGCGCGAACGGCTGCCGAGGCCGCCCGCCGGCGCGCCGAAGCGGCACGCGATTGCGTCGACGCAGCGGCACGGGAAACCGCTGCCGCGCGCATCGCGGCGATCGAGCGCCAGGCGGCCGAGCAGGATGCGCTGGAGGAGGCCACGAAGCGTGCACTGAGCGAAGCTGGTCTTGCCGAAGCGGCACGCCGGCGCACTCTGGCCGAGCATGCGGCCCGCGAAAGCGCGGACTTCCGCTTGCGCAGCCAGCGCGAGGCCGCCGAGCGCGCGGCCAATCGCGAGGCTGCCGAGCGCGCCCTGCAAAAGGCCGCCATCGCCCGGGCCACGGCCGAAGCGTCGGCCGCCGAGGAAGCGCGCGGGCTCGCGGGAGAGCAGCAAGCCGTTTTCGAAGTGGCGCACGCGCGAGGCGCAGCCGATCGCGCGGCTGCCGACGCTGTGCGACTGCGCCTGCTGGCCGAGTCGGAACTCAAAAGCGTCGCCGAGGCGCGTGCGCTGCGCGAATCGCTGGCAACGGTGGCCGCCAAGGCGCGCGCCACCGCTGAACAGCGCCTGCGAACCGCCACCGACGCCCGGATTGAGACCGACCGCCGCCTGCAGGCGGCGATCCTGGACAATGCCGAAGCAAGTGCGCAAGCGGACATCCAGGCCGGACGGCGCGCCGAAATCGAGCACCAGACCGCGCAGGCCGCACAGGCGCGCGCCGCGGCGGATGAAAAGGCAGCCGCCGCCGCACTCGCCCGCGGCATGGAGGAGCAACGCGCAGGCGAATTGGCAGGCGCCCGCGAGCAGGTTGAAGCCGCGGCGGCCGCGATGGCCGCCGCACGCGGTGCCGCCGAGCAGGAAGCCCTGGCCCAGGCGCAAGCGCGACTGGCCACAGAATCAGCGGCCAGAACGGCGGCCAAGGCACGCTGGCGAGCCGAAAAAGAACTGGAGGCCGCTGTCGCCAAGCGCGCTGCGACCGAGCAGGCCACTCTGGATGGCGCAACTGTGCGGCTGAAAATCGAGCAAAAGGCGCTCGCTGCCGCGACCAACCGGTTGGCCGCCGAACAGGCGACCCGGAACGCGCTGACGCAGCGCCGGGAACTCGATATCGTCGCCAGCCGGGCGCGCCAGAAGCGCGCCCGGCTGGAGGCTGCTGCCGCACGCGAAGCCGCATTGGCGGCTGCGGTTGACCATGAAGCGGCCAACGCCGCGCAGGCGCGCAGCCGGGCGACCGCCGCCGCCGCACTTGCCGCCAGCGACCGGATTGCAGTCGAACAGCGTGCCGAGTCGATGGCGCTGGCCGGCAAGGCGCAGGATGTCGCAGCCGCCCAGGCAGCCCAATTGCGCGCCGAGGCCGAGGCCGCTGCCCTGCGCAGTGCCCGCGAGCGCGCCGCGGCGGAGGCTGGCGCTGCCCGCATCGCGGCTGCGCGCGAGGCTGCCGAATCCGCCATCGCCAATGCGGTCAACCAGTCGGCCGAGCATGACTGCCAGGCAGTTGCCCATCGCAACGAGTCATTGACCGTCGCGCACGCCGCACTGGCGGAAGCAAGCGCGCGTGCCGGCGCCGAGCTCCGAACCCTTGAAGCGACGCGCTTGCGCCTGCTGGCTGAGACCCAGGCCCGCGAAGCTGCCGACAGGCGCGCGGAAAACGAGCGGCGTGCCCACATCGCGGCACTGATGAAAACCCGCAACGAAGAGCGTGCCGGCAAGGCCGCCGAAGCGCGCAGCCTTGCCGACCGTGAAAAGGCGGAACTGGCGCGTGAACGCGAACTGGCCGAACAGACCGCACGCGCACAACGCGAAGCCGAAATCGAAGCCGAAAGGCATGCCATCGAGCAGGCGCGCGCGGCCGCGACGGCGCATCGCGCAGCCAGCGAGAGCGCGGCGGAAAAGACCAGGGCGGTGACAGCCTTGGCAAACGCCGAAACCCGGCGCGCCGAAGCCGAATCCGCAGCCGCGGCTGCTGCACGTGAACGTCTGGCCGCAGAGGTCACGCTGCGCGACGCCGCGCTTGAGCGTGCACGCTGTGAAGCCGCTGCGGCAGCTCTGTGCACCGACCGCGCGTTGGCCGAAAAGGCGGCCGCCACTCTGGCTGGTCAGGCGTACGCTGCCGAACAGGCAGCGTTGCAATCGGCCCGCGCGGTCGCCGCCGCAGAGGAGCAAAGACTGCGGCTGGCAGAGCAGGCCGACCAAATGCATATGCAGCGTTGCGAGCAGGAAGCTGCTGTGGCAGCACTCGCCAATCAGCGTCAAGCGGCCGACGAGGCCGCAGCCAACGCCGTGCGCCTGCGCGCTTCGGCGCTCGTCGCGCTCATCGACAGTGCCCGGGTACGTACGCATGCCGAGCAGCAGACCACACTGCAACTCGCCGCGCGCGTCGCCGCGGAGAATGCGGCCCATGTGGCGGCGCAAGCCAGCCTAGCCGCTGAAACCGCCGCCAGATCTGCGGCCGAGGACGCCGCGCTGGCGCAGTCACGGCTCGCCGAGAACGCTGAACTGGCGCGACAAGAGCACCTGCGGCGCGCTCGTGCCGACGAGCTCAAGGCCGAAGCGGAGCAGGAGCGCGCCGCAGTCGAACAGGCGGCCGCGGAAGCGGTACGGACCGAAGCAGCCTCGGCCAAGCGCGCCGGGGAAGTTGCCAATCAACTGCTGGTGGCCAGTCGTGAAGCGCACGACGAAAACGAAGTGCGGATGGCGGCGGATGCGGCCGCAGTCAAGCTGGCGATTCAACGCAAGGAAGCCGACGCGCGCGCAGCAGCAGCCACGCGTCATGCCCTGCGCATGCAGCAAAAACATTTGCAGAAGGCCAAGGATGAGTCGACCGCGAGCCTGCGCAAGGCCGCGGCGGAGGCGGCACTCGCGCGGGCCGCAGGCGAGCGGGAGGAAGCCGAACGCAAGGCCGCGGAAGCAGCGCTGGTACGCGCGGCGGCCGAAACGAAATTGGCGGCCACGCTTGCGGCAAAAGCGTCAGCGGACGCCGAGGCCGGCGCGCTTGTTGCCGAACGCATGGCAAGCGAACACGAACTGATCGCGTCTGCCGATGCTGCAACCGCAGCCGAGCGATTGGCGATCGAAGGCCTGAACAAGGTACGCAAGGCACACAAGGAACGTCACGCGCGGGCTATCGCACACTCTGCGCAGGCGGCAGCGCTGCTGGAGCGCGAAGCAGCTCTGGCGGCAGCGGAACAGGAACGCGCCTGCGTTGAAGCCGCCGCTGCGGACGCATTGTTGGCGCGCGTCGCCTTGCAGGACAGTTTGACGGCAAGCGAAGCCGCCAGGGCACAGGCGGAGCAGCAAATCGCCGACGCGCTGGCGGAGCGACTCGAGGCCGAACGCGCAAGCGCCGACGCAACGGCACAGGCCGAGGTCATCGAACAAGCCGCGGGCGAAGCAGCGCGGCGCTTGCGGCAGCTTGCCGCCGAACGCAAGCGCAACGCCGAAATTTCACGCCATGTGAGGCAGCGCGGAGTCGAGGCGGCAGAACGCGCTGCCCGGGCGGAACGGGAGCAGATTGCCGCCGAGGAACAGGCTGTCGAACACGCGGCGCTGCGGATTGAATCCGACGAGTCCGCGCGAGCCGCTGCCGATTCACGTGCCCGGGCCGAACGTGAGCTGGTCGCCGCGAATCGGGAAACGATCGCAGCCGAGCAGGCTGCCTCCGCGCAATGCGCGACAAGACAGCTGGCCGAGCATGCGGCGCAACAGGCTGCGCAGCGATGCCAGGAAGCAGAGACACGCGCGCAGACAATCGCTCGGGAGACCGAGACACTCATGCTGGCGAAGGAAGCTGCCGCCCGCGCCACGGCCGATGCACAATCGTGTATCGCGCGGGAAAGCCTGGCATTGACCACCATCGAGCGCATGCGGGCCCAGGAACAGCTAGCCGAAGCGGAGGCCCTGCGTGTCAAGCAGGCAGCGGAAGCTGAACTGTTGCGCATCGCATCTGAAAGCCGGGAAACACTCGCCCGCGCCCATGCGATCGATCAGGAGCGGATCGCCGCCGACAGCGCGGCCCTTGAACTGCAGCGCTCGCGCCTGAAGTCCCAGCAGGTCGCCGTTGAGGCAGCCAAGGCGATGGCGGTGACGGAGAAAAATGACCGCCAGGTCGCCGAAAAGCTGGCTGCATCCCTGGCCTTTGAAAAACAACAAATCGAGGAAGCGACGCAGCTTGCCGATGCAAGGGCGCAACAGGTATCGGCACTGGCCGCTGCCGCCGCAACCCGCCTTGCGGTCGAGCGCGACCTGCTGGCCGCCGAAGCGAAACAGCAGGCTGCCGAGGAAGAAGCCGCCGAGAGCCTGCGTGCCAGGCAGTCGATCGCAGACGCGCTTGCTGCCACCGCCAACGAGCGCGCCATGGCTGAGACAAGCGCGCGCGCCGCACTGTCGGTGCGACTCGCGGCGGAACGCGAGGCGCTCGCTTTCGCACGCCGGCAGGTGCAGGCAGAGGAGCAAGCGCAGGCGCTGACAGAGGCAGCCCGTCAGGTACTTCGCAAGGAACAGTATTCGTCGGATCGCACTCGCAAAAGTTCGTTGCGCCGTCTGGCGGCACTGGCGATTCTGGGCGTACTCGGCCTGACAGGTGCTGGCACCAGTGTTGGCTGGATACGCGGAAGTGCGGTCACCATCGACAGCCACCCGGCAGCCGCCACCACGGCGATCAATGCCGACCAAGGCATGCGCCTGAGTTATGAGCTCCTGCCCGCCCGCGCCATTGCACAGGCAGGGGCTGATTGAGCAAGCGCGGTTGCGGCGACGCACAACAATATCATGCTGCCGTAGCCCTAGAATGCGATGCGGGAAATCCTGGAGCATCATTATGCATGCAGTCGCTCGAAGCATCGGCATTCTGGTTCTGTGGTTTGCGGCGAACGCCGGCCACGCACAAGGCGATGCGATAGTGCTCGGCCAGTCGGTCCCGTTGAGCGGCTCCAACCGTGAATTGGGAGAGGAAATCCGGGACGGTGCACTGGCATATTTGAAGCGTTTGAATGATGCCGGCGGACTCGGCGGCAAGCGCATCGAGCTGCTTACCCTGGATGACGGGAACGATACGAGGCTGGCGGGGGAAAACGCCAGAAAATTGATTGACGAGCGCGGCGTCCTCGCGCTGTTCGGATTCGCCAGCGCCACCTTGAGTCGCCCTGCCATACCGCACGCGGAAAAATCCGGTACGCCGTTCTTGTTTCCCTTCACCGGCGCCGACCAGATGCGTCGCTTCAATCGCGTTGTGTTCAATCATCGCGCCAGCTACGCTGATGAACTCGAAAAGATTGTCGGCCACTACGCGACCGTCGGCGTCACCTCGTTCGGGGTTCTGTTCCATGATGATGTGGTGGGCCGGGAAAACCTGCTGGCGGTGGAGCGCGCCCTCGAAAAGCGCAGGATCAAGGCGGCCGCAACGATCGGCGTCGCGCGCACCGCCCCTGACATCGCCGGCGCCGTGCGCGCGGTCAACAATGCCAGACCGGATGTAATGATCGTGACAACCCTGTTCACCCCCGCCGCCGACTTCATCAAGGGGGCGCGGACGGCCAACCCCGGTATGCAATTTGTCAGCACATCGTTCGCCGGCCCGAATGTACTGATGCGTGCGCTCGGGAAGAGCGGTGTTGGCGTGACTGTTGCGCAAGTCGTGCCGCCAGTGAGCAACCGGTTGGTCCCGGTGGTCGCCGAGTATATGGCGGCTTTCGAGAAGTTCACCGGCCGCCGCGATTTCGGTGCAACCTCGCTCGAAGCCTATATCGCCGCCAAGATTGCCGTCGAGGCAATTCGTCGCGCCGGGGGGACGCGTGCCACGCGTGAATCGCTGATCAGCGCCCTGGAGGCAATGCGCAGCCATGATGTCGGTGGCTATACCGTAGGCTTCTCCGGCGATAACCACAATGGCAGCGCTTTCACCGAAATAACGGTGATCAGCAAGAACCTCCAGTTCGGCTACTGAGCGGGCTCAATGGTCAATCGAGATGCCCACGATCAACCGTTGACCACACTCTTCGGACGCGCGCCAAACGCATGCGCCACCACCTTGTCATCCCCGCGTGCCGCCTCTTCGCCTGCGGCGATGCGGGCTTCCAGTTCGACGATGCGTGCCAGCAGTGCCTCTACCTTCTGATCGACCGCAGCCCCGTGGTCGAGCAGTCCGTTGAGCGCTGTCGACAAGGGATCTTCTTCACCACCGGTGACAGCGTAAGCGGAGAACCCCATTTTGGCGGCATGCTCCTCCCGCTTCTGCGCCGCCGACTCTTCAATGATGCGCGCTGGAATACCGACCGCAGTGGCGCCAGCCGGCACATCCTTGACCACCACGGCGTTGGACCCCACCTTGGCGCCCGCATGCATGGTGATCGGCCCGAGTACCTTGGCGCCGGCGCCGACAACCACGCCATCTTCGAGGGTTGGGTGGCGCTTGCCCTTGTTCCAGGACGTCCCGCCGAGCGTAACGCCGTGATACAAGGTCACGTCGTTGCCGATCTCCGCAGTCTCGCCGATCACCACACCCATGCCATGGTCAATGAAAAAGCGGCGGCCGATGGTGGCACCGGGATGAATCTCAATGCCGGTGAACCAGCGCGCAAGGTGCGAGGTGAAGCGGCCAAGCCATTTGAAGCCGCGCCCCCACCACCAATGTGCGATACGGTGCAGAACCAGGGCGTGAAAACCCGGGTAACAGGTCAGCACTTCCCAAACCGAGCGGGCGGCCGGATCGCGGTCGAAAACACTGCGGATGTCTTCCCTGAGTTGGCTAAACATAGTCGTTCCTTGCAAGTACCTGCGAAGACCACCCCATCTTGCCGGATGTTGACCGATTCTGCTCGGCCACGCAATCACTGCGTTGCGCCCTCAACCTGCGCCCGAGGCTCATCGATCCCTGGCGACTGCACACTCAGTTAGTCAATGGGGGCGGAACGCGGATTTTCAATCGCCAACGCAACCGGGCACAGTACAGGTTGCGTCGCCGGTCCCGAACAAACGCAGCACATCCTTGCCCGATCTCGGAACTCAGGCGGCGGCTACCGCCGCGATCTCTTCGGCTAGTTCCCTGACCAGGGTGCCGTCCTCCCCTTCGACCATCACACGCAACAGGGCTTCCGTCCCCGACGCGCGCAGGAGGACCCTGCCACGCCCGGCAAGACGCTGTTCAGCGCTGCTGACCGCGGACGCGAGCACCGGATTGGACTGCCAGGCGTCACGATCGGCAAGCTTTACATTGCACAGAACCTGGGGGTACAACTGCAATTCGCGCCCCGCTTCGGCGAGCGTCTGATCCGACGCGCGCAGTGCCTTGAGCACTTGCAGTGCGGAAACGATGCCGTCGCCGGTGGTATGGCAGTCAAGGCAGAGAATATGGCCGGAATTCTCGCCGCCATGCAGCCAGCGCTTTTCGTGAAGCATTTCCAGAATGTAGCGATCGCCAACCTTGGCGCGAGCAAACGGCGTTCCGAGGCGCTGCATTGCCTGTTCGAAGGCCAGATTGGTCATCAGCGTACCGACCACGCCCGGCACCTTGCCGGCTGCCTGCCTCTCCTTGACGATCAGGTACAAGAGCTCATCGCCATCATAGGTGCGCCCGGTGGCATCAGCCATCACCACCCTGTCAGCATCGCCATCGAGCGCAACACCGATGTCGGCACGATGGGTACGCACCGCATCGGCCAACGCCTTCGGATAGGTGGCGCCTACGCCCTCATTGATGTTGCGCCCGTTTGGCGTGGTGCCGATGGAGACTACTTCGGCCCCGAGTTCGTGGAATACGTGCGGCGCTATGTGGTAAGCCGCACCATGGGCGCAGTCGACCACGATGCGCATGCCATGCAGGTCGAGGTCATAAGGCACACTGGCCTTGCAGAACTCGATGTAACGGCCCGCCGCATCATCCAGGCGGCGCGCCTTGCCAAGGGAGGCTGAATCCGCACATCCCATCGGGCGTTCGAGTTCGGCTTCGATCGCCAGTTCGACCGAGTCCGGCAGCTTGACCCCGCCCTCGGAGAAGAACTTGATGCCATTATCATGATAGGGGTTGTGCGACGCGCTGATCACCACCCCGGCCTGGGCCCGCACGGCACGCGTGAGATACGCGACGGCCGGCGTCGGCATCGGTCCGACCAGCATGACGTCAACCCCGGCCGCGGCAAAGCCGGCTTCGAGGGCGGCTTCAAGCATGTACCCGGATACCCGGGTGTCCTTTCCGATCAACACCACTGGGTGCTCGGCGCCGCCGATTCCCTGCTGCACCAGCACGCGGCCGGCCGCGTAGCCAAGCCGCAATACGAACTCCGGCGTAATCGGCGCCTGGCCGACCCGGCCGCGTACGCCATCGGTTCCGAAAAATTTCCTGCTCATGGATTGTGCATTGTCGTTGTGCCGAACATCATCAGCGAACCGGGGATTGATTCGCACCTTTGACCGCTGCCCAGACGCGCAAAGCGTCGCGTGTTGCCGCCACATCATGTACACGCAGGATTGTCGCACCGTTTTGTGCGGCTATCAGCGCCGCGGCAACGCTGCCGTGTACCCGGTCTGCGGGAACAATGCGCCCAGTAAGCTCGCCGATCGTCGATTTGCGCGACAGGCCGGCGATGACCGGCACACCCAATTCACCAAACGCGGCCAGCCCGCTCAGCAGCGTAAGGTTATGGGCAACGGTCTTGCCAAAGCCGAAGCCCGGATCGACCGCCAACTGACCGGCAGGGGCACCAGCCATGGTCAGGGCCGCGATCCGCCCGCCAAGGAAGGATCTCACTTCGGCCACGACATCCAGGTATTCCGGACCGTCCTGCATGGTGCGCGGATCGCGGCGCATGTGCATTGCCGCCAGCACCACGCCCGCGCGCGCCGCCTCGGCTGCCACCGCGAGCGCCCCTGGCTGGCGGAACGCCCAGATGTCGTTGAGCATGGCCACCCCCATGCCACACACCCGCTGCATCACTTCCGGCTTGTAGGTATCGACAGACAGGGGCACACCGAATCCGGCACAGCCACGCAACACCGGCAGCAGACGCTGCAATTCCACTTCCAGCGGTACTGGTTCGGCGCCCGGCCGCGTCGACTCGGCACCGATATCGAGCAAATCCGCCCCCTCTTCCACCAACTGCGCGGCGTGGGTGATCGCCGCCTCCGCATCGAGATACCGCCCACCGTCCGAGAACGAGTCGCGCGTGACGTTGACAACCCCCATCAAGAGCGGTCGCTCGAATCCAAAGATTCGGCCGCCTAGCGTGAGGCCAACCGGCATTTGCGGCTTAGCGGGCAAAAACGCCAAGCCTGGGGGCTTGGCGCAATGTCTCAAGGTCGCGGCAGTACCGCAAGCAGACTCCGACGCATGCCTCTTCAGGCGGTTGAGGCGGTCGTCGTCGGCGCTACGCCACCCGACGCGCTGTCCTTGGGTGGCTGCGGCTGGGATTGCGAAGGCTTGGGTGGACGTGGAGAGCGACCGGCCATGATGTCGTCGATCTGGTCTGAATCGATGGTTTCCCAGTCCAGCAACGCCTTGGCCATCGCGTGCATCTTGTCGCTGTTCTCTTCGATCAATTTGCGCGCAAGGCTGTACTGTTCATCAATGATCTTGCGGATCTCGACATCGACCTTCTGCATCGTGGCTTCCGACATCTGGGTGGTCCGCGTGACCGAGCGGCCGAGAAACACCTCTCCTTCGTTCTCGGCGTAAACCATCGGGCCCAATGCATCACTCATGCCGTAACGCGTAACCATGTCACGCGCCATGTGGGTGGCACGTTCGAAGTCGTTCGAGGCGCCAGTGGTCATCTGGTTCATGAACACTTCTTCAGCGATACGGCCCCCGAACAGCATGGCGATCTTGTTGGACATATACTCGCGGTCATAGGAATACTTGTCGCGCTCGGGCAGGCTCATCGTCACGCCCAAGGCACGGCCGCGCGGAATGATGGTGACCTTGTGCACGGGGTCGCACTTGGGCAGCAATTTGCCGATCAGCGCATGGCCAGACTCGTGATACGCGGTGTTGCGCTTTTCTTCCTCGTCCATGACCATGCTGCGGCGTTCGCTGCCCATCATGATCTTGTCCTTGGCCATCTCGAAGTCGTCCATGTCAACCAGGCGTTTGTTGCGACGCGCAGCGAAAAGCGCCGCTTCATTCACCAGGTTTGCAAGGTCGGCGCCCGAAAAGCCTGGCGTGCCGCGCGCGATCACCTCCGCCTTCACATCCGGCGCCAACGGTACCTTGCGCATGTGAACCGCCAGGATCTGCTCGCGCCCGCGAATGTCCGGCAAGGACACCACGATCTGCCGGTCAAACCGGCCAGGCCTGGTCAACGCCGGGTCGAGCACGTCCGGGCGATTGGTGGCGGCGATCACGATCACCCCTACACCGGTTTCGAAGCCGTCCATTTCAACCAGCATCTGGTTCAGGGTTTGTTCACGCTCATCGTTGCCGCCACCGAGACCGGCGCCGCGCTGCCGCCCAACCGCGTCGATCTCATCGATAAAGATGATGCACGGCGCATGCTTCTTGGCATTTTCGAACATGTCGCGCACCCTGGCCGCGCCTACACCGACAAACATCTCGACGAAATCCGAACCGGAAATCGAGAAAAACGGCACCTTGGCCTCGCCAGCGATCGCCTTTGCGAGCAAGGTCTTGCCAGTGCCCGGAGAGCCCACCAGCAACGCTCCGCGGGGAATCCGGCCACCAAGCTTCTGAAACTTGGACGGGTCCTTGAGAAATTCGACGAACTCTGCCACCTCTTCCTTCGCCTCGTCACAACCGGCGACATCGGCGAAGGTAATCTGGTTGTTGGATTCATCGAGCAGACGCGCCTTGCTCTTGCCGAATGAAAACGCGCCGCCGCGTCCGCCGCCCTGCATCTGCCGCATGAAAAATATCCATACTCCGATCAACAGCAACATCGGAAACCACGAGATGAATATCGACAACAACAAGGGCTTTTCTTCCTCGACCCGAACATCGAACTTGACGCCGTACTTGACCAGATCGCCAATCAAGCCACGGTCGAGGTAAGTGACGTTGGTCCGCACCTTCTTGTCATCGACCGTCGTCGCGGTGATGCTGCGGTCATCGATCACAGCGCTTCTGATCTGACCGGCCTTGACTTGATCGAGGAAATCCGAGTAGCTCACCGCGCCTGCGGACGCACCGCCGCCACCGCCGAATTGCTTGAAAACGGTGAAAAGCACCAATGCGATCACCAGCCAGACTGCAATTTTTGAGAACGTATTATTCAACGGGACTCCTTGGCCACCACAGACCACGGTGCGCCATGTATTGCGAACCGGCTCGAAAACAACGCTTGGAAAACACTTAAAAGCACCTGATTTTACTCATGCATTGTATACGGATTAGTGCCTTGCCGCAGATCCGGGCCGCAACCCGCGCCCGACCAGATAGACCTCGGAACTGCGATCGCGCGAGGATTTGGGTTTCAGGGTCTTGACCTCGCTAAACGTGGCTTTCATGTCGCGCAGAAACTCGGTAAACCCTGAGCCCTGAAAGGTCTTTACGACCAAGGCGCCATCCGGTTGCAGAAAGCGCGCCGCAAAATCCAGCGCCAACTCGCACAACCCGATTGCCTTGGCTTGATCCGAAATTCCTATTCCCGACATGTTGGGGGCCATGTCGGACATTACAAGGTCCGCCTTGCTGGAAGCGCCCAACGCACCTACCACGGCGGCCAAGCCTTGCTCGGTACTGAAGTCGACCTGCAGGAACTCGACCCCCGGCAAGGCCTGCATTTCTATCAGGTCTATGGCAATCACCCGCCCGGCAACCTTGTTCGCGCCTGCGCCGACCTGCGGCGCGGCGATTTGCGACCAACCGCCTGGCGAGGCGCCGAGATCAACCACCACCATGCCGCGCCTGAACAGGTGGAATTTCTCATTGACTTCGATGATCTTGAACGCCGATCGCGAGCGGTAGCCTAGCTTCTTCGCCTGCTGGACAAACGGGTCGGTCACGTGTTCGTGCATCCATCGATTACTCGATACCGAGCGTGTTGGCTTGACGTGGCCTTTTACCTTGCGTTCCATCGACTCTCCGCTGCCCTCGCGCCAGCCGTTATACTGGCAGCGCGTGGCGCTGACTTTCCGGTCTTGCGGCGAAAAATAATGGCATTTGCATGATCCTGCTCTCTCCGACCGAACGCCGTGCGCTCAAGGCGCGTGCCCATCATCTCGATCCGGTCGTCATGATTGGCGATTCCGGCCTCACCCCCGGTGTAATTCACGAAATCGACATTGCGCTGGCCAGTCACGAACTGATCAAGGTGCGGGTGTTGGGAGATGATCGCGCAATGCGCAAGACCTTGGTTGACGACATCTGCAACCAGCTTGATGTCGCGCCCGTTCAGCTTATCGGCAAGCTCCTGGTTTTCTACCGGCCGCGCCCGCCGGAGACGGTGCGGCCGGTCAAGGCACGCAGGCCGAGGGGACCGCGACGGACCAAGAAACAGCTTGGCGCGCGCGCGGACGCAGCGGCCAAACGTTAAGACGCACCTGGTCGCGCGCGTCTCGCGTACGCATTGCCGCAAGGCAAGCAGCGATCGCAATCGACACCAAACCTGCCGCCAAAAAACCCGGCCGCATGTCTTGATGGCACAGTCGCCCGGCACGAGTCAGAGAAAGCGGATTTCGAGAATCTCGTATTCGCGCGTGCCACCAGGGGCCATGACCTCGGCGGTATCGCCCTCGTGCTTGCCGATCAGTGCGCGCGCGATCGGCGAACTGATGGAGATCTTGCCCAGCTTGATGTCGGCCTCGTCATCGCCGACGATCTGGTAGGTGACTTTCGCTCCGGTCGCGATATCTTCCAGGTCCAGGGTTGCGCCGAAAACCGCACGATCCTCGCTCGCCAGCAGCTTTGGATCGATGATCTGGGCAAACGACAATTTGCCCTCGACTTCGGCGATACGGCCCTCGATGAAGCCCTGTTTTTCCTTGGCGGCATCATAGTCGGCATTCTCCGACAAATCGCCCTGAGCCCGCGCTTCGGCTATCGCGTTGATCACCGCTGGCCGCTCGACCGACTTCAGACGCTGCAACTCGGCGCGCAACATTTCGGCGCCGATTACTGTCATTGGTACTGATTGCATGATGGCGAAACTCTATTCCAGTGGGCAATGATGGCAAGGCGCGCAATCACCGCCGGAAATCCGACAATGATACACGCGGGAAGCGCGTTGCCCCGAATTCGAAGAAATCGTGACCTGCGGCGATGACTACTTGCTGCACCGGTTTCTGGCAGGCAGTTTTGGGAAATGCACAATTCATGACAAATACATGCCTCTGGCGGGGCCGTCATGCTTTTGGCAACGATCAATCGTGGAGTGATGCCTTCATGCCAGGCGCGCGTGCAAGCCGCGCAGATCGTAAGGTGTGAGCTCACGCGAGGCCTTCAATCCCTGCAGTGCCGCATGGGCGCCGGAGATGGTCGTGTAATACGGAACCCGCCCCTGCAGGGCCGACAGACGAATCAGCCTGGAATCGGCGATCACTCCCTTGCGGGCCTCGGTGGTGTTGATCACCAGCACCACCTCGCGGTTCTTGATCATGTCGACGATATGCGGCCGCCCTTCCTTGACCTTGTAGACCATGCGCACCGGAATCGCATGCGCCTCCAGCACTGCGGCGGTACCGCGCGTCGCAACCAGGCCGAAACCAAGTTCCGAGAGCGCGCGAGCGACTTCAACCATCTTTCCCTTGTCGGCATCGCGCACCGAAAGGAACACCGTTCCCGCCTGCGGCAGGGTCACTCCGGCCGCCAGTTGGCTCTTGACAAAGGCTTCGCCAAAACTCGCGCCGACCCCCATCACTTCGCCAGTGGATTTCATTTCCGGCCCGAGAATCGGGTCAACACCTGGAAACTTGGTAAAGGGAAATACCGCCTCCTTGATGCAGAAGTAAGGTGGCCGCACTTCATCGCCAATGCCCTGCTGGTCAAGACTGATGCCGGCCATGACCCGTGCCGCGATTTTTGCCAGCGGCAGACCGGTTGCCTTCGAGACGAAAGGCACGGTACGGGAGGCCCGCGGATTGACCTCCAGCACGTAGACTACTTCGTGCCCGTCCTCCTCCTTGATTGCAAACTGAACGTTCATCAAACCGATGACACCGAGCGCCCGTGCCATGGTGGCAGTCTGCAAACGCAATTCATCCTGCAATGCGTCCGACAGCGTGTATGGCGGCAATGAGCACGCCGAGTCGCCGGAGTGGACGCCGGCTTCCTCAATGTGCTCCATGATGCCGCCGATGAAAACCCGCTTGCCATCCGCAATGCAATCGACATCGACCTCGATGGCATCATTCAAGAATCGGTCAAGCAGGACCGGCGAATCGTTCGACACCCTGACCGCTTCGCGCATGTATCGTTCAAGATCGCCCTGCTCGTGAACAATCTCCATCGCACGGCCGCCCAGCACATAACTCGGACGCACCACCAGAGGATAGCCGATCTCCCTGGCCGCCTCGATCGCTGCCGCCTCTGTGCGCGCGGTGCGGTTAGGCGGCTGCCGGAGCCCGAGTTCATGCAACAGTTTCTGAAAACGCTCGCGATCCTCGGCAACATCGATCGATTCCGGCGAGGTGCCGATAATCGGCACGCCATTGGCCTCAAGAGCGCGCGCCAGTTTCAGAGGCGTCTGGCCGCCGAATTGCACGATCACCCCCTCCGGTTTCTCGAGGTCGACGATCGCCAGAACATCCTCCAGCGTCAATGGCTCGAAATACAGGCGGTCAGAGGCATCGTAGTCGGTTGAAACGGTCTCCGGATTGCAGTTGACCATAATGGTCTCGAAGCCGTCTTCGCGCAGCGCCAGCGAGGCGTGCACGCAGCAGTAGTCGAATTCGATTCCTTGCCCGATCCGGTTCGGTCCGCCGCCCAACACCATGATCTTGCGCCGACCGGTCGGCCGCGCCTCGCATTCCTCTTCATAGGTCGAATACATGTAGGCCGTTGGCGTCGCGAATTCGCCGGCGCAGGTATCGACCCGCTTGTACACCGGTCGCACGCCCTGGGCCTGACGTTGACTGCGCACCAGGTCCTCCGAGGTCTTGAGCAGCTTTGCAAGCCTTCGATCGGAGAATCCCTTGCGCTTGAGCCGCCGCATTTCCGTGGCATCGATGTTCGCCAATTGCATTTCGTCGAGGCGCATTTCCTCGTCCACGATGTCCTTGATCTGAACCAGAAACCAGGGGTCGATGTTGGTCAGGTGCTGCACTTCGGCAAGCGAAAAGCCGTTCTCGAACGCGTCGCCGACATACCAGATGCGCTCCGGCCCCGGCTCGCCTAGTTCCTCCTCGATTTCATGACGATCGGTTGTTTTCTGGTTCAAGCCGTCGACCCCGACTTCAAGGCCGCGCAAGGCTTTCTGAAAGCTTTCCTGGAAGGTCCTGCCGATCGCCATCACCTCGCCCACCGATTTCATCTGGGTGGTCAGATGCGAATCGGCCTCCTTGAACTTCTCGAACGCAAAACGCGGGACCTTGGTCACCACATAGTCGATCGCCGGCTCGAACGAGGCCGGTGTCGCGCCGCCGGTGATGTCATTCCTCAATTCGTCCAGCGTATAGCCGACGGCAAGCTTGGCGGCGATCTTGGCGATCGGAAACCCGGTTGCCTTGGAAGCCAGGGCCGAGGAGCGCGAAACCCGCGGATTCATTTCGATAACGATCATCCGGCCGTCTTTCGGATTGATCGCGTATTGCACGTTGGATCCGCCGGTATCAACCCCGATCTCGCGCAATACCGCGAACGAGGCATCACGCATGATCTGGTATTCGCGGTCGGTCAGGGTTTGCGCCGGTGCGACAGTGATTGAATCGCCGGTGTGCACGCCCATCGGGTCGAGATTCTCGATCGAGCAGACGATGATGCAGTTGTCGGCGGTGTCGCGCACGACTTCCATCTCGAACTCTTTCCAGCCCAGCAGCGATTCCTCGATCAGCAGTTCTCGCGTAGGGCTGGCTTCTAGCCCGCGCCGGCAGATGGCCTCGAACTCCTCCGGGTTGTAGGCAATGCCGCCGCCGGTCCCGCCGAGGGTGAACGACGGCCGGATCACCACCGGAAAGCCGGTACCTCCGACCGCCAGCCCGATCTCCTTTTGGACCTGCCATGACTCTTCGATCGTGTGCGCAACGCCGGAGCGTGCCGACTCGAGCCCGATCCGCGTCATCGCCTGCTTGAATTTCTGGCGATCCTCGGCCATGTTGATCGCCTCTTCACGCGCGCCAATCATTTCGACGCCAAAGCGATCGAGAACGCCGTTGCGCGCCAGATCAAGCGCGCAATTGAGCGCAGTCTGCCCTCCCATGGTCGGCAGCAAGGCGTCAGGCCGCTCCTTTTCGATGATCCGCGCGACCATCTGCCAGGTGATCGGTTCGATGTACACCACGTCCGCCGTGTTGGGGTCGGTCATGATGGTTGCGGGATTGCTGTTGACCAGAACCACCTTGTAGCCTTCCTCGCGCAGCGCCTTGCAGGCCTGCGCTCCGGAATAGTCGAATTCACAAGCCTGGCCGATCACGATCGGCCCGGCGCCGATGATCAGAATTGTCTTGATGTCGGCGCGCTTAGGCATGTGCTCCTCCCGCTGCTGCCTGCATGAGCGCGGCAAACCGATCGAACAGATAGCCGATGTCATGAGGTCCCGGACTTGCCTCGGGGTGTCCCTGGAAGCAGAACGCAGGCCGATCGGTACGCCTGAGACCCTGGATCGAACCGTCGAACAGCGACACATGTGTCACCGACAGATTGGCCGGAAGCGATGCGGGATCAACCGCGAATCCATGGTTCTGGCTGGTAATGGCGACCCGCCCGCTTTCGAGATCCCTGACCGGGTGATTCGCGCCGTGATGACCGAACTTCATTTTGAGGGTCGTGGCGCCCGACGCCAGACCCAGCAACTGGTGCCCCAGACAGATGCCGAAGGTTGGCACGCCGGCGTCGACGATCTCGCGAATCGCCTTGATGGCATAGTCACAGGGCTCCGGGTCGCCGGGGCCGTTGGACAAGAACACACCATCCGGTCGCATCGCCAGTACCTCAGAGGCCGCGGTTTTCGCAGGCACGACGGTCAATCCGCAACCGCGCGCGGCAAGCATGCGCAGAATATTGCGCTTGACGCCAAAGTCGTAGGCGACGACCTTGAAGCGCGGTGCGTCCTGCGCACCGAAGCCGCTGCCAAGCCGCCACCCGGTCTCGGTCCAGGGATAGGCTGCGGCGGTAGACACCACCTGGGCAAGATCGAGGCCACCCAGCCCTGCGAAGGCTTGCGCGGCCTTGCGCGCATGCATTTCGTCGCCACCGCCAGCGATGATGCAGCCGCCTTGCGAACCGGTCTCCCGCAACACCCTGGTCAGGCGTCGTGTGTCAATGCCGCCGATGCCGATCACATTCTGCTCTCGGAGGTAGCCGCCGAGCGATTGCGTGCTGCGGAAATTCGAAACGGTGATCGGCAAGTCCCGGATCACCAAGCCGGCAGCGTGGATCCGGCCATCGCCGGATTCGATATCTTCGCGATTGATCCCCGTATTGCCGATATGCGGGTAGGTAAGGGTAACAATCTGGCGGCAGTAAGACGGGTCGGTCAGGATTTCCTGATACCCGGTCATCGCGGTGTTGAACACCACCTCGCCAACGGTCTGACCGTCGGCGCCGATGGAATAACCGCGAAAAATACTGCCATCTGCGAGCGCAAGAATTGCGGGAGACGGCTTTGACATGATGTGGATCAACCTGAGAAAGTGACCCGCGCGAACCAAGGGACGAATGTGTGCAACACGGCTGATTCGGACTATGCAGGCCGCAAGCACCGGCGCCACATCGCCAAACACCGCGCAAGCTAAACTCTATCGCGCAGGCAAACTTTTCAAGTGTAACAGACAATGATCTGTAACACCTTGTTTTTCCTCATTTTTTATGTATACAAAGGCATCATTCGTTGTACACAGGCGCTGATACAAATGCCCGCCATGGCAATTGTCAGCCCTTGCGGCGGTTCGCCTCGTAGAGCGGCATGACACGCCCCGAATAGTCCTGCAGGTCGCGGACCCGGGTCTCGCTTGAGGGATGGGTCGACATCCACTGCGGCGGGCCACCGCCGGCCAGGCGCGCCATCTTCTGCCACAGGCTGACAGCGCCGCGCGGGTCAAAGCCGGCACGGGCGGCCAATTCGACCCCCATGCGATCAGCTTCTGTCTCGTGCAGGCGGCTGTTCGGCAAGTTGTAGGTCAGGTTGGCCACCATGCTTGCCATATCCATGCTGCCCTGGCCGCCACCGAGCGCCACCCCGACTCCGGTGGCAACGATACCGGCATTGACTTGTTGCGAGGCCCGCTCACGCGCATGCTCGCGCAGGGCATGGGCGATTTCATGCCCCATCACGGCCGCGATCTCATCATCGGTTGCATTGAGCTTCTGGATCAGCCCGCTGTAGACCGCGATCTTTCCGCCCGGCATGCACCAGGCGTTGACATCCGGGGACACGATGACATTGACCTCCCAGCTCCAGGCCGGTGCATCCGACCTGAACACGCCGGTCTGTGGAATCAGTCGCTGCGCGATCGACCGTACGCGCGTTGTCAGCGCCGAGTCGCGGTTGAGTTGCCCTTTTTGCTCGGCCTGCGTCAGGGTTTGGCGATACGCCTGTATCGCCCCTTGCTCAAGCTGCCGTGCCGAAACCAGCGCCGACATGGTTTGCTGCCGTTCCACACCAACCGCACCACTCTGCGTGGTGCGAACGGTTTTGCAGGAAACCAGGAAGCCTGCCAAGACCAGCGGCAAGGCAACTTGCAGTGCTCTGTAGATGCGCATATCGAATCCTCCGAACCACACTTTAACGCGTCGGCAAGATCCCGCGTTGACCCTGGCGCGCCAGCACTGCCGCCCCCAGCGCACCGGCCGCAGCGCTCAGGCTGAAAGTCCAGGCCGGACCGATCCGGTCCCAAAGAAAACCACTGGCGATTCCACCGGCGAAGCCGCCGACGCCGAAGGAAAGGCTGATGTAAAGCGCTTGGCCGCGCGCCTGATTCTGCGGCCCGAAATAGCGCCCGACCAGGCCGACCGCGCTGGCGTGATACACGGCGAAGGTTGAAGCGTGCATCAGTTGCGCAAGCACCAGCAGCCACCAGTGCCCGACACCCCAGGCGATGATGAAGAATCGCACGGCGCATACCAGAAACGTCGAGAAGTACAGCGTGCGCAGGTCGAAGCGCCGGGTCAATTGCGGCATGCATTGAAATACCACGATCTCGATGACCACCCCCAGCGCCCACATCAGTCCGATCGCGCTTTTGCTGTAGCCGTGCGCCGAAAGGTAGATCGAATAAAAAGTGTAGAGCGCGGCGTGCGCAAAGGCATTGAGCGCGCCGGCGAACAGGAATGCCCGCACCTCGGGCCGCTGCAGTACCAGCCATACCGGATTCTTCGAGTCCGACTTCGGCATGCCGGCACCGGCCGGCACATACCAGGCGGCCAGCACCGTGAGCAACAGCATGCCGGCAATCACATGCAGCACCATGCGCATCGGAGTGGCATCAAGGAGATATCCCAGACCAACGACCGAACCGACGAAGCCGACCGAACCCCAGACACGGATGCGACCGTACATTCCCGGCGCGTCCCGCACATGATTGAGCGTAACGGCTTCGATCAGCGGCATTTGCGCACTGGTGAAAAAATGCATGGCGACAAACACCATGAACAACCAGTTGAACGACGAGCCCAGGTAAGCAAGGCAGAACGACGCGAACGCGAGCAGCGCCGCGATGCGCAGAATGCCGGCGGTGGCGCCGCTGCGATCGGCCAGCGCACCCCAGACATTCGGCCCGACGATGCGCATCACCTGCGGAATCGAATAAAGCACGCCGATCTGCGCGGCTGCCAATCCGATCTCCTGCAGGTAGAGCGTGATGAACGGCGAGTAGGCGCCGACGTAGGCGAAGTAGGCGAAATAGTAGGCCGACAGGGCAACGGCAGGCGCCGCGCCGCCGCGCCTGGGCAGGCCGGTCAGGCGCGTGCCGCCACCACCGGCGTGGCGGTGGTCACATCTGCGCATTGCGCGCGATGCCGCAGTGCATGATCCATCAACACGATAGCCAGTGAGGCTTCCGCGATCGGCGCCGCGCGAATGCCGACACAGGGGTCATGGCGGCCGTGCGTTTCCAGAGTCACCGGATTGCCGCCCTTGTCGATCGAGCGGCGTGCGAGACGAATGCTGGAGGTGGGTTTGAGCGCGATCGATACCACCACGTCCTGCCCGGTGGAAATGCCGCCGAGCACGCCGCCGGCGTTGTTCGAAAGAAACCCGTCCGGGGTCATTTCGTCGCCGTGTTCAGTCCCTTTCTGTGTCACGCTGGCAAAGCCGGCGCCGATCTCAACGCCTTTCACCGCGTTGATGCCCATCATCGCGTGAGCGATATCGGCATCGAGCCGGTCGTAGACCGGTTCGCCCAAGCCGATCGGCATGCCCGAGGCAACGACGGTGACTCGGGCGCCAACCGAATCGCCGGATTTTCGCAACGCATCCATGTAGTCCTCGAGCCGCCCGACAGCGGAGACATCGGCCACGAAAAACGGATTGGCATCGCGATCTGCGACATCGGCCCAGCTGCGGAACGGAACTTCGATCTCGCCCAACTGGGCGAGATACGCGCGAATCACGACGCCACGCTGCTCTAACAGCCACTTGCGCGCAATCGCTCCAGCGGCAACCGTCGGCGCCGTCAGGCGGGCCGACGAGCGACCGCCGCCACGATAATCGCGAATCCCGAATTTTTGCCAGTAGCTGTAATCCGCATGGCCGGGCCGGAACGTATCGACAATGTTGCCGTAGTCACGGCTGCGCTGATCCTCGTTGCGAATCAACAGCGCAATCGGCGTGCCGGTGGTTCGGCCCTCGAATACGCCTGACAGAATTTCGACGGTGTCTGGCTCCTTGCGTTGCGTCACATGGCGAGAGGTGCCAGGCTTTCGCAAGTCGAGATCGCGCTGAATGTCAGCCGCGTCAAGCAGCATCCCGGGCGGGCAGCCGTCAACTACGCAGCCAATCGCGGAGCCATGCGATTCGCCGAAATTTGTGACGCAAAACAGAGTGCCGATCGAGCTACCGGACATGGCGTTGAACCGCGAACCAAACCATTATTTTAGCTGTCTTTGTTTATTTTCCTGGATTGCCGTCCTGCCACCACAGCACATATCAGCACCGCAATATCGTCGTACTCGCAACCCAAATATCTGATTTTTCCTTTATAGAAGACGAGAATAGTCTCGCAGATTTACGGCGTCCTGACCTGACTTGCGGCGGCCGCTTGCAGCCGGTTGAACAATAGGGCGTGAAGCACGCTGCGAAGCTGAGGCGCTGACGGCACCAAGGCTCCCAAAGGCTGGCGCCACCGTTGCTCTTGAAACCGAAGTTCATTCGATCACCCGATCGGCACTCACCATGATCGAATGTGGAATGGTCACGCCGATCGCACGTGCAGTGGCGAGATTGACAACCATTTCAAACCGTGTCGCCTGCTCCACCGGCAATTCCGCCGGCCTCGTGCCATTGAAAATGCGATGCACAAAATAGGCGCCGCGACGGAACATCATAACGATGTCCGGTGCGTACGCAAGCAAAGCGCCGGCCTCGGCCATCCCGCGCCAGCCGGAAATCGATGGAAGCTTTCGCGCCCGCGCGAAATCGGCGATTTCGAATCTCTTGCGCCCGACGATGTTGCCTTCGAATACGGGATAAAGAAGATCAACGCGGTCTGCCGTGACGCGCTTGAGCGCGACAACCAAGCCTGCGTCATCCTCGAACGGCAGCATCAGGGGCACCAATCCCAGCTTGTGAGCAGCCGCCTGCGCGGCGGCACTCTCCAGACGGGCATTGCCATTGCGCGCATCGAACGTTACTGCCAACCGGCGAGCGCGCGGCGCGACATCGCGCAACAATTGCACGCGCTTTGCCGCCAGATCGCTCGAGATAAAGCTCGAACCCGTGATGTTGGCGCCGGGACGCGCAAGCGATTCGACCAGTTGCATCCCGACCGGATCGCCTACCGCCAGCATGACTATCGGAATTTCGCGCGTGGCACGCTGCGCGGCTTGCAGCACGATACCGCCGGAACCGACGATGATGTCTACCCGCTTTTTCACCAGGTCGCGTGCGACGTCGTCGAGAAAATCGACCACATTCTCGGCCGACGCCAGTACCATCTCGACATTCCTGCCCCGCACGTGGCCCAGTGCGGCCAGCCCTTCCATGAATGCGTTGCGTTCCGCCGACGGTGGATCGGTAAACGGAAGCAGTCCGAGAAAACCGATGCGACGCATGGGCGCGGCCGCTTGCGCGTGCGAAGCCGCTGCGCGCGCAAGCCACGCGCCTATTCCTAAACATACCACTGACCGGCGCCGTGAAAACATTGCACCTCCCATGCAGCGTCTCCTGCCGCATAGATTAGATCATTACTTTCGTGCCCGTGATGGTGTACGGGCGGTCGTGGCTGTGCGGCATCGCAGCGGCTTCAAACTGACATGACCTGCCATCGTGAGTTCGCACGCCCCAGTGGGGGGCCCATAAACCAGTTCACGTTCAAATTATCGCCGTGCACAGCAATCGTGCCAGCCGGGCCTTTCGGCATTGCCGCGCGTTTGCCCAAATCGCAGAAGCTGAAACAAAACGAGCCGACCCGCCGATTTCATCACGCGCGCTGGCGCAATCCTGTGTCGCGCCATGGTGCCGCGGAGTCCAAAACTTCCGTGGCGGCAGCTCGCCGGAAACCGGATTCGACTTTCCGGTCCACGTAGCCTGCCTGCTCTGAAAGTTTCGCGGCACAAAGCTGCCGCACGGCGCGGTCATATGCCTCGAGGAACGGCCACCACGTCCACAGTCGCGCGCGACAAGCTTGTGCCAGTCGATGTAAGCCGCACGGCCTCGCCGAAGCATTTCGATGACAATGTTGTGGACACGATTGACCTGATCCTCGTTGCGCATCAGCAGCGCAATTGGCGTGTCGGTGATTCAGCCCTCGAATACGCCCGACAGGATTTCGACGGCGTCGGGTTCCTTGCGCTGCGTGTCGTGGCGCGAGGTGCCAGGCTTGCGCAAGTCGAGATTACGCTGGATGTCAGCCGCGTCAAGCAGCATCCCGGGCGGGCAGGCAGCCGTCAACCATGCAACCAATGCCGCGCCGTTGGATTCGCCAAATTTTTTGATGCGAAACAGGGTGCCGATCGAGCTGCCGGACACGACGTTGCACCGCAAAACAAAAGCAATATCTCAGCCGCCCTTGGTCATCTGCCTGGCCACGCGCCATGCCAAAAACGCCAGGATCAGCACCGCGACCAGCAACACTGCCCATAGGCCCAACTTGCGCAGATCGAATCGATCGGCGATTCCGCTCTGTAAAGCCGCGGGATTGGCCGTTACGGACGCGCCGGCCTGCGCAATCTGCAGTGAGAATTCCGCACCTGTCTTGTAGCCCGGCATCAGGCTCGCCAACGGCAGCGCCGGACTGCCGGCCAGATCCTTTTCTCCCGCGCGCGGCCGCTTGCCGTAGGCGAGCACGAATGGTGCTGCGCCGCGCGCAACGAACACCAGGTGTCGCGGTATATGACTGGCCAGCATGCGCAGTTCGCCGCTGCCAACGCCGCCACCGCCGGGAGCCGGGCGCAACAGCCAGAAACGCAAGCTGGTCGCGGGAATTTCCAGCGCCGGGCTCCTGATTTCGCCGCTCGCGCCTGCCAACCGATACACCACTGTATTGGCGATCACGCGCCAGGGATCGTCCGGCTGACCACGGGCGAGCAAAACCGCCGGCGTCACGGTGTTGACTTGGGGTAATTCGAAAGCCACACGATCGATCGGTAGCGCGGCACCCAAATCGAACTGGATTTCACTTGCCGAACCCGGCATTGCCCGGCCCCTGGCAGTCAAGGTCCGTCGCGGCGATTCGGGCATGTCCGGCACCAGCGCCGCTGTCACGCCGGACAGTGTCAGCGGCGTACCGACAAACATAAGGCGCAGGTACCGCGCCTGCAAGCGGTCGAGTTCGATGCCACGCTGCCGCAGTCGCTGACCGGCGAACTGCAGGTCCAGCAACGGCGCGCCGGCAGCCACCGTGCGCCAACCCTTCAAATCGTCGCTGGCTTCAACATCGACACGGATGTTCACTCCCGCATCGGTCGCAACCCAGTTGAGCGTCAGTGCGCCGATCGCTCGCCGAATTCCGCTGGCATCGATCAGGTAACCTTGCAGGGGTTCCTGCGACGCGGCATCGGGAGACGCGCGCCGGGCAGTCATCGAAACGATGGTTCCATCAGGGTTTTGCCGTACCCGAAGGTCCAGTTGAGCGGCGCCACCCCTGGCGGCTGTCGCACGCAAGGGAAAAATCGGCAACTCCGCCTGCGGCGACGCCATTGCCGCGCCCTCTGCATTGCGGGAAAAGCCGTATGGCACCGGTTCGCCCGCGCCATTGAAGACACGCAGGTCCCCAAGGTCGCTGCGAGTCGCCCCCTGGTGCACCGCCAGCGGTACCTCAAGCCTGTAGAACGCGGCGCCGGGCGCGATTGTCAATTCCATGCGGTACGCAAACACATCCGGCCGTTCGTCGGCAGCCAGCGCAACAGTGGCGAATTCCACAAGCATGAATGCTGCAACACCCCTGCCAAACCCCGCACCGAAGAATTCCAAGCTCATGCGGCCTCCTCGCTTGCGCTTGCGCTGACTACCCTCTTTGGCGGCAGCGGCGCCAGATATCCGATAACCAGCATCAGGAGCCCTACGCCGATGAACGAAACAATGCGCTCGATGCCGCCGATGTTGGAGAGGTCGATCAGGAACAACTTGGCCACGACAACAGCCATCAGCCCTGCGCCGACCAGCCACAGGCCGCGCATGGTGCGACGTGTCGCGATCAGCATCAGGCCAAGCGCCA
>JANPGJ010000587.1:0-23129 GCA_031423955.1 Burkholderiales bacterium
GCTGCGCCCGCTCGCGGTGCCTGGCGTGGACAGCAGCGGAGTGCTCGAGTTGCGCACCGCCGCCGACGCCGAAGCGATCAAGGCGCGGATCGGCGCCGGCCGCCGCCTGGTGATCGTCGGCGGCGGTTATATCGGGCTGGAAGTGGCGGCCTCGGCACGCACGCTGGGCACCGAAGTGACGGTGGTCGAGCGCGAAGCCCGCCTGCTGGCGCGGGTGGCAAGCCAGCCGCTGTCGGACTTTTTCGCACGCTGTCATGCCGGGCATGGCGTGACCGTGTTGCTCGGTGCGGTGGTCACCGGTTTCGAGGCAAATGGCGGTGCGGTCTGTGGCGTGCACCTGGCCGATGGCCGCTTGCTGCCCTGTGACGTCGCAGTGGTCGGCATCGGCGCGCTCGCCAACGACAGCCTGGCTGCGGCCGCTGGCCTGGCCTGTCGCGATGGCGTGGTGGTGGATGGCCAGGCCCGCACTGACGACCCGCGCGTCTTCGCCATCGGTGATTGCACGCAACGGCCGGTGGCACAGTACGGGCGCAGTCTGCGCCTGGAAAGCGTGCCCAATGCGCTTGAGCAGGCCAAGCAGGCGGCGGCTGCGATTTGCGGCAAACCCGCGCCCAAGCCGGAGGCGCCGTGGTTCTGGTCGGATCAATATGACGTTCGCCTGCAGATCGCCGGCCTGGCGCAGGACGTGGCGCAGCAGGTGGTGCGCGGCGATCCGGACAGCGGCCGCTTCGCGGTATTCCATCTCGATGCCGCCGGCCACCTGCAGGCCCTCGAAGCAGTGAATTCATCCGGCGAATTTGTCGCCGCCCGCCAATGGGTGGCCGCGCGCCAGGTGATCGATCCGCTGCGCGCCGCCGACATGAACCTGACGGTCAAGCAAATTGTCGACCCGGCGGCGCCTGCGCCGGCCTCGGCCGCGGCTTGAATTCCGCGCTCAACCAACCGGGAATACCGCAATGCCCAAAGTGATCTATATCGAAACCAGCGGTGCGCGCCACGAGATCGAGGTGCCGCTGGGCCTGTCGGTGATGCGCGGTGCGGTCGACAACGGCGTGCCCGGCATCGACGCCGATTGCGGCGGCGAATGCGCATGCGCCACCTGCCATGTCTACGTTGATCCGGCCTGGCTGGCGGCAACCGGCACGCCGGGCGAGATGGAGCAGAGCATGCTCGGCTTCGCAGCGCTGGCGCGCGAAAACTCGCGTCTGGCCTGCCAGATCCCGGTCAGCGCGGCGCTCGACGGCCTTGTGGTCAGCATGCCAGAGGGGCAGCACTGACGCAGTGCCCCGGATGGCCGCTCGTGCCGCAGGCGCCGGTCATGCTGCCATGCAGGTGCGCGGGCAAAGCGTCGGTCTGCGATCCGGCAATCCGGCCGCGGGCAGTTCGCGCCGTCAGATTCGCGGCGCAACCGGCAAGGCTTTTTCCACCCGCATGAGGCGCGCCTCTTCGCGATTGGGGTGCGCAATGAAACCGCGCTGCCGCATGAAGTCGAGCGCCTTGCGGTTGTCGACCAGCACATCGCCGGTAAGCCTGGCAAGGCCGGCGGCGATTGCTGCACCTTCCAGCGCACGCAACAGGCGGCTGCCGATGCCGGCGCTCTGCCAGTCGTCGGCCACCGCAATGGCGAATTCGGCCGAACTGCCATCGGCCTCGATCACATAACGCGCCTCGCCGACCTGCAGTTCCTTGCCGTACACCATGGTGGCGGCGAGCAGTGCCAGATGCTGGTGCTGGTCGACATTGGTAAAGCGCGCCAGCAGCGCCGGCGGCAATTCCTGGAGCGCGACCAGAAACCGGTTGTAGCGCGATTGCGCCGACATGCCGCGCACGAAGGCCTGGGCAAGGCGATCGTCCTGCGGCAGCACCGGACGGATTGTCACGCCGCGACCGTCTTCCAGCGACCACTCCTCGATCGGCGGTGCAGAAGTGCGCCTGGCATGCACCTCGCGCGTCAGCGCGGGGTCGCGCGCCAGATATTGCAGGGGGGCGAGCATGGCGCTCACCTACGCATCGAGGCGCAGGGTCGAAGCAGCGGGCGCCTCGACGATCTCGACATCGGCTTCTTCAAGACCGTAGATCAGCAATTGGCCGCGCCGCGGGCTGGCATGGGTCTGGCCACGCTCAAGCACGATATCGTTCTGGTCATGGTCCTGGGTAATCCAGACGCTGCCACGGGTGACCGATACCGACACGCCGGCGCCGCAGGTGTCCGGCAGGCTGACGATCTGGCGGCGTTTCAAATGCAGGGAGAGGGCGGAACTGTCGAGTCTCATGATGATTCCTTTGCGTCGCTGCGGTTGACATGCGCTATATTCATGCCGTGGTCGTGTTTGACGGTCCGACCGGAAACCGGTTTTTGCTAGCACATGTGACCCAGTCTGCGCCGATGTTGCGACGCACACAATTGACATTTCGGAATATTTGCCATGCGTACAGAGAATGCCTGATTCAGCCCGCCGGCTGCCGCCGCTGGATCTGATCAAGGGCTTCGAGGCCGCCGCGCGGCTGTCCTCGGTAACCCTGGCCGCCGGCGAGCTGTTCCTCACGCAATCGGCGGTAAGCCGGCAGATCAAGGCGCTCGAGGAGCATCTCGGCGTTGCCTTGTTCGTGCGCCAGCATCGCGGCCTTGAACTGACCGAGCCGGGCCGGCGCTATTTCGAGGCAGCGGCGCAGGCGCTCAAGTTGCTGCGCAACGCCGCCAGCGACCTGTCAGGCCAGCCGCGTACCCTGACGGTCACCACCACGCCCGGCTTCGCCTCGCTGTGGCTGATTCCGCGTCTTGCCGCATTCACCCGCGCCCACCAGGATATCGATGTGCGCATTTCAGCCACCTATGACACCCTGGACCTGGAGCGTCACGGGGTCGATTTCGCGATCCGTTATGGCGCTGCCAAGCCGGCCGGCGCCACCTGGCTGTTCGGCGAACGCCTGATGCCGGTGGTCAGCCCGAGCCTGCTCAATGATCCCGAACGCCCGCTCAAGATGCCTTCGGACCTGCGCCATCATGTGCTGCTGCAAATGGACAACGACCATTCACAGGTGCCGTGGATGGACTGGTCGATCTGGTTCCACGCTGTCGGTCTGGCCGAAGTCAAGCCCGCCGGGGTGTTGCGCTTCGAGCGCTACGACGAGGTGATCTCGGCCGCACTCGCCGGCCAGGGCGTTGCACCCGGCGGCATTCCCCTTTTGAAGCAGCATTTGCGTGATGGCCGCCTGGTCGCGCTGTTCGGCCAGTCGATCGCCACCCCGCGCGGCTATTACCTGCTCGAATCGGCAACCGCCAACACCACCCAGGCAGCGCGCGATTTCGCGCGCTGGATGAAGCGCGAGGCGGCCGGCGCCAAGGTGGCGGCCGAATGATGTCCGCAATGCGACTTTTGGCCCGGCATCGCCCTTTGCGTGGCGTAGCGCAGTTGCGACCACAGGTCATGAAATCCGAAGACCGCTTGATCAAACCTGAAAAGGAACCCATCGCATGACGATTTTCAACCTGGCGTTCGATGCCAAGACAGATGCGGCACTGGTCACCGGCGCCGGCAACGGCATCGGCCGCGCCATCGCACTGGCGCTGGTGGCCGAAGGCGTGCGCACCGTGTTCGCCGATATCAACCCCGATACAGTGGAATCGGCGATCAAGGCAGCGGCCGATCCAACGCTGGCGATCGCCTGGGTTGGCGACCTGGCGGAGCGCAGCGAATGCGACCGCCTGCTCGCCGACTGCCGTGCACAGGCCGGATTGATCACCCACTTCGTGCACAGTGCCGCACCGCCGCGGCGCGAAGTCGATCATGCGTTGGCGGTCAGCGATGACACCTGGATCCGCATGCGGGCAGTGAATGTCGATGCCGGCTTTCACCTTGGCCGCGAGTTTTCGAAAAGCCTGATCGCCGCAAAAGCGCCGGGGTCGTTCCTCTACCTGACCTCGCTGCATACCCTGACGCCGCGCAACCTGCCGCACTACAGCACCGCCAAGGCGGCACTGGCGATGCTGGTCAAGGAACTGGCCAAGACCCTCGGACGCTACAACATCCGGGTCAACGCCCTCGTGCCGGGCGCGATCGCCGCCGGCGGCTTCGTCGCCGACCCGAAGATCGCACGCCACATTCCGCTCGGCCGCCTTGGGAAAAGCGAGGACCTGGCGCCGCTGGCGCTGGCGGTGTTGTCCAACCACATCTCGGCCTATGTCACCGGAGCGGCGATCGTGATCGACGGCGGCATCTCGCTTGCCAACTGGTTCGATCCGCCTGATCTCGGGCTTGGTGATTGAGGCACGCCAAAGGCACGGCACGGGTTCCGTCTCGTCGGCCATTCAACCTCAAACCGGTCCACTGCGTCGTTCCCGTGCAAACGGGAGCCCGGAAGCGCAGCGCGCCGAGTGCTGGATGCCCGCTGTCGCGGGCATGACAGGATTCAAGGTTCAGAGTGGCGTTCATCGCAATGACCATTGATGCCGCAGCGGCGACTGCTAAACTGCGCGCCGATATTCCCAAGGAGACTTTCATGCGTGCAGCGTTCTACAAGACCACCGGCCGCGCGGCCGACGTTTTCACCATCGGTGAACTGCCGACCCCGACACCCGGCCCGGGTGAGGTGAGGGTCAAGATCGCCTTCTCCGGCGCCAATCCGTCGGATGTGAAAACCCGCAGCGGCTCGTCCTCCCGCGGCTGGGATTTTGCCGAGATCGTGCCGCACAGCGACGGCGCCGGCGTCATCGACGCCGCCGGTGCCGGTGTTGATCCGGCGCGCGTCGGCCAGCGCGTGTGGCTCTACAACGGCCAGTGGGAACGGGCGCACGGCACCGCCGCCGACTGCATCGCCCTGCCCGCAGCCCAGGCCGTGCCCCTGCCGGCCGCCGTCTCGTTCGAAACCGGCGCCTCGATCGGCATTCCGCTGATGACCGCGTTTCATGCGATCGCCGCCTGCGGCAGCCTGATCGGGCGCACCGTGATCGTGTTCGGCGCCGCCGGCAGCGTCGGCTTCTACGCCACCCAACTGGCACGCATCGGCGGCGCGCGGGTGATCACGGTGGTCAGCAGCGCGACCAAAGGGGCGATCGCGCGCGACGCCGGCGCGCATGAAGTGGTGAACTACAAGGACGAAGACGTGGTCGCGCGGGTGCGTGACATCACCGCCGGGCGCGGCGCCGATTTCATCATCGAGGTCGATGCCGCCGGCAACGCGAAGCGCTACGGCGAGTTGCTGACCATGGGCGGCAAGGCGGTGATCTACGGCACCAATTCACGTGACATCACTTTGCCGTTCGGGCCGCTGATCATGGGCTTCGTTTCGCTCTACTTCTTCATCGTCTATCGCCTGCCGCCGCAACTGATGAAGGACACCATCGACGGCGTTTCCCAGTTGCTCGCGCAAGGCGTGCTCAAGCACCCGCAGACCGCGGTTTATGCGCTCGACGCCATCGTCGCGGCACATGAACGTGTCGAAGCCGGCGCCAACGCCAAGGTGCTGATCAAGCTGTAGCCGTTTGCGGCAGATGGCGGGGCTCGCGCGCCAGCGCGACCCCCGCCGATTCCCCGGGTGTCTTGTCTCGCGCAGGCCTTGCGTTGCGCACACAGGTGTCAAACCAGCGGCAGCATCACATTGGCGCGAAATGCCGGCCGCGCCTGCAGTCGCTCGTACCAGCGCTTCAGGTGCGGATGCTCGCCATGTTCGATCGGCAGCGCATACCAGCGATAGGCGAAGCAGCCGACCGGGATGTCGCCGATGGTGAAGCTGTCGCCGGCGACGTAGGGCCGATCGGCCAGGCGTGCGTCGAGAATCTTCATCACCTCCTCGGTCTTCAGGCGCTCGACTTCGATCGCCTCCGGGTTGCGCTTGTCGGGCGCGGTGCGGATCAGGCCCCAGAACAGCGGCGTCAATGGCGGCGCCACGGTGGAAGTGGCCCAGTCCATCCAGCGGTCTCCGTCGGCGCGCACCGCCAGACTGTCATGCCACAGCGAACCGGCGCCATGTTTGGCAGCCAGATAGCGCACGATGGCGTTTGATTCGTAGAGCACGAAGCCGTCATCGTCGATCACCGGCACCCGGCCATTCGGATTCATCGCGCGATACCAGGTCTCGTTGACGATGCCATAGTGCAGCCCGGCGTCGACGCGTTGGTGCGCAAGACCGAGTTCGGTCACGGTCCACATCACCTTTTGTACATTCACCGAACTGGTACGACCCCAGATTTTCAGCATGATTGTTTGTGCGGGTTGAGGAAGTAGGCGAGTCTGCCACAGGGCGGCCGCTTCACGCGTCAAGCTCCGGGTAGTGGCGAAAGATACCCATCTGGTTGAAGGCGATGCGCCGCTTCGAGGCCAGGTAGCGCGCAATCCGCGGCCGCTTCGCCACTGCGTCATGCAGTGCCACCACGCGCGGATGCGCAGGCTCGATGCGCGCCATGGCGCGCGGAAACGCGTGGCGCAAGCCGGCGACCAACTGGAACATCGACAGGTCGACGTAAGTCAGGCTGGCGCCGATCATGTGGCGCGCGCCGGCCGGATTGTGTTCCAGCACACGCTCGAAGTAGCCCAGGTATTTCGGCAAGCGATACTCGAGGAAGGCGGCCGCGTACTTCGCAGCCTCGCGCTTCTGGTCCTCGTAGTAGAGATGGCTGGCGATCGGGTGATGGGTATCGTGGATCTCGTCGACGAAATCGGCCACCGTCAGCTGCAACTGCTGCGCCCAGCGCCGGCCGGTGTCGTCCGCCGGCGCCAGTTTCAGGCGCGGCCCCAGCCAGGCCAGGATGTTCGCCGTCTGCCCGATCAGTTCGCCGCCGGCCTGCAGAAATGGTGGCGCGAACGGTGCGTGCGCCGCATGATCGTCCATCAGCTTCAACATCGCCGCCACGCCGCCGCCGCGGGTGGCCGGCAGGCGGGCCACATCATCGTAGGCAGCGCCGGCGGCTTCAAGGCCTAAGCGCACGAATTCGCCGCGGCCCTGAATGGTCGGCCAGTAGTAGAGTTGGTAGCGCATGGTGGTATCTCCTTCGGCCAGGAAAATCGTCAATTCGCAGCACCGGCGCGGCGCGCTTAGTCCCAGGCGCGAGGCACTTTACCTCGCGCCCGCAAGGCGTCAGATGCCATCGCGATGGTCGCCTCATCGGCCCGGCTCATGTGCCCTGTATCGAACGGCGGACGAGGGTCATACTCGATCGCCAGCTGTACCACCTTCGCGACTTGTTCCCCCTTGAGTTCGGCAAGCAGCGTCAATCCCATGTCGACCCCTGCCGAGACGCCAGCCGCGGTGATGATCTTGCCGGAGCGCACCACGCGATCGTCGGGCCGCGCTTCCACGCCATACTTCGCGAGCGCGCCCATCACCGCCCAATGGGTGGTCGCCGGATGACCCTTGAGAATCCCGGCGGCGGCCAGCACCAGCGCGCCGGAGCACACCGAAGTGGTGAAGCGCGAGTGCTCATGCACCTGCCTGACAAAGGCTTGCAGCGCCGGATCCTTCATCGCATGGCCGGTGTTGGCCGATGAGCCCGGCACGATCAGCACTTCCGGCTGGCCGACGTTGTCGAAACCATGGGTAGCCCCCAGCGTGAAGCTGCCGTGATCGGTCACCACCGGCCCGGCCTGCTTCCATACGAAACGTATGTCGAAGCCGTCGGCGCTGTTCAACACCTCATACGGCCCGATGGCGTCGAGCGCGGTCAGGCCCGGATAAAGAAGGATGGCGATGATCATCTGACGTGGTGATGCGCAGCCGGCGAATCGATTCGACATTGGCAAGTGTATACGGGCACGACATCGCGCGATGCGAGAAACCTCCACCGCTGGCGGGACCATCGAACGCATCTGAAAGAACACCGTGAACAAGTACGTCTGTGAAGACGTGATGGCGACGTTCGCATCGAACCGACGACGGGCGTTCGCGCCATCGGAATCGAAGACGCTATGATTTCTTCAGTTCGTCGAGCGCGCGCTCAAGAATGATTCGGTCCAGCTTGTCCTTGTCGCGCGTCGTCTGTTTGGTTTTGAGCAGACCTTCGAGGTCCAGTGTCCTGACGGGTACGCCCTCGAAATCAACAGTGACGGCATGTGGCAGCAACGATTCGTAGGTCTGCCCGCAGGCGCTGAACATCAAATCGACCACAAATTCATCAGCGACCCGGATGGTCTCGCCTTCAACGAACCATTCGGGCAACAATTGTTCAGCCACTCTGTCCGGCAACAAGAGCAGGGCCTGGCGGACCCGCGTTCCCTGCTCAACGGTGGGGCGAAGAATGACGTCGATATCGGTTGTACCGCGCTGATATCCCAGTGCATACAAGGCGTAGCCGCCAATGAGAAGATATTCAACGCCGTGATCGCGAAATGACTGCAACGGCAGCTTTAAGTCATCGACGTTTGCCGGCCGGGCGGCCGTCCCATCCGGTTCGGCCATTTTCCTTACCCGCCCGAACGCTCCCGCCGCCTAAGATTGGCGGCGATCGCGATGGATAGTGCTTGTTCGGTGTGGCGGTTCATCTCTTCATGTGAGGAGAACCGATAAATGCCCTTGAGGATGCCGGTGGTGGATACCGCCGCCAAGGCTTGACCGGTAAGCTGATGGTCCTTGCCAGTTGGAAATTGGCACCATTCGGAACCAGCGTGGGCTGCGCGGGAGCTTTTTGTCCGATCTGTCTCATGCGTCTATTATGGGGCTGATGGAAAAGTATTCCAATCCGCGCATCGACATTTCATTCGCCGGCAACACCTCAAAAAGCAATCCCGGGAGACATTTCGTGGTCGCAGTCATCTTCGTTTTTCTTCGTAGTGCATTGTTGGTCTCTTGCGCCCTTCTTTGCGGAATTGTCCAGGCGCAAGCTTGGCCCAACAAGCCGATCAAGCTGATCGTCCCGTTCCCCGCCGGTGGCCCGACCGACCTGGTCGGCCGCGAGGCCGCCAACATCCTGCGCACAGCCTTGGGCCAGCCGGTGGTGGTGGAAAACCGCGCCGGCGGCAACGGCACGGTCGGGCTCGATATGTTGGCCAAGTCGGCGCCGGACGGCTACACCATCGGGCTGACCGCGATCACGCTGTCGATCGCGCCGCACCTGGGCCAGGCGCCATTCGATCCGTTCAAGGATTTCTCGCCGATCACCAACCTGGTGTCGATGACGCCGCTGATCGTCGCCCACCCGAGCCTGCCGGCCAACAACCTGAAGGAACTGGTGGCCTATGCGCAGGCCAATCCGGGCAAGCTGGCGTTCGGCACGCCGGGGGTGGCGACGATTCCGCATCTGGGTGCGGAAATGCTGCAGAAGGCCGGCAATTTCAAGCTGCTGCATGTGCCGTTCAAGGGCGCCACGCAGCAGATCCAGGATCTGATCGGCGGCTCGACCCTGCTCGATTTCCAGAGTTCGCTGGTGGTGGCGCTGCCGCAGGTCAAGGCCGGCAAGATCAAGCCGATCGCGGTGCTGACGGCCAACCGCGCGCCGCAGTTGCCCGAGGTGCCGACCGCGGCCGAATCCGGCTTTCCCGGTGTGATCGTGGCGCCGTGGTTCGGCCTGGGTGGCCCGGCCGGCCTGCCTCCGGAGATGGTCAGGAAAATGCACGAGGCGCTCGTCAAGGGCATGCAGGGCAGGGAAGCGATCGACCGCTTCACCGCCATCGGCGCCACCATCAGCACCAATGCCTCGCCCGAAGAATTCACCGCTTACATCCGCAGCGAGTACAACCGCTGGGGTGAGGTGATCCGTGCGGCCGGCATCAAGATCGAATGATGTCCAGGGTTCGCGGTTCGACGGCCGAATGCGCGGCATGACCGCGATGGCGCATGCCTGACGAGGATCAGGGCTGGCAACCGGGCCACAAGCCCGGCGTGCGCGATGCCCTCCTGCTGCTTGGCGCCACGGCGCTGTGTGCGGGCTTGTTTTACCTTTGGCTGGGCGAGGTAGCCGAGTCGCTGTTCTATGGCTTCCTGACCGGCTGCGGCCTGGCGGCGATTGGCGCCGAATTCTTCAAGTTCATCCGCTCGCACCGCGCTGAAAACGCGCCCGGCAGCACCGGAGCAGCGGTGAAGAGCCTGATCGGACAATCGTTTCGCATCGGTTTCATTTCGACCTTCAGCCGGATCCTGGGCGAACTGTTCAAGCTGGTCGGCATCAAGCTGGTGATCTCGGCGGTGATCGCGCTGACGGCGCTGTTCATCGCCGGTCGCCAGCACTGGTTTTGAGCCTTTCCGCCGATGCAGCGCGGCCGCCGGAAAAAATCCGCTGGTGGCTGAACCAAGGGTTTGCGCCGATGTCTGAGAGAATCCGCCTCCGGCCGCATTGCGCAACTCCCATATGAATCCGCCCACCTGGCTATTGAACCTGCTCGCCCCGGTTGCCGTCCGGATTTCCGGCGCTGGCGCCGCGATTGCGCCAGCGATTGGCGCACGCGGCGTGCGCAACTTTGCCATCGTTGGCGCTGCATTGGCGCTGTTGCTGCACACCACAGTGCGTGCCGACACTCGCGTCGACGCGTTGCCGCCAACAACACCAGCCTCGGCCGTGCCTGCCGCGGCGACACCGGCGGCCGCCTCTCCAGCGGCTGCGGCGCCTGCCGCCGCGACTTCGCCCGCAGATGCCGATACCGGCGAGGTTATCACCCAGGATCTCGACTGGTTCGATGCGGCGCGCAAGCGCGCGGTGCCAGTACGACTCTATCTGCCGGCGGCGGCAGCCGCCAATCGCCCGCTGCCGCTGGTGGTGTTTTCACACGGCATCGGCGGTTCGCGCCGCGGCTACAGCTATCTCGGCCGCTATTTCGCAAGCCAGGGGTATGCCAGCCTGCATCTGCAGCATGTCGGCAGCGACCGCTCGCTGTGGAGCGGCAACATGTTCGGCCTGATCGGCCGCCTGCAAAGCGCCGCCCAGGAAGAAGAGGCCATCGCCCGGGTCGGCGACCTCAGGTTCGCGCTCGATCAGGTATTGGCCGGCGCCGAACTGGCGCCGAAGATCGATGCCACCCGCATCGTCGCTGCCGGCCATTCCTACGGCGCCAACACCATGCTGCTGGCGGTCGGCGCGCGCGTGGAGCGCAATGGCCGGGTCATCGAACTGACCGACCCGCGCCTGAAGGCCGCGATCATCCTGTCGGCGCCGCCGTTCTACGGCGAACCCGATCCCGCCAAGATCCTCTCGGCGATCAAGGTGCCGACCCTGCACATCACCGCCACCGAAGACGTGATCAAGATTCCCGGCTACTACTCCGGCGCCGAAGACCGGATCGCGGTATACGACGCCACCGGTGGCACGCGCAAGCTGCTGGCGGTGTTCGAGGGCGGTTCGCACAGCATGTTTACCGACCGCGCCGGCACTGGCGGGGCCAGCCTCAATCCGCAAGTCAAGACCGCCACCCGCGAACTGGCGCTGGCGTTCATGAAAAGCGTGTTCGATCGCGAGGAAGCCGCGCTCGCCATCTGGCCCAAGCGCTTCGCCGGCATTCTGTCGCGCTTTACCGCAAGCGGGCACTGACGACCGGATTCGCCGTCGCGTCGAGCGATGGCGCGGCCGCCCCGGGGCGCCGGCCGCCTGCAGGTCCCGACGTGGCGTCGGCGCCAAGCTACTGAAGAGTCACCCGCGTTGACACAGCGGCGGCGTCAATCGATTGCCCCATAATGTGGCTTCCGGCGGCCGTCTCCGCGCCCAGGCGCCACGCATGAGCCAGTTCTTCAGTCAGATTGCCCGGGTGGTTCGAGTCGAGTGGCGTCTGTTGCAACGCCATCCGAAATTGCGCCTGTCCGTGTTGGGCGTGCTGATGCTGCCGGCGGTCTACGCACTGATTTACCTGTCCAGCGTATGGGACCCGAATGCCTATACCCAGGCCCTGCCGGTCGGCCTGGCGAGCGAGGACGCCGGCATGATCTATCGCGGCATCAACGTCAACGTCGGCACTGAACTGCTGGCTGCCCTCGAAGCGAAGAAGGAATTCGGCTACCGCCGCTATCCAAGTGCCGACGCCGCCCGCGAAGCGGTACGGCGCCGCGAAGCGATCTTCGCGTTGATCGTGCCGGCGGATTTCAGCCGCCTGGCCACGCCCGGCGCACCGGCGCAACGCGGGCGCCTGATCGTCTATACGTCGGAAGGCAACAGCTACACCGGTGCCGGCATCGCACGGCGTTTCGCGCCGGAAGTCGCGCATCAGGTCAACGAAACCCTCAATGAAAAGCGCTGGTCGCTGGTGCTTGACTCGAGCGTCGGTTCGGCGCGCAACCTGGCGGCCCTGCGCAACAACGTGGGGCGCTTGAAGGAAGGCAGCGAGCAATTGGCCGAGGGCATGCGCCAGGCGCAAAAAGGCGGCGCGCGACTGGCGGCAGCGACCCGACCGGCGGCCACCGGTGCCGCGCAGCTGGGCAGTGGCGCAACGCAGTTGGCCGAGTCCGGCGCCCCGCTGGCGGAAGGATTTCGCCGCACCGCCGGGGCGCTGCGCCAGATGCAGTCAAGGTTGCCCGGCGACGGCGAGTTGCGCGCCCTGCGTGCCGGCGCGACCGCCGTCGGCACCGGGTCGTTCGTGATGACCGATGCGCTGCAGCAGTTGCAGGGTGGCGCCGGCCGGCTGGTGAGCGGTCTTGGCGAATTTCGCGGCCGCAGCGAAGAATCGATTTTCGTCGGCGTCGAACTGGCGCGCGCTGCGGAACGTCTGGAAAATGGCGCCGCACAGCTGGGTGACGGTCTGCGCCAGGCCACGGCGCAGCAGGAAAAGCTGCAGGGTGGCGCCAAACAGCTCGAAACCGGGGTCTATCGCCTCGCCGCCGGCATGACCGCGCTCGGCACCGGACTGGCCGGCCTGACCGGCGCCTTGCCCGAAGAACGCCGGCTCGACGACTTCGCCGGCGGCCTCAAGGACACCGCGCGAGCTGCGCAACTCCTGCAGGGCGGCATCAGACAAATCGACGAAGGCGCTGTCACGCTCACCGCGGCGTTGGCACGGCTTGATGAAAGCACGGCCCGGCTGGCTACCGGCATGCAGCTGCTGGCGCGCTCGCTGCCGGCGGAAACGCCCACCCTTGACGGCAGTCCCCCGGGACTGGCGGCGTCGACCGAGTCGGTGCTCGAAGTGGTGGCGCCGGTGGCCAATAACGGCACCGGCCTGGCGCCGAACTTCGTGCCGATGGCCTTGTGGGTCGGTGCATTGATGACCAGCTTCCTGTTTCACGCGCGCAAGCTGCCGATGGCCGTCGCCGATGCCGGCCTGGCAGCGCGCTGGCTGGGCAAGCTGGCGGTACCGGCGCTCCTGGTGCTCGGCCAGGCACTGGTGATGCTGGTCATGATGGTGCTGGTGTTCGACGTACAAGTACCGCATGTGGCGACCTTCGCCCTGACCCTGGCGATCGCCTCGCTGGCGTTCCTGGCCATCGTGTTCGCGATGGTCAAGCTGTTGGGCGATATCGGCAAGGTGCTGGCGATGCTGCTCCTGATCCTGCAGTTGTCGTCGGCCGGCGCGCTGATCCCGATCGAGCTGACGAACGCGTTTTTCCAGAAGATTTCGCCTTTGCTGCCCTTCACCTGGGTGGTGCGCGCCTTCCGTGCAACCCTGTTTGGCGCGTTTGACGGCGATTGGCTGCTGCCGTGGCTGGTGGTGATCAGCGCAGGCCTCGCCGCAACGCTGGTCGGACTCCTGTTCGGGCGCTGGAAACTGGTCGCCGATGAGACCTACGGACCGGCCATCGATATCGACTGAACGCTGGCGGCAGCATGCGGCGCCGACGCAGAAACCTGTTGCCTGAACGCAACGGGAATGAATAGCCCCTACTTTTGTTAACCTTGCATCCGATGGCATATAAGCTTCGTAAGTTATCCTGCGGAAAAGCTGGAAAGCCCTGAACAAGTCACTGGAATGCTAGTTCTCGACCGGCGCGCCGGTTCGAGTCAACAATTCGCAACCACCACGTTTTCGATTGCGGCCTGGTTCAGTGTTTTCCTGGAAAGACGGCGTGCGAGGCCCAACTGGTTGTGCCCCAAGCCAAACAACTATCGATATGGGCTTGGGCGGGATGCGATCCATCAATCAAACTTTGGGCAGATGCCCACCGGCGCAGGCGCATTTCGCGGTGACCCCGACATGAGCCAATCGCCGAATTCGCTGGTGTTGTTCAACTACGACTGGGATGCCGACTGCTTCGCCGCGTTGCAGGCGGATTACCCGCACGACAGTGCCGGATTCAACCTGTTTTCGTTTCCGAGCAACGCCAACCTGGCTACGTTCAACCTCGAACGCTTCGTCAGCCGCCTGGCACGCCAGGCCGAACGCCGCGGCTGGAAAGCGGCGATTTCCAACCACGAACAGTTTGGCGCGCTGGCCGCGGCGATGCTGGCCGAGCGCATGGGCTGGCCCGGCACCCCGGTCGAGGCGGTGCTCGCCTGCCAGCACAAGCTGCACGCGCGCGCGGTGCTTGAGCGGGTCTGCCCCGAGGCCAACATACCGTTCGCACCGCTCGAGGCCGAATACGGCGGCCCGGTGCCGGACGGACTGCAATATCCCTTGTTCGTAAAACCGGTCAAGGCGGCGTTTTCGGTGCTCGCGCGCACTGTCAACCAGCGCGCCGACCTGCACGCCCACACCCGATTCGGCGCCTGGGAATTGTGGGTGATCCGCCATCTGGTCGAGCCGTTCGACCGCATCGCCCGCCAGCGCCTGCCGCAAGCCGGCAGCGCGCATCGCATGATGGTCGAAGAACCGGTGCACGCGCGCCAGTACAACCTTGACGGTTATGTGTGGAATGGCGAAGTGCGCGAAATCGGCTATGTCGATTCGATCATGTATCCGGGCACCCAGAGTTTCATGCGCTTCGATGCGCCGAGCCGGCTTGACGACACCACGCGGGCGCGGGCACGCGCGATCGCGCAGCGCTTCCTCAGCGCGGTCAACTTCACCCATGGCGCGTTCAACATGGAGTTTTTCCATGATGAATCCAGCGGCCGGATCGCGGTGATCGAATTCAATCCGCGCCTGGCCTCGCAATTCAGCGACATGTATCGCCGCACCGCGGGCCGGGATCCACATGAGCTCACATTCTGGCTGGCCCATGGGCGCGATCCGGCCGCCATGCCCGCGCGCGACGCCGAATTCGGCGCCGCGTCCAGCTTCGTCTACCGCACCTTCCCCGGCGGAGAGCCGCCGCCGATGCCCACCCGCACCCAGGTAGCGCGGCTGGAAGCGCGCTTCCCCGACGCCATGCTGCTGACCTTCCCGAAAGACCTGGGCCAGATCGCACGTGACTACAAATGGCTGGGCAGTTATCGTCACGGCATTCTGCATCTGGGCGGGCGCGACGCCGACGACCTGCGCTCGCGCTGCGAAGAAGCCAGCCGCATTCTTGGCTGGGTGCCGCCCTACGGCGACTACCACCGCCAAACCACCTCCATCATGCCGGCCGGTGTGCCGGTGATCGCCTGAGCAAAGGACTTCCCGTCATGGTTCGAATTTCCCGTCTGTTCTGGATCGCAATTCTTGCCCTCTCGCTCGGCGCCTGCGGTGCGATGCGTGCGCAAAATCCGGGCACCACGTTAAGCCCGGTCAACGCCGTGGCCGACGCAGACGACGCCCGTGTCATGCTCAAGGGCGCCGATGTGGTCGCATACTTCACCCAGAACCGCTATGTCCAGGGGTCGCCGCAATTCAAGAGCGTCTACGAGGGCGTGACCTTCCGCTTCACCAGCGCCGACAACAAGGCGCTGTTCGACCGCGATCCGAAAAAGTACCAGCCGGAATTCGGTGGCTACTGCGCCAACGGCATCAGCTACGGCATTCCATGGGGCGGTGATGCCGACCGCTTCAAGATGATCGGCGGCAAGGTCTACCTGTTCGGCGGCCAGGGTTCGCTGGATGGCTGGAATATCGACGAGAAGCGCAACTTGGCCCTTGCCGAGAAATACTGGAAGGAAGAAGTTGCTGGCAGCAACAGCATCTGGCAGCGTACCAAGCGGCTGATCTTCCGCGTGCCGCACTACCGCAGCGGCGAAGAACTGGCGCGCGATGTGGCTGCGGCCAAGGCGAAACAGCGCTGATCGACCGCGCTTGTGTGCCCGTGAGCATGGCTACGGTCTGGACGCGGGCACTTTCGTCGCGTTGAAAACCTTTGCGCGCGGCTGCAACCACCTTCAGCCGGCGCTGCCGCGAAAACGCCTACTCGGGATAACCGAGCGCCGGCTGGCTGTGACCTTCCGCTGCACGCCATCCCGGCGGCTTGGTGAACAGGTTTGTCAGCATGCTGCCCACGTCGTAGGTCGGCCAGGTCTTGCCGATATTCTTCGCCATCCACTCGCGCCGGATTTCCGTTCCGTTTTTATAATGCGGCACCTTGGCAATGTAGCTGGTCAGCGACTGGCCACGCCAACCGGCGTCCGCCATCGACGGCCACAACCGATCGCCGTGACCCACATTCCATTGCGGATCGACCTGCCAGGCGGTCTTGCCCAGGATGTCGCCGAAGATGAACAAGCGGCCATCGTAAATTTCCCACGCCGTCGGGTCGCTGCCGAGCTTGATCGCGAACGCAGCGCCGCTGGCGCAAAAGCCGCCGTATTGCGGCTCGTACTTGGCCGGGTTGGCGATGAACAGGTTGCGATGTTCGGTGCTGGCGAAGTAATAGGTGCGTTCGGGCAGGTCGACTTTCAGCTCCGGCTTGCCGCGCGCCGGCTTGCCCTGGGTGAAATAGGCCACCGGATCATGGCCCAGCAGCATGACCGGATCGCCGGCGCGATTTTTGACGGTAGCATAGGGCGTTCCGCAGCCGGCCAGCCAGGCGCAGGCGATGAAGAGCAGGAATAGTTGCAGGATTCGCGGCATGAACCAGTCTCCGTTTCGGTCGGTATCAAACAAGCAGGTCGCCAAGAATACTCCGCCACGGCGGCAAAGCAACAGCGGCTTGACCGCTTGCACCTGTCGCCTGCCATGACTTCCGCGCTCTCGCCCGGCGCGGCGCGGCGTCGCTCGCTGCTGCGCGCGGGCTTCGCCACCTCTCTGGCCGCGACGGCTGGCGCTTGCGCCTTCGATGCCGACCGCGACCATCATGAGACCGATGCGCCCAGTTACCTGCCGCTGCGCAGGCCCGTGCGCACCGCCTGGGTGTTCGGCTCCGGCGGGCCGCGCGGTTTCGTCCACGTTGGCGTGCTCAAGGCGCTCGATGAACTCGGCCTGGCGCCGGACCTGATCGTCGGCGCGTCGGTCGGCGCGTTGGTCGCCACCCTCAGGGGCGCCGGGCTTTCGGCCAGCGCGATGGAAGATCTGGCACTCAACCTGCCGTTGACCGCGTTGGGGCGCCTGGCGGTCGGTGCGGAAGAGCGCCTGAGCGGCGCGCCGCTGGCCGAATGGGTGCGCGAACAACTCGGGCAACGCCCGCTGGAGGCGCTGCCGATCGCGGTGGCCTGCGTTGCCGTGCGCCTGGCCGATCAGGCGGTGGTGCCGTTTACCGCCGGCAACGCCGGCCTTGCGGTGCAGGCATCGGCCGCAATCCAGGGCCGGTTCGCCCCGGTGCGCATTCGCGGGCAACGCTATGCCGATCCGGACCTGGTTCGACCATTGCCGGTACGCGAGGCGCACCTGCTGGGCGCCCGGCGGGTGCTGGCGATCGACGCTTCGGCCCACGAAGATCGTGCTCCCGAGAATGCACAACGATTTCGCGAGGGCGACCTGCGCAAACGGCGGTTGACGCGGCCGGACGCAATGGCGGCTGACCTGTTGCTGCATCCGGATTTCGGCTACTGGGTCAGTCTGTCGCGCGACTTTCGCATGCGCGCCATCGAAAGCGGCTATCGCGCCACCTTGGCGCAGGCGAACGCGCTGCGTACCTTGCACGCGGCATGAAGAGCGGCTCTGCAAGATTCGTCAGGCGCTTGTCGCGCTGTCGGCCTGATCCGCTTTCACCCGGCAATCCGCCTGATTCGACCGCTAGCGATGTAGCCCATTCCGGCCTGGGTGGACTGAAGCTTGAAATCCTCGCAATAGCCACTGACGATGTCCCAGGGCGACCACAGGTCGGCGGGCCGGGCGTTGTACGGCCGGTTCTTCAGCCAGGCCAGCAGGTTCAGGGGCCCGGTCCACCAGGGGAAAAACTTCATCCCGGCCATCGACACCCGCGCACCGGGACGGGCGAAGCGCATGATGTTCGCCACCGCCGCCGGCGTGCGCGTGATGTCGTGCACATAGTTGAACAACAGGGCATCGGCCTGTTGCGGCAGTTCGACGCCCTCGGCGCTGGCGCAGACATGCCACAGATTCGGCCAGGCAGCATTCCCGGCTCGCTTTTCGGCCAGCGCGAACATTTCCGGACTTTGCTCGAACGCCAGCACGCGGCCGGCAGGACCGACACCGGCCAGCAGGGGTGCGTAACTCAAGCCGGTGCCGGCGCCGACGTCTATCACCACCTCGCCCGGCTTGAGTCCAAGCAAGGCGATGGTGCGCAGGCGCAGGGGCATGGTGGTGCGCGCCGAGTCGTCATAGCCGGCGGCGCACTGCCGGTAGCGCCGGATCGACAACTCGTTGTTCGACCATTCTGTCATGGGTTTTCGGGCTACGCGCGAGGTCGCGCCGTGAATTCAGGTGCTGCTATGCAGGCCGATCACGCCCAGCACGATCAGCACCGTGCTGCCGATCTTCATCGCGCTGGCCGGCTCCTTGAAATACAGGTAGCCGATGAGCGCGGTCAACACCGTGCCCACCCCCGACCACACCGCATAGACGACCGACAATCCGAGAGTACGGATCACCATGGTGTTGAGGGCGAACGACACCGCATAGAACACGAAAATCAGCACCGAAGGTGTGAGGCGGGTGAAACCCTCTGACAGCCGCATGCTGGTGGTACCGCTGACCTCGAACAGAATTGCCAGCGAAAGCACCAGCCAGGCCTGGCTGGTCGATAGAACAGGAACCATGAACGTAATCTCCTGGGGTCGCGCGAGGCGCGCGATCGTGGTGGCACCACTGGTTGTTCCAAGGCAAACACTGAATAGGTCCGTAGGCCGAGAATGCCGCTTCTGCAACCATTGAACTCAAAAAACTTCGGTTCGACAGCCCGCATGCCAGGGACTTATCCAGCGTTTTCCAAGTTTGCTTGTCCTGGGTGCGGCCGAAGCGACCGCCGGTGATAAAGTGATCGCCATGACAGCCACCCATCACGCACCCGCGCCGCGTTTCATCCAACTCTATCGCGAAGACAGCACGGCAATCCGGCAAGAACTGATCGCCGGCCTGACCGCCCGACCGGCACACACCTCGCCAAAACATCTTTACGACGCGCTCGGTTCGCGCCTGTTCGAAGCCATCACCGAACTGCCTGAATACTATCCGACGCGCACCGAGGCGGCGATTTTCGCGGGCAAGGCCAGCGAAATGGCGATCCATGTGACCCGCGGTGCCACCCTGGTCGATCTCGGCGCCGGCAATTGCGCCAAGGCGGCACGCTTGTTCGAAGTGCTGCGACCGGCACGCTATGTGGCGGTCGACATTTCCGTCGAATTCCTGGGCAACGCGTTGGCCAGCCTGCAGCGCCAGCATCCGGCACTCGAGATGATCGGCGTGGGGATGGATTTTTCTTCCTCGCTGGCGCTGCCGCCGGAGGTCGGCGCCGGCCCGCGTACCCTGTTTTATCCCGGTTCTTCGATCGGCAATTTCACCCCGGCCGAGGCGCTGGCATTCCTGCGCCAGGCGCAGGCCGCGTGCAACGGCGGCAGCCTGATCATCGGCGTCGACCTGGTCAAGGAAAAGGCGATCGTCGAGCCGGCCTACGATGATCCGCTGCAGGTCACCGCCGCCTTCAACCGCAACATGCTGCTGCACATCAACACCCTGGTGGGCAGCGATTTCCGCCTTGGCGACTGGGCGCACCGCGCCTTTTTCAACCAGCGCGAATCGCGCATCGAAATGCACCTGGTGACGCATGATGCGGTAACGGTACGCTGGCCCGCGGGCGAGCGGACGTTCGCCGCGGGTGAAACCATTCATACCGAAAACTCCTACAAATGGCGCGTCGCCGATTTCGCCGGCCTGCTCGAGGAAGCGGGCTTTCGCCAACCGCGGCACTGGCAGGATGAGCGCGGCTGGTTCGCGGTGTTCGTCGCGCAGGCCTGACCGACAGCGGCGCATCAGAGGGCGCAACTGCGAAAGCCGGCGAAGATGTCGTTGCGCTCAGGGGTGAAGAAATTGCGGTAGCGCGGATGCTTCATCCGGGCATGGGTGGCGGTCGAGCCGCCGCGCAGCACCCGCCGGCTGCCGAACCACGGCGCCGAATAGTCACGATACGGATGCGCCATGAATCCGGGCAAGGGTTCGAAGGCATCGGCGGTCCACTCCCAGACGTCGCCCCACTGGAACGCGGCTTCGCTCAATGCCGCGGATTCCCACAGCGCCTCGCTGGCTAAGCGGCGGCCGGCCCAGGCGCACCAGGCCTCGGCTTCGAAGCAGGTCAGGTTGGTGGCCGGATGCAGCGGATCGAGATCGTGCCATTGGCCGAACCGGCAATGCTGCCAGCGGCTGCCGTTGCGCCGCCAGAAGCGCGGCCGGTCGGCGCCGCCGGCAGCCAGCCAGGCACGCCCGGCGGCACTCCAGTATTTCGGCTCGGCATAGCCGCCGGCGTCGACAAACGCGGCATAACGCGCATTGTCGACCGGCGCACTATCGATCTCGGCCGGCGGAAGCTCGATTTCACGCGCCGGAATTTCATTGTCAAACGCAAAACCCGCGCCGCGCCAACCAAGACTATGGCTGCGACCGGGCAGGCTGATCGAACCGGCTCGACATGCGGTGGCTTCGCGCCGGTCGGGCAGCGCGAATCCCAGGCCATTGGCCATGTAAATCGCGGCCTCGTTGTGCATGTCTTCGTGGAACAGCGAGAGCCGGAAAAAATACAGGCTGGCGTCATCGGCGGCCGCCCCGCGCAGGGCGGTCTGGCTGCCTTCGAGCCCGCGCGCGAGGTAGTCGTGGGTGGCATCGGCGTCGGGCAGATCGAGGGTCCAGCGAGTGGCCTGCGCCACCGCGCTGGAATCGTAGAGCCGGTCGGCGGCCGGCAGCAGCGACGGCCGGCGCGCAACCAACGGGTCGGCCGCCGCGCCTTCGCGCAGCGCCGGATTGCGTGCGATCCACCACTCCTGAAACCAGCCGACATGGCCCAGTTCCCACAGCGGCGGGTTGAGCTCGGCGCGCTGCGGCACCGACAGGCCGGGCAAGGCTGCGGTGTATGCGGCGGCGCTGCGCATGGTCTGGGCGCGGGTATCGGCCAAGGCTTTGGACAGATAATCGGCGTTTCCGCTGCGCGCCCGGCTTGCTTCAAGGAGTTCGGTATTCATTCTGGGATATAAAGACTACGTGGCGAAACCCTTGATTGTGATCATCACGCCGGCGCTGGCAAACGCCAACAACGGCAACTGGCAGACGGCGCGCCGCTGGGCGCGCCTGCTGTCGCCTGCGTATCGTACGCAAATCCTTGCGCACTGGATGGGGCAGCCGGCCGACATGATGATCGCGCTGCATGCGCGGCGCTCGGCGGAGTCGATCGCCTTCTGGTCCACACAGCTGGTGAAGGCACCGCTGGCGGTGGTGTTGACCGGCACCGACTTGTATCGCGACATCGCAACCGACGCCAGCGCCAAAACCTCGCTGGCGCTGGCCGATCGCCTGGTGGTGCTGCAGGAACTGGGGCCGCGCATGTTGCCCGCAGCCTTGCGACCCAAGACACGAGTGGTGTTTCAGTCGACCGGCGCGCGGCGAACACTTGACAAGACGCCGCGCCACCTGCGCGCCCTGATGGTCGGGCACCTGCGCTCGGAGAAGTCGCCGGAAACGTTTTTCAAGGCAGCGCGCATCCTTGCCGCACGCGACGATATCCTGCTCGACCATATCGGCGCGCCACTCGATGCGGCGCTGGCCGCTGAAGCACAGGCCACCATGGCCGACTGCCCGCGCTATCGCTGGCTGGGCGGCTTGAACCATGCCCAGACGCTGAAACGGATTCAGCGGGCGCATCTGCTGGTGCATGCCAGCCGGATGGAAGGCGGCGCCCATGTGGTGCTGGAGGCGGTACGCTCCGGCACGCCGGTGCTGGCGTCTCGCATCGACGGCAATGTGGGCATGCTGGGCGAGGCCTACGGCGGCTATTTCCGCTGGGGCAACGCCGCCCAGCTGGCAGCGATGCTGGTGCAGTGTCGTGGCACCCAGGGCGCTGGCGATGGCTTGCTTGCCCGCCTGAGCGAGCAATGCACGCTGCGCGCTCCCCTGTTCGAACCGGCCGCCGAACGAGCCGCGCTGCATGGACTGGCGCGTGAACTGCTCGGCGGCTAGCAACCCGCGGATCGCCCGCGCCAAGGGTCGATGCCGGTCCGCAGCAGTCGGTCGCAGCCCTGGCGGGTGACCGATCCAACCCATCACGGAGCAACCATGCCGCACACCGACACCACATCCGCGAACCACGACCTGCTGCAGCGTGCGGCAGCGCTGGCGCCGCGCCTGCGCGAACGTGCCAGCGAGGCCGAAAGCCTGCGCCGCCTGCCGCCGCAGAGCGTGACCGACTTGAAAGCCGCCGGCGTGTTCGGCACCCTGCTGGCCAGACGCTACGGTGGATCGCAGACCAGCCTGGCTGAGTTCGTCGATATCGTCGCTGCCATCGGCAAGGGGTGCGGTTCCAGCGCCTGGTGCGCCGGTGTCGCCAACGCGCACAACTGGCTGCTCGGCATCTACCCGCAGGCGGCGCAGCAGGAGGTGGCCGCCAGCGCCACCCATCCAATCGTCGCCGCCGTCATCGGCCCGCGCGGCAAGGCCCGGAAAACCGCCGATGGCTACCTGCTGGAGGGCGGCTTCTGGCCATTCTGCTCGTGTGTGCCGTTTGCCGACTGGGTGATTCTCGGCGCCGCCGTGCACGACGCCGCCGGCACCTTGATCGATGAGGGCGATTTCCTGATCCCGGCGCGCGAGGTGCAAGTGCGCGACGACTGGAATGTGGTCGGCCTGATGGCTTCGGGCAGCAATTCGGTGGTGGCTGCCAACTTGCCGGTGCCGGCACATCGCTACCTGTCGATGCGCGCGGCGATGGCGGGCGAATATCCGGGCGCCGCGATTCACGAGGGGTCGCTGTATCGCTCGGCGATCGTGCCGGTGCTGGCGCTGGCGCTGGCGCCGCCGGCACTCGGCATCGCCGAAGGTGCGCTCGAGGACTTCGTGCGC
>JANPGJ010000588.1:0-19699 GCA_031423955.1 Burkholderiales bacterium
GTTTGTAACGCATGGACCGCAGCGCCTTCCGGTCGGCAAGGCCAGGGCGCGCTCGATGATCAATTCACGCTGCAAAGGATCGATTGCGCCGGAGGCCTCCAGGAAGGCCAGCAGACCACGACATTCAAGTGACAGTTGCGCCTCCTCGGATACCACAAAGCTGCGAAACGACGGGCGTCCCGCAAATTCTTCCGGCAATTCGGTGCCGCCATTGACAGCCAGACCGGATAGCCATTGCAAGGCCTCGCTGATGTCCTCCCGGTCAAAGCCGGCGGCCTTGAGCTTGATTTCCAGCGTATCCGGGTCAGGACAGACCTGATCGTCGAAATAGTTTTCCACCAGGTAAACCAGAACATCGAACAATTCAGCGCTCCAGTCGTTGCATCAGGCCTCCCGGCAGTTGTGCCAGGCGACCTTCGAGTTCGAGTTCCAAAAGCAGGCCGGACAGCACATCGGCCGCCAGTCCCGACCGTTGCTGCAGTGTGTCGAATGCGATTGCATCGTATCCAATCGCATCCAGCAGGACGGCTTTGGGGGTGCCCGCGTCAGCCGGTGCCGCGCCGCTTGCGTCACCAACCGCAGCCGCCATGACGCCACCAAGCTCCTCGATGATGTCCTCGGCAGAGTCAACCAGCTTCGCACCCTGCTTGATCAGCAGATGGCAGCCCTTGGACAAGGGCGAATGGATCGAGCCCGGAATCGCGAATACGTCACGCCCCTGTTCACCGGCCAGACGCGCAGTGATCAGCGACCCGCTGCGCAGCGCCGCTTCAACCACCAGCACACCGCACGACAGACCGCTGATGATCCGGTTGCGCCGCGGGAAGTTGGCGCCCAGCGCCTGCGTGCCGAGCGGAAACTCGCTGATGATCAGACCGCCGGCGGCGATCGCGTGCGCGAGGTCGCGATTGCGTGCCGGATAAACAATATCGGCGCCGGTGCCGATCACCGCGATCGTCGACCCCGCCGCGTCGAGTGCGCCGCGATGGGCCGCGGTATCGATGCCAAGGGCCTGCCCGCTGACGATAGTGAACCCGGCCGTGCTCAAGGCGCGCGCGAAGCTCTCCGCATTGGCGATGCCCTGCGCGGTCGCGTTGCGGCTGCCGACCATCGCCAGCGCCGGGCGCCCGAGCAACTCAAGGCGTCCCTTCGAGAACAGTAGCGGCGGCGGATCGCCCACCGTAAGCAACGCGCGCGGATAAGCAGTGTCGGCCAAGGTCAGGATGGCGTTGCCCGGTGCGTCCGCCCAGGCCAGCGCCTGCTCGACCGCCAACCCGATCGCGGCGTCGCCGTGCGCCGCGCCGATCGCGGTTGCGCGCGCCTCGTCGACTACCGACATGAGTTCGCCGCGCGACGCTGCGAACACCCGGTCGGGCAGTCCGAACGCTGTGAGCAGGCGGCGGATCGCGGCGTCGCCCAACGCCGGCACACGTGTCAGGCGCAGCCAGTCGGCCAGACCAGGATCGGAAGGAGTCATGAAGCGAAAAAAAAGGACGCGATGGCCGCGTCCTTTTGATTGTACCGGCGTCCACCGGCGCGCCTTTGAACTACGGCTTTTGAGCGATATCCCCGACCTTGACCGAGCGCGCGGCACTCATCACCAGCGCATACGAAACGCGGTCGAACACCCGGAAGACGAACACCAGACCGTTGCGCTCGTCGGGCAGTTTCACCACTTTCGCATTCGTGTCGTAGATGCTGGTGCGGTCGAGCACATTGGCACCGTAGCTGTAGAGCGCCAGAACGTGGCCCTGCTCGAGCCCGTCGCGCCTGCCTTTTGAAATCGCGATGATGCGATTGCTGCCGGTTTCCGGCGACCCGCCGTACATCGACAACACGCGGGCATCGACTGCGCCTTTCGGCGCGCGCGGCACATACTCGATGACATCCGGTCGCGGGGTCGGAACCAGCCGGTCACCGGTACCGATTTCCTGCTTCGAGTCGAGAATGCGCAGCGTCGCCGGATCGGTCTTGCGCTCCAGTCGGGCAGTGCCAAGGAACAGGGCCTCATACCCGAGGGTCTCCTTGCTCACCGGATCGATCAGCGCCTTGCCCGGGCGGTAGATCTGCCAGCTCGCAACCTTTTCATCGACATCGCCGGTGGCATAGGCGAGATCGCCGCGCCCCAGGTATACCCTGCCTTCCTGGGTCGCGATGATTTTCGGCGCACCGGCCAGCCCGCCTTCGTCAACCACCAGCGGTTGCGACAGGAAAGGCTCGATGACGTGCGCGGGTATCGACGGAATCGCGGTCGAAGTCTGCTCGACCCGGGTACGCGGCTCGACCTTGAGGGTCGCCATCCTGAGCTTTGGCATGCTGCCGGACCGGTCAAGAATGACCACGTCGCCGGGATAGATCCGGTGCGGATTCTTGATTCGATCACGGTTCGGTTCCCACACATCGGGCCAGCGATAGGGATCCTTGAGAAATTTCGCCGAAATTCCCCAAAGCGTATCGCCCGGCACTACGACATAACGGTCCGGCGCGTTTTCAACCAGCTTTGGCACCGAGGTTTGCGCCGCCACCGGCGCGGATACTGCGATCGCTGCTGCGAGAAAAAGCGAAAAAAACGAGCTTCGCATGGAGCCTCCTGAAAGCCTTGCGTTGAAACCGCGCACAAGCGACCCCATATGCCGGAAATCGCGCAGCGAAGTCGTCCCTTCATCGAGCGGACGCAGTAGCCGCAAGTTTGATGTATAACTTTAACATGGGGCTGGCTTTTTTTACAAAGTCAGATTAAATTCTCTATCTAATTAGCTTGATTAGCAAGACATTTTCTGTTTTTGCCCCACCCCGTTTGTGGCCTTGCCGCAACGCTTTTTGCTCAAATCCGGCCCATGGCTCTTCTCTCGATTCTGCGCTACCCCGACACCCGCCTGCACAAGCTGGCCGCGCCGGTCACCGCTTTCGATGACAATCTCAAGGCCCTGGTGCGTGACATGGCCGAGACCATGTACGAAGCACCGGGGGTTGGTTTGGCCGCCACCCAGGTCAATGACCACCGCCAGGTGATCGTTATCGACACCTCGGAGGCGCGCGACCAGTTGTTGGTGCTGATCAATCCGCGCATCCTGAAGGCCGATGGCGTGCAGGTCTGCGAGGAAGGCTGCCTGTCGGTGCCCGGCGTCTACGACGAGGTCGAGCGCGCCCTCAAGGTCGTCGTCGAAGCCGAGGACGTCGCCGGCAAGACCTTCTCGCTCGAGGCACAAGACCTGCTGGCGGTTTGCATTCAGCATGAAATCGATCACCTCAAGGGCAAGGTCTTCGTCGAGTATCTGTCGCGCCTGAAGCAGGCACGGATCCGGCAGCGGATTGACAAGGAATCACGCCGCAAGGCGGCGTGATCACAATGGCGCCGGCGCCTTGTCAGGCGTCTGCCGGATGAATCAATGAGACTAGTATTCGCCGGCACCCCGGAGTTTGCCGCCGTCGCGCTGCGTCGCCTGCTGGCCAGCGGCTTTGAGGTGCCGCTCGTACTGACCCAGCCCGACCGGCCGGCCGGACGCGGCATGCGCCTGATGCCAGGGCCGGTCAAGCAGGTCGCACTGGCGGCGGGCATCGAGATATTGCAGCCGGCATCGCTCAAGCGCGATGCCGCTGCCGTGGCGCGCATTGCCACGGTCGCACATGACGTCATGGTGGTCGCCGCCTACGGCCTGATTTTGCCGCCGGCGGTGCTCGACATAGCGCCCGCAGGCTGCCTCAATATCCATGCCTCGTTGTTGCCGCGCTGGCGCGGCGCCGCCCCGATCCAGCGCGCGATCGAAGCCGGCGATCCGGTTACCGGGGTTTGCATCATGCGGATGGAGGCCGGTCTAGATACCGGCCCGGTATTGCTGTCGGCAGAGGTGCCGATCCGCAATCACGACACCGCCGGCACCTTGCATGACACTTTGGCATCGCAGGGCGCCGACCTGATCGTCGACGCCCTGCGTCGCCTTGCTTCGTTGCATGCGGTCCAGCAACCGGCGATCGGCGTCACCTACGCGGCGAAGATCGCGAAATCCGAGGCAGCGCTTGACTTCAGCCAAACCGCTGCGATCCTCGCGCGCAAGGTACGCGCCTTCAATCCGGCTCCCGGCGCCAGCGCAGGCATATCGGGGCAGATGTTCAAGATTTGGGCGGCAACTCCGGGCGCCGCGAAACCGGGCGCCGCCGTCGGGCAAGTCATCGCCGCCGATGCCGGCGGTATCGTGGTCGGCTGCGCCGCCGGCACCACGCTTGTGATGCATGAACTGCAACGACCAGGCGGCAAGCGGTTGCCGGCGCGCGAATTCCTGCAGGCATTTCCCCTGCCTGTCGGCGCCTGCCTTGACGCCGTTCCAATCCATGGAACCTGAACATCGTGGCGACCGGAGCGAGCGCTTGATGGCGCTGGCTGCAACTGATTGAACACCGCGCCACACAGCGGCACGACAGCGACTTTTGCAGTCGCGCTGCGCGTGGCCGCCACCGGCTTGGCCGCAGTCGCCGCCGGTCACGCACTGGACGATGCACTGGCTGCCGGCAGCGACGGCACGTCGGTTGATCGTGCGGCGGCGCAGGACATCGCCTATACCGCCTGCCGGCGCCTCAACCTGCTCGACGCGCTCGCTCGCCAATTGCAGAAAAAATCCAACCCGGCGCTCGACTCGCTGGTGCGTGCGGCCCTGTCGGAACTGATCGATCACGCGGACCGCGCACACATGATTGTCGATGAAGCGGTCAAGGCGATCGCACCGATCCGCGCCGGCGCCTACAAGGGCGCCCTGAATGCGATCCTGCGGCGTTTCCTGCGCGAGCGCGAAGCCTTGCTGGCCGCTGCACTGGAAAGCGAGCCGCTGCGCCTCGGTTATCCGGCATGGTGGATCGCGCGCACACGCGTGGCCTGGGGCGCGCACTGCACGGAAGTTCTGGCGCAAGGCAATGCGCGCGCGCCGATGACGCTGCGGATCAACCGCCGCCGCACCAGCGTCCTGCAATATCTGCAGCTACTGCATGATCTTGGCATCGAGGCCAGCGCGCTCGGCGCTGACGCCATCGCGCTGGCACGCCCGCAGCAGGCGCGCCTGTTGCCCGGCTTTGACGCCGGCGTGGTGTCGGTGCAGGACATCGGCGCGCAACTGGCCGCACCGCTGCTCGACGTCGGCCCCGGCATGCGCGTGCTTGATGCGTGTGCGGCGCCAGGGGGCAAGACCGCCCACCTGCTTGAAATCGCCGACTGCGAAGTCGTCGCGATCGACCAGGATGCCGCGCGCGCGGCGACGGTGAACGCCAATCTGCTGCGTCTGGGCCTGCAAGCGGACGTGCGCGCCGCCGATGCCGGCGACACCGCCGCCTGGTGGGATGGCCGACCCTTCGACCGCATCCTGCTTGACGCACCATGCACCGCCTCCGGGGTGATCCGGCGCCATCCGGACGGCAAATGGCTCAAGCGCGAGAGCGACATCGCGACGCTTGCGAAAAGCCAGGCGCGGCTGCTGGATGCGCTCTGGCGTGTATTGCGTCCCGGTGGTAAATTGCTGTATGCAACCTGTTCGGTTTTCCCGGATGAAAACAGCCGGCAGACTTCCCGCTTTCTGACGTCACATCCGGATGCCTCTTCAATACCGATCGACCAGGCGGTCACCTGCCGAGAGCACGCCCGCATGTTTCATGGCGACGGCCAATTGCTGCCGGACGCTTTGCACGACGGTTTTTTCTACGCGCTGCTTGCCAAAACGCCTGGTTGAAGCCCTGCTGTTCGCCCTGCTGCTGGTGTGTACGCTGCCGATCACACCGGCACGCGCCGATACCTTGGAGCTGCGCGAAGCGCGCCTCGAAGCCCAGGACGACGGCTGGATCATCACCGCCGACTTCAATGTCGAACTCAACCAGCGGCTTGAGGAAGCCGTCAACAGGGGCCTGCCGCTCTACTTCAGTTTCGATTTCGAACTGGCGCGTTCGCGCTGGTATTGGTTTGACGAGAAGCCGGCCGAGTTTTCCCAGTCCTACAAGCTCTGGTATCACGCGCTGACACGCCAGTACCGGTTGTCCGCCGGGACTCTATATCAGAGCTTCAATTCGCTGGGCGAAGCCTTGCGCCTGCTGTCGCGACCGCGTCTGCCGGCGTTTGATCGCGCGCGCGTGCGGCCCGGCGAAACCTATACCGCCGCGGTCCGCATGCGGCTCGACGTCAGCCAGTTGCCCAAACCGTTCCAATTGTCGGCGATGACCAACCGTGACTGGACCCTCGACTCGGACTGGAAACGCTTCCCGTTCCGCCCCGACGCCGCCGCCGGCAACAGCACCACGGAACGCAAATGAACCGCCGTCTGCGCTACGCGCTGATCACGACCTTCGCGTTGTCGGGCGTGTTGCTGTACCTGCTGGCGACTGCCAGCGCCAACACCGAAAGCTTCACCAAGCATTACTCGCTCCTGGTCAAGCTCAACGCCGCCATCGCGGTGGTGATGCTGCTGGTGATCGGCTACCTGCTGTTCCGACTCTGGGTGCGCTATCGCGCCAAGCAGTTCGGCACCAACCTGATGGCGCGCCTGACCCTGATGTTCGCCCTGATGGCGATCGTTCCGGGCACCCTTGTCTATACCGTGTCGGTACAGTTCCTGTCGCGCTCGATCGAGTCCTGGTTCAACGTTCGGGTCGACGCCAGCCTCGAATCCGGCCTGACCCTGGCGCGCACCACGCTCGACGCCATGCTGCAGGACGTCGCCGGACGCACAAGGCTGATGGCGCAGGAACTCGCCAACGTGCCCGATGCCTCGATCGGCGCGCTGCTCAATCGCATGATCGACCAGACCGGACTGCAGGAAGCGGCCGTGTTCACTGTTTCAGGCCGCCTGATCGCCACCGGCGGCGCCGGCGCTGCCCGCTATGCGCTTGACCTGCCCACCACGCAAGTGCTCGGCGAGGCCGCCCGCGGCCGCGGCTATGCCGGGGTCGAGAATGCCGCCAAATCCGCCGACAAGCAGGCCCTGCGCATGCGCGTGGTGGCGCCGATCACCCTGCGCCTCCTGGGCGCCGAACCGCGCGTGTTGCAGGTGCTGCAGAACGTGCCTGAACAACTTACCGCCAGTGCCGAGTCGGTTCAGGCTGGCTACCGCGACTACCAGGAACTGTCGCTGTCGCGCAAGAACCTGCGCGAAATCTACGCCGTCACCCTTACGCTGACGCTGCTGCTGGCCCTGTTCGGCGCGATCGCCACCGCCTTCTACCTGTCGAATCGACTGTCGGCGCCGCTGTCCCTTCTGGCCCAGGGCACCGAAGCGGTGGCGCAAGGCGATTTCACACCGCGCGCCGAAATCGCCGGCCGCGACGAACTCGGCATGCTTACCCAGTCGTTCAACCGCATGACCCGGCAACTCGACGAGGCGCGCGCCAGCGTGCACCAGCGCGAGGCCCAGCTCGAAGCCGCAAAATCCTACCTTGAGAGCATTCTCGCCAACCTGACCGCCGGCGTCATGGTGTTCGACCCGGAGATGCGCCTGGCGACTGCCAATCAGGGAGCGGAAGCGATATTGCAGTTCGATGCCGCGCGTGCGCAATGGCAGCCACTGGCGTCCCTGGCGGGGTTGGCCGATTTCGCCGCGAAAGTCACCGAGGCTTTCGCGCAGCATGGCGACAAGGTATGGCAGCAGCAAATCGAATTGTCGCGCGAGACCGGGCGCGAAGGCGACGAGCGCCAGTTGATCCTGCTGGTTCGCGGCTCGCGTCTCGATGTCGCCGGCGGCAGTGGATACATTGTGGTGTGCGACGACATCAGCGACCTGGTATCGGCACAGCGGTCGGCGGCATGGGGCGAAGTCGCGCGCCGGCTGGCGCACGAAATCAAGAACCCGCTGACGCCGATCCAGCTGTCTGCCGAACGCATGCAGATGAAACTCGGCGCCAAGCTGACCGGCGTGGACGCCGAGATCCTGTCGCGCGGCACCGCCATGATCGTGTCGCAGGTCACCGCGATGAAAAACATGGTTGACGACTTTCGCGAGTACGCCCGCACGCCGCCCGCGGTGCTGGCGCGCATCGACTTGAACGCGCTGGTTCGCGAGGTGATGGGCCTGTATGAAACATCGGCCGCCGACGTCGAGGTCAGGATCGATCCCGCGCTGCCCGCGGTGCAGGGCGATTCGTCGCAGTTGCGCCAGGTCATCCACAACCTCCTGCAGAACGCACAGGACGCGGTGGCCGGCAGCTCGCGTCGGAGAATCACGGTGGAAACCGCGCCGGTGGCCGGCGGCGCGCGCCTGAGCGTCGCCGACAGCGGGCCCGGGTTCGCGCAAAAAATCATCGCCCGCGCCTTCGAGCCCTATGTATCGACCAAGCCGCGCGGCACCGGGCTCGGACTGGCGATCGTCAAGCGAATCATCGACGATCACCATGGCACGGTCGACATCGGCAATCAGGAGGGCGGTGGCGCACGCGTCAGCATCACCCTGCGCTCGAGCCCGGAGCCCGGCTGATGCGATCGAATAGAATTTGGCGGGGATCCCATGGTACTGCCCGGGGCTCCGGATTCGCCGCCTTCAAGCAGGCGGGCCGGCAGCAAGGTTCGACGCATCCAGAGCACGGCATCCCCTGAAGGGCGGCAAACACACATGGCCAACATATTGGTGGTAGACGACGAAATCGGCATTCGCGAACTGCTGTCGGAAATCCTTGGCGACGAAGGGCACAGCATCACGCTTGCCGAGAACGCGGCCGAGGCCCGTGCGGCGCGCCTGGGCGGGCAACATGATCTGGTGCTGCTTGACATCTGGATGCCCGACACCGACGGCGTGTCGCTGCTCAAGGAGTGGGCCACCGGCGGTCTGCTGACCATGCCGGTGCTGATGATGAGCGGTCACGCGACGATCGATACCGCGGTCGAAGCGACGCGCATCGGCGCCATCGATTTCCTGGAAAAGCCGATCGCACTGGCCAAGCTCCTGGCCGCGGTCAAGCGCGCGCTGAACCTGAAAAACGCGCTGCGGCCCGCCGGCATGATGGCGGCTACGCCGGCGGTGGCGCCAGCGGCAATCGAGGCACAACCGCCTTCGGTCGCCGTCGGGCTCGACCTGGAACTGCCATTGCGCGAGGCCCGCGATGCGTTCGAGCGCAACTACTTCGCCTACCACCTTGCGCGCGAGAAAGGCAGCATGACCCGGATCGCCGAGAAGACGGGTCTTGAGCGTACGCATCTGTACCGCAAGCTCAAGGCGCTCGGCCTGCCGGTGGGCGGCAAGAAAGCCGAAGATGGCGCGGATGGTGCCTGACGCAGGCACTGGAAATCCCGCAACCGGTGCGCGGACCGAATCTGCCTTGGCGAACGCGATCCCGGCGCTGTTGATCACCGGCCTATGCGACGCGGCGAAGTTCCGCTTTCTTGACGCACTCATGCTGCAACGGCCGGCGACCGAACGTTGGGCCGTGATGACGCCCGGCCTGACGCCTGATCGGTCAATCCGACCGATTACGGCGTCCGGCGTCGAGTTCGCAACCATCCCCGTCGCTTGCATGTGTTGTACCGGCCTGCTGCCGTTTCGGGTCGGATTGATCCACCTGCTGCGGCGCATGGCGGATGCGCCGGCAAACCGCCTGATCATCATCGCAGGCCGCGAGCATCACGCCGCAACGCTGGTTGAACAACTGCGCAAGCCCGCCTTCAAGCAGCTGCTCCATCTGCATACCACGATCGCAGTCGTCGGCACAGCGACGGGTGCGGACATGGCGATGGGTACGCTCACCGCGATGCGCGACCTGTGCGCCGCCGCCGACTTCATGGTGGGTGATCCGGGCGCAGGCCCCACAGACGGCGCAGGCGATCCCTTGTCGCGAGTTCGAGCAGGCCTTGCCGTCGCCACGCCGATGCTGGCGGGCGGCCACCGCGCAATCGCCGAACGCCTGGGCATCGTGCCGGCACTACCCGGCAGGTGAACAACACGGGCCGCTATCGGCGGCTGCCAGGCGCGCTGGCGCGCGCCTTGATTCCGGTTTGTGCCCTGGCAAGCCCGGCAACCCCGGTTGCGCAAGGCCTGCGTGCCCACGCCGGGGATTTCTGGGATGAACTCAAGACCGTGGTCGGCCAGGGCGAAATCAAGCGCCTGCGCATCGAGTACGAGAACGACGTGTTCTATGCGACCGACAGCAACTACACCAATGGTGTACGCCTGACCTGGCGTGCCGGCGCCAGACAAGCCGTGCGCCTGGACGACGATGCGCGCCCCTGGGTTCCCCCACTGCGCTTCACCGCAGGTGGCGACGAGCGCAAGCGCGCCCTTGAGGATGCCGAGTGTGCGCGTGCCGCGCAAACCTCCGGCCAAATCGAAGCCGGGCGGCCGGTTTGTTACCGCACCGCTTACAACTTCGTGTTTTTCGGCCACAACCTGTACACCCCGCTGGATATTCGCAGCACGCAGGCGCAACTGGCTGCCGGCGATCGACCCTATGCAGCCTGGGCGTATATCGGCTTCCACCGCGAGCTGCATGCCAGCGACGGCCGCTACTGGCGCTATGGCCTCGATATCGGCTGCATCGGACCGTGCGCCCGTGGCCGGCAGTTGCAGACCTGGGTCCACGAGCACATCACCCACTCGCCATTGCCAAACGGCTGGAATGCCCAGGTCCGCAATGAATTGGGCGCCGTCGTGCGTTTCGAATACGCCCGCCAGCTCTGGCATCAGGCGCTGGCGCCGCTGGCCTCGAGTGTTTTCGGCACACTGCTGGCCGGCGACCTGCGTCCACATGTCAATGCCGGCCTGGGCAACCTCCAGACCTATGCGGGCGCGGGGGTCACAGCGCGGTTTGGCTGGTTCCGCAGTTCCTATGACTCCCTGCGCCTGGACACCCATGCCCTTGAATCACTCGCCGGCAGCGGCCGGGAACGCTATGCCCAGGCCGACTCCGCCACCGGCCGCGACTGCGACCCGGGCTGCGACCCGGCGCCACGGCCGGCCAAGCTGCCGGAATTCTTCGCATTCGGACGCCTGCACGGCGACCTGGTGGCCTACAACGCGATGCTGCAAGGCGGCCTCTTCAATCGTTCGAGCACGTTCACCGCAGCGGCCCGGCCGCTGATCTTCGAGCGCGAATTCGGCCTGGCCGGCGCGATCGGCGAATTCAGCCTCTCGATGTCGGTCGTCGGCCGTCGTCAATGGGATCTGCATGGCGGGCACTACGGGCAGCGATTCGGTCGACTCGCTGTCGAGTTCAGCACCCGGTTCTAGCAACTTGCAGGACTTCGGAATCGCCGGCGAGCAGATCGGCCGCAGCGGACCATTTTTCACCGCCCTCTCGGCCTGTTGCAGGGCACAGGCCTTCGAAATCGGCAAAACCTGTCCTTGCCGGGGCCAATTTTTCGCGTTCGACGACCAAAGTCCGACAGGCAGCCCCCCGGCGTCAATCCAGGCTTTTCCCGCCCCGTCGCGCGTCGAAAAGCGACTCCCGCCGTCTGCGCCGGGGCAAGCCGCGAACCGGACCGGTGCCTTCGCCGGGCGCGCTTGCGTCGGGCAGCATCGATACCGCCATCAAGTTGTCGCGCACCTGGTCGATAAGCATGGGATGGCGCGCAATTTCGTATCAACCAATTCACGAGTCCCGCGTTATACGACCGGATGCCCCGAATAGAGATGCGAATTTCACTTGAATTCGGGGATTTCGGCCGGACATTCTCTATATGTTGCATGCAAGCGGCCACCCAGGGGCCCGCCCCCGAGCAACAAGCCTGATATCAAGGCATTCACCGGAGTACGCCATGGCCATCCAGTTGCATTCGAACGCACCGGCAATCATGACCAACGTGCTGTTCAACAGCCCGAACTACTATGTTGCCGAGGTTTCGCAGGGGCGCAGCCTGCAGGGCTTCGAGGTGGTCGACAAGCACAGCGGCCGCGGCGCATTTCTCGATGGCGCGGTGGCGGTGCGCATGCGCGCTTCGTTCCAGGCAATGGCCGCCGAGTCCGCGCACGAGGTCACGCCGGACGATGTTGATGACTTCATTCGCGGCTTCGATGCCCTGCTGATGCAACGCGTGGTGTTTCATTAGCCGCCATTGAACCGGCCGCCGCCGGCCTGGTGGCGGCGCAGGCGTACAATTCTTCTGTGTGGAAAACGCCCGGCACGCCGGGCGTTTTCCTTTTCGGCCCACGCCACCCGGGCACCTTGTCCTGCAACGGTCGCCACGCCTTGCCAGAAGCCCTCCCGCCCAAACACGCCGCCGGCTTCGCCGACAAGCGCTCGTTCATCGTGCTGATCGCCGCACTGGCGACCATCGGGCCGTTTTCGATGGATACTTTCCTGCCAAGCCTGCCGGCGCTGCAGGAGCAGCTGGGCGCCACCCAGGTCCAGGCCCAGCAGGCCCTGTCGACCTATTTGCTCGGCTTCGGCATCATGAGCCTGTGGCACGGCGCGATTTCGGATGCCATCGGGCGCCGGCCGGTGATCCTGCTCGCGCTCGCGGTCTATGCTGCGGCCGCGCTGGCGTGCACCCTGGCGCCGTCAATCGAAGTCCTGATCGCCGCGCGACTGGTGCAGGGGCTTTTCGGCGGTGCCGGTGCGATCGTCTCGCGTGCCATCGTGCGCGATTGCTTCGAAGGGCCGCAGGCGCAGCGCCTGATGTCCTCGGTCATGATGATGTTCGCCGTCGCCCCGGCGATAGCGCCGATTCTGGGCGGCTACCTGCATGAATGGTGGGGCTGGCGCAGCGTATTCGGATTCATGGTGGCTGGCGGCACGCTGTTGTGGGTCTGGACCTGGTTCGCATTGCCGGAAACCCATCCGCCGGCACTGCGTACACCGCTTCGTACCGGCACCCTGGCGCGTGACTACTGGCGGGTATTCACGCGGCCCGAATTCCAGCTGCTGGCCGCCACCATTGCGTTCAATTTCTCGACTTTCTTCGTCTATGTGATGGCTTCGCCCATATTCGTCATGCGCCACCTCGGCCTGACGGTGACCGACTTCGGCTGGTTTTTCATCCCGGTGGTGGCCGGCATGATGATCGGCGCGTCGATTTCGGGGCGCCTGGCCGGGCGTGTTTCGGGGCGACGCGCCGCCAACTACGGCTTTGTCCTGATGGGCGCCGGGATCGCGACGAACCTCGGTCTCCAGATTGTGTTGGCGCCGCACCTGCCGTCCGGCAGCTTGCTGACCTTCATCTCGATCGCACCGCTGGTCTTGTCGGCGATCGGACAGTCGATGATATCGCCGTCGGCGCAACTGCTGATGATGGACATGTTTCCGAACAATCGCGGCATGGTTTCGTCAGCGCAGAGCTTCACCCAGGTGATGCTGTCGACCCTGACGGCAGGCGTGATCGCGCCGCTGGTCTCCGGCACCGCGCTGCAACTGGCGGTTGCCGCCGCGCTGTTCTGGGGTGTCGGCACCTGCGTCTGGCTGACCTACCTGCGAATCCGTCGTCGCTGACGCTGCCGGCCGGGTGGCGCGCACCGTCCTGCCTACATCTGCTCCCAGGGCAAGCCATCATGCCGCCAGCCATTGCGTGTGCCGCGGTGAAACTCTTCGTCAAGGTCCCCCTCGAACCCGTGCAGGACATTGGTGACGTCGGCAAAGCCGGCATCTTCCAGTGCCGCCGCGGCGTCCAGTGTCCGTTTGCCGGAGCGACAGATCAGCAGTACCGGTCGATCCGGCCGCCCCGCCTCGCGCAGCACTTCGCGCGCAAAGTTCGGGTTGACCTGCCAGTCCGGCGCCTCATGCCAGGCGACATGGATCGCGCCGATCGGATGGCCGACGTAGAAGTACTCGATCTCGGTGCGGCAATCGATCAGCAAGGCCTCCGGATGGGTGCCAAGAAAGTCGAATGCCTGTTTGGGAGTCAGGTGTTTCATCGCGCCGGTGAATTGCTTTTGGATAACAGCGGCAAATTATAGGTGGCGACCCGCAACGGCGGGGCACGCACTCAGGTCTGTCGGAGCCGGATCGGCCGGGCGCTGCGCGAAGATTCGAGCAGGGCGTCGATCAGCCAATGCACCTTGAGCGCTGCGCGGCCGTTGGCGGTCGGATCGCGCCCGGTGTCGAGTGCGTCGAGAAAATCCGTCAAGACGCCGCGATGGGCGTCGTTGCTGAAGGCCATCGGGTCAGCGCCGCCACCGCTGGCGCCACTCTCGCCGGCGACTTCACTGCCGCCGTCCTGCAACTGCACGCGCAGTTCGCCACCGGCTAAGATGGCAGTGCCGCGGGTGCCGACGATTTCGATCCGTTCGCCAAAACCGGGATACACGGCAGTACTGGCCATCAACGAGCCGATCGCCCCGTCCTTGAAGCGCATGGCAGCCGCGACCGCGTCCTCGGTCTCCATCCGGTGCAGCGCCGTGGTGCCGGCGAAGGCTGCCACCTCGCCGGGTGCGCCGACCAGCGACACAAAAAGATCAAGAACGTGGATCGCCTGGGTGATCAGCACGCCACCGCCATCGCGCGCCATGGTGCCGCGCCCGGGTTCGTCATAGTAGGACTGCGGGCGCCACCACGGCACATTGACGTTCGCAACCGCGATCGGGCCGAGTTCACCGCCGGTCAACAACTGCGCCAGGCGCAACGCGCCAGGCCGGAACCGGTGCTGAAACACCAGGCCCAGGCGCACGCCGGCGCGCTCGCAAGCAAGTACCAGCGCTTCGGCCCGCGCTGGCGAAACTTCGAGCGGCTTCTCCAGGAGAATGTGCTTTCCGGCGTCTGCAAATCGCCGCACCAGCTCAAGATGCACATTCGGCGGCGCTGCGATCAGCACGCTGCCGATCGACCGGTCGCGGGCAATCGCGTCGAGATCATGCGAAAGCGGGAAATCGAAACGTGCCGCGAATGCCGCCGCGCGCGCCGCCGTACGGGTATAGGCGGCGGCAACCTCGACCCGTTCCTTGAGGTCGTTGAGGCTTTGCGCATGCGGCGTAGCGCCCATGCCGAGACCGATCAGGGCAATGCGATGACGTTGCGACATGCTTGAGCGCTCCTCCGGGTTGCCGATCGGGAAACAGTGTCCTGAATGAATCGCGCCATTTGGGGCGCGCGGTCATACGTTGTCATACAACTAAGACTTGCGCAGGCCGCTCCCGCCCGGACAATTCAGGCCTGATCCGTCGCCGCCTGATGGGCCCGGCGCAGCCGTTCCCGGCTGTTTGCCAGATGGGTGCGCATGGCAGCGCGCGCGGCATCGGCATCCTGGCGCGCAATCGCATCATAAATTTCCTGATGTTCGCGGTGTACCCGCCGCAAGTATTCGGAACGGTCCTCCTGGGCCAGATCAGCGGTGTTGAGCCGGGTCCGCGGAATGATCATGGTTCCCAGGTAGCCCATCAGTTCCGAAAAGTATCGATTCCCGGTGGCCAGCGCGATCTGCAGATGGAACTGAAAGTCGTGATCGACCGATTGCCCCCCGCCATCGGCCGCCGACGCAAAGCTCTCGAGCGTATCGCGCATTTCCTTTAGTTGGTGCTCACTACGCCTAAATGCAGCAAGGCCTGATGCTTCTGTCTCCATGCTCATGCGCAATTCAAGCAAGGCCAGAACCTCGACGATGGTTGCAAGCTGGGCCGGATCGATGCGGAAATCGGCACCCGGCGCGCCGTCGCGGACAAACGTGCCGATGCCGTGATGGGTATCGGTCAAACCGCCGGCCTGCAGCCTTGACAAGGCTTCACGCACGACCGTCCGGCTTACTCCATGTGCGGCAATGATCTCGGCCTCGGTCGGCAACTTCGCACCGGGCGCAAGCTCACCGCCACGGATCTGCTCGGTCAGTCGCTCAACCAATTGCTGCGTCAGCGACGGACTGCGCCGCGCGCGGACCGGAGCGCGTCGCGCCGGCGGGGTGCCGGAAAGCATCGGGTCACTACTTGACATCACGCGCGCGAAGCCTAGATAATCACAAACAAGTTGTATGATGACATACGACTTGCTTGACCGCAACCCCAACCACAGCCGATGAGCATGGAAACGCCAACATTCGATCGCCTCCTGCTGACCGGCGCCGCCGGCGGTCTCGGCCGCGCACTGCGCGGCCCGCTCAAGGCGTTGACGCGTGTGCTGCGGGTGTCCGACATCGCACCGCTTGAACCGCCCGCAGCGGGCGAAGAAACGGTGCAATGCGACCTCGCCGATCATGATGCGGTCGATGCGCTGCTGATCGGCGTCGAGGCGGTTGTACATCTGGGCGGCGTGTCAACCGACGGCCCGTGGGAACCAATCCTGGCGGCCAATATCGTTGGCCTGCACCACATGTACGAGGCCGCACGCCGTCATCAGGTTCGGCGCATCATCTTCGCCAGTTCCAATCATGCGATCGGCTTCAACCCGCGCAGTCGCCGCATCGACGCCAATGATCCGCCACGACCGGACAGCAACTACGGAGTCTCGAAAGTATTCGGCGAGGCCTTGTCACGCTTCTACTGGGATCGTTACGGCATCGAGACGGTATGCCTGCGCATCGGTTCCTCGTTTCCCGAGCCGAAAGACCGGCGCATGCTGATCACCTGGCTTTCATATGCGGACCTGGCGGCGCTGGTGCGCTGCGCGCTGACCGCACCGACGGTGGAACACACGATCGTGTTCGGCGCATCGGCCAATCGCGACAGTTGGTGGGACAACCACGCCGCCGCCCACGTCGGCTGGACGCCGCACGACAGCAGCGAAGGCTTTCGCGCGCGCATCGAAGCGATGCCCGCGGCCGATCCCGGCGACCCGGCCGAACGTTTCCAGGGCGGCGCCTATGTCAACATGGGTCCTTATGGCGATGCATGAACGGCGCGCCGGAGTGCGCCCCGCCGGCTGGTCAGCGGACGAACAGCACGCATCGCTGCGTGCCGGCCAGCGCATCACCCTTTGGTGCGCGACCGAATACCGGAGGTCCGACGCATGAACAGGCAAAAACAACTCGATTTCGATGCCCCCGCTGGCGATTTGCGGATCGCCGCAAACGATGATTGCGTGGGTTACTGGCAACCGCAACCGGCCAACGGGTATGCCGAGGTGATTCTGAGCCCCGCCAATATCGAGTCCGTGCAGCGTTTCTCGATGGGTCGCCAGTTGCTGCCGCCCGGCGGCCGGGTGCGTCCGCATGCCCACGAATCCGCCGAAGAGGTGTTGTACGTCTTGTCCGGCAGCGGCAGTGCGGAAATAGAGGGCAAGACCTACCGCATGAACCCCGGCACCACGCTCTACCTGGGCCACAACCGGGCGCATACCTTTCACAACGACGGCGACACCGACCTGCAGTGGGTCTGGTTCTTCATGCCTGGCGGGCTGGAAACGTTTTTCGCAGCGATCGGCCCGGAGCGCCGGCCCGGCGAGTCCACGCCGGCGCCGTTTCCGCGCCCTGCCGATATCGCGGCGATTGAAGCAAACACCGTGATCGCGGTGCGTTAGATGAACGACGGAACGTGCACCCACCACGCGCGCAGCGCGGGCCACGGCGCGACAACAGCGCAGCCAAACCATGCGACTTGAAGGCAAAACCGCTGTCATCACCGGCGCTGCCGCCGGCATCGGCCGCGCCACCGCGGCGCTTTTCATCGCTGAAGGCGCGCGCGTCATCGTCGCCGACGTCAATCTCGCGGCGGCACGCGCGACCTGCGCCGAACTCGGTAGTGCAGCCACGCCGACGGCATGCGATGTCGCCGACTCCGCCCAATGCAAGGCCCTGATCGAATTCGCGGAAGCGCACTTCGGCAAGCTCGACATCCTGGTCAACAACGCCGGCTTCGGCGCGCTTGGCTCGGTGGTGACTACAGAGGAAGCGGTGCTCGACCGCATCCTGGCGGTCAACGTCAAGGGCGTGTTCATGTGCTCCAAGTACGCCGTGCCGCTGATGGCCAGGCACGGCGGCGGCGTGATCGTGAACACCGCATCGAACGTCGCCAGCGTCGGCCTCAAGGATCGTGCGGCCTATGTCGCCTCCAAGGGCGCGGTAGCGGCGCTGACCCGGTCGATGGCACTTGATCATGTGGCCGACAACATTCGCGTCAATTGCGTCGCACCCGGTGTCACCATGTCCTCGTATTTCGACAAGATGCTGGCCGAAGTCGATGACCCGGTGGCGTTCCGCAAGGTGCTCGACAGTCGCCAGCCGATGGGTCGCGCCGGCAAGCCCGGCGAGATCGCCTACGCCATCCTGTATCTCGCCTGCGACGAGTCGTCGTTCGCCACCGGCACCATGCTGACGGTGGACGGCGGCGCCATCGCGGTCTGACACACAGGATGCCTTTGCGCGATGATGCGGATGTTTCAGCAAGCGCGGACGGCGCATTTCCGTCCAGTATCTGTTCAAACAATCCAGGAGACAGGCATGAAAAGACGTGACGTGATCCGCGCCGGCGCCGCCGGTGCCCTCGCCGCCGCCATTCCGGCGCGCAGCGCATTCGCCCAGCAGAAGGTGGTGTGGAAGGCCACCGACGTTCACCCGCTGGGTTATCCGACGGTCGAGGCGATTGTGCGCATGGGCAAGAAGCTCGAGTCCGCGACCAACGGGCGCATCTCGATCCAGATGTTTCCATCGATGCAGCTTGGCGGCGAAAAGGAAATGATCGAGCAGGCGCAGGTCGGCGCCCTGCAGATCGCCCGCATCTCGGTCGGCGCGATGGGTCCGGTGGTCGATGACCTGAACGTCTTCAACATGCCGTTCGTGTTCCGCGACGAAGCGCATATGCGGAAGGTGATCGACGGCCCGATCGGCCAGGAATTGCTCGAGCGGATGTCCACCGCCCCGACCTCGCGCCTGATCGCGCTCGGCTGGATGGACTCCGGCACGCGCAACATCTACGCCAAGAAGGCCGTCACCACGCCGGGCGACCTCAAGGGCATGAAGATCCGCATGATGGGCAACCCGCTGTTTGTCGACACCATGAATGCGATGGGCGGCAACGGCGTGGCGATGGGCTTCAACGAACTGTATTCGGCACTGCAGACCGGCGTGGTCGACGGCGCGGAAAACAATCCCCCGACCCTGCTGGCGCAAAACCATTACACCGTGAGCAAGGTCTACAGCCTTACCGGTCACCTGATCATTCCGGAGATCTTCGTGTTTTCCAAGCGCACCTGGGAGACCTTGTCGAAGGACGACCAGACGCTGGTGAAGAAACTCTCTGCCGAAGCGCAGCAGGAGCAGCGCAGGCTGTGGGACGCCTATACCGGCGAAGCCGAAACCAAGCTCAAGGCCGCCGGCGTGCAGTTCGTTCCGGCTGACAAGGCGGCGTTCTACAAAGCCACCCAGCCAGTGCGCGACAAGTACGGCGCCAAGTACGCCGCGCTGATCAAGCGCATCGAAGACACCAAGTAGGACCACCCGCGGTCAGTCCCGCGCTGACAGCAATCCGGCCCCGCGCAGAGCAGGGAGCCGGCTTGCTGCGGCCCCGGGAATGACTTACCAGTTTTCGTTGAATCGCCGAAGCCTGGGCTTTGGCCTGGAGTATTCCTTGACTCTCAAACAACGCTATGCGCGCTTGATGGAAGGCCTGTATCTGGCATGCATCGTCATTTCCGGCCTGGCCATCGTGGTGATCACCCTGATCATTCCGTTCGGCGTCTTCATGCGCTATGTGATGAACAATCCGCAGTCGTGGCCGGAACCTGCCTCGGTGGTGATGATGGTGATGTTCTCGTTCGTCGGCGGCGCCGCGGTCTATCGCGCCAATGTGCATGTCGCCGTCGAAGCGCTGCTCAATGCGGTCAGTGCGGGGCAAAAGCGCCTGATGCTGGTTGGCGTCGACCTCTGCATGGCGGCCACCGCCCTGTTCATGACCGG
>JANPGJ010000589.1:0-7666 GCA_031423955.1 Burkholderiales bacterium
AAGTGGGCCAAGGTGGTCAAGGCCTCGGGAGCGCGCGTCGAATGACGGTCACCGGCGGTGGTTTGGTGACAGCATCGTGGCCTCGGCGCAGCCCTGGCGACGCGGAGCAGAAAACCTTCCCAGTTCAAGGAGTCGTGAACCATGAGTAATGCGCAACCGGCCGCCAATCCCCTTGATGACCTGGTGCGGCTGGTGACTGCCACCCGCTACGAAGACTTGCCAGCGCAGGCGGTGGATCGCGCCAAGGCCTTCCTGCTCGATACCCTGGGGGTCGGCATTGCCGGCAATCGCGCGCCATTCCAGGCCGAAGTCGTGCAGGCGGCGCAAGGCTGGGGCAGCGCTGCCGAAGCCAGCGTGCTGGGCAGCGCGGTGCGACTGCCGGCGCCGTCCGCGGCCCTGGTCAATGGCTACCGCATCCACTCGCAGGAATTCGACTGCGTGTTCGAACCGGGCGTGATCATCCCGATGGGACCGCTGGTGGCGGCGATCCTGGCGCACGTTGAGCGCAAGATCGCACGCGGCCAGACCGTCTCCGGGCGCACGCTGATCCTCGCGCTGGTAGTCGGGGTCGAGATCTCCTGCACGCTCGGCCTGGCGGCGAAAAGCGGCATGAAGTTCTTCCGTCCCGGCGTCACCGGCGGCTTCTCGGCATTGGCCGCGTTGTGCATCCTCGACGGTGTCGACAGCGATTTCGTGCGGCGCGGCTTCGGCATCGTCTACTCGCAGGTCAGCGGCAGCATGCAGTCGCACGAGGAAGGGTCGTCGATGCTGGCGATGCAGATCGGCTTCAACGCGCGCGCCGCGCTCACCGCCTTCGACCTCGCAGGCACCGGCATGTCCGGGCCGCTGCGCATCCTCGACGGCCGCTTCGGATACTTCCCGGTATTCGAAACCGAAGGCGACATGCCGGCCGCCTGGGCGCAGATCGCGCAACCATGGAAGATCACGCGCCTGTCCCACAAGCCCTATCCAAGCGGCCGCGTCACCCATGGCATGGCGCACGCCATGCTGCTCCTGCGCGACGAACTCAAGGCCGACGACATCACCCGCGTGCATGTGGGCATGCCGCCACTCGGCTTCCGTCTGGTGGGCCGGCCGATCAAGGCCGACATGACGCCCAACTATGCGCGCCTGTGCGTGCCCTATGTGGCCTCGGCCGCACTGATCCGCGGTGCGGTCGGACTCGAAGACTTCCTGCCCGCCGCGGTCGGCGCCGGCGACGTGTTCGCGCTCGGCAGCCGTTTCGGCACCAGCCAGTTCGACTATCAGGATCCGAATGCCTTCTACCCGCAGCGCCTGCGCGTCGAAACCCGCGACGGCCGGGTGTTCGAGCGCGAAGTGCCGTATGCACCCGGGCATCCGGAAATGCCGCTGTCGGATGCCGACAACCTGGCGAAATTCCGCGCCTGCCTGGTGTTTGCCGGCTGCGACAGCGGCGGCACGCCGGCGCGCACGGTCGAACAGGCGCTGGCCGCGCTCGAGGCGGTCGACAGCGTCGCCGCGCTGACCGGCGCGATCGCGCGCCTGCACCCGTAGCGGGCGCGGCACGAGCCGCCATATGTCCGGACATATTGACTGGCGCGAGGCCGAGGAGTATCGTTTCGCCTGCGCGCCGAATCAAGGGTTGCCAGCCCTGAACCGTTGCCAAACCGTTGCTGAACCATTGATTTCCCCCGCCGCCATCGCGGCTGGCCGAACCAGGCCGGATCCCGCCGAATCACAGGACCAATCATGAACATGCGAGACGCGCAGCAATCCGTCGAGGACGAAAAGGCCATTCTCGACGCCATCGATGTGTGGGTCGAAAAGGAAGTCCGGCCGATCGCCAAGAAGTTCGACCTGGCCGATGAATATCCGCACGACCTGGTCGAGCAGATGAAGGAACTCGGCCTGTTCGGCGCCACCATCGGCACCGAATACGGCGGCCTCGGCTTGTCGGCCTGGACCTACGCGCAGATCGTCATCAAGGTCGCTTCGGTCTGGATGGCGCCGTCCGGCATTTTCAATTCGCATCTGATCATGGCGTCGGCGATCGAACGCGCCGGCACCGAGGCGCAAAAGCGCAAGTACCTGCCGCTGATGGCGTCCGGCGCGTTTCGCGGCAGTCTCGGCCTGACCGAGCCGAACGCCGGCACCGACCTGCAATCGATCCGCACCGTGGCCAGGCGTGAAGGGGATCACTACGTGGTCAACGGCGCCAAGACCTGGATCACCAACAGCATGTATGGCCAGGGCACGCTGCTGCTGGTCAAGACCGACCCCGCGGCGCAGCCGCGCCACAAGGGCATGAGCATGCTGATCGCCGAGAAGACCGAAGGGTTCAACGTGGTCGGCAAACTCAAGAAAATGGGCTACCGCTCGATCGACACCTGCGAATTGTCGTTCGAGGACTACAAGGTGCCTGCCGAGAATCTGCTGGGCGGCGAGGAAGGTCACGGCTTCCAGCAGACCGCCGGCGGGCTTGAACTCGGGCGCATCAATGTCGCCGCGCGTGGCGCCGGCATCGCCGAGGGCTCACTGAAGATGGCGCTGCGCTACGCCCAGGAACGTGAAACCTTCGGCAAGCCGATCTGGCAGCACCAGGCGATCCAGTTCAAGCTCGCTGAAATGGTGACCCAGGTCGAGGCCTCGAAGAGCCTGATCGAGACCGCCGCCAGGAAGTACGACGCCGGCGAACGCTGCGACCTCGAATCGTCGATGGCCAAGTATTTCGCCTCCGAAGCCGGGGTGTTCTGCTCGCAGGAGGCGATGCGCACCTTCGGTGGCTACTCCTACTCGGTCGACTACGAGATCGAGCGCTTTTATCGCGACTCGATGCTGATGGTGATCGGTGAAGGCGCCAACGAGGTGCTCAAGACCGTGATCGCCAAGCAACTGGTAGATCGCTACCGCATCTGACAGCGACAGGGTACACCGGGTGCAGTCATCGCGCCGCGCCGGCGTCCCCCGCCGTGTGCATGACCGTGCGCACCCGCCTCACTCAGGAAAGTGCGCTTGCGCGCACTCGTAAGTCACGCCGGCACCCGAGTTTCCGCCGCGCCGCTTCGCCTGGGGGTCGGCTCAAACCACCGACTTCAACCAGGGTTTTTGCGGATCCACCGTGATCTGGTACTTGAAAAAGTCGTCCCACACCGCGAACGCGTCGGCCTGCTCGGCGTACGCCAGCCGATAGCTGGCCAGCACCGAGTTCAGCGCACTCAGGCCTTGCGCCTTGGTGCTGGCGCCGTTGAGCACCTTGGTCTCGACCAGGGCAGTGCAGGCCTCGAACAGTTGCTCGAGAAAATCCTTGACTGCCGCTTCATGCTTGTCGCCACCAAACATGGTCTTCTTGCCGACCGACGCACGCACCTCCGCCATCGCCGCGATCAGCTTGCGGATGTCGCGATCGGCCCGGCCGTAACGCCCGGCGAGCCCTCTGGCAAGTAGCGCGTCAGTCTTCATGGCAGCTCACGGCTTGCGGCCGTCGATGTAGTTGCCCAGGCCCTGGGCATTGAGTTCATGGTCGATCTCGAACACTTGGAGCACCGCCGCATCCGACAGTCGCCAGCCCTGGCGGTCGCGTTCGGCGAGGATGATAGCGCCGACGCCGTCCTTGAGAAAGCGATGACGGGCGTCGCCTGCGAGACCGGCATCGGCCGCACGCTGCGCGAGCGCGGCGTGGTCGTCGATCAGGCGGTGCAGGTCGGCCACGATGCGCGGCACGTCGGTCACCTTTGAATAGTGGGTGACATAGATCGCGCCGGGCTTGAGGGCGGCGATGCGGTCAATCGACGCATGCAGCGCCCCCGGATCGAACTGCGAGGGGCTGGAGGTCGGAAAGCAGAAACGGGCACCGTCGGTCTCCAGTTCGATGTAACCGAGCCCGAAGGTGTCGCCGGTGAATACATGGCCGGAGCGTGAATCATGGATGCACACATGGTGCCGGGCATGTCCGGGGGTGTCGTAGAAAGTCAGCTCGCGGCCCTGGAAGTCAAGCTTGAAGCCGTCCGGCGTTTCGCGAATGCGCCTGCTGTCGATCGCCGGGATCACGCCATAGTTGCGCACGGCAAGTTCCTCGCCATACACCTCCACGGTCGCCGCCCACAGCTTGGCCGGGTCGGCCATGTGGCGGGCGCCGCGCGGATGCACCGTCAGGGTGGCGTTGGGCATCAGCCGCATCAGTTCGCCGGCGCCGCCCGCATGGTCGAGATGAATATGGGTCAGCATCACCAGGTCGACATCCGCGGGTCCGAATCCCTTGGCATCCAGCGCCTCGAGCACCAGCGGCACCGAGTGCGCGGTGGCGGTGTCGATGATCGCCACCCGGCCACGCTCGACCATCAGATGGATGGCATCCAGGCGCGGGCGGTGAAAGCCGGAGTCGAGGGCGGAAATGCCGTATTCGTGGTCGATGAGGTCGATTGCCATGAAAGCTCGTGAGTGCGTCTGCAAGGGGCAAGGCCATGATTCTCGCCGATAATCCGCATTATCCGGAATCTGGAAGCAAACGCATACCCCATGGCAGGCGGTATCGATGATCTTTTCGGCACGCCGCCGGCCGAAACGGCGGCCGCCGGCGCGGCGCGGACGCGGGCGCGGCCAATCGGGCCGGCCGCCCCCGACCCCGCCATTGCGGCGCTCGGGCAAAACCTCCCGCGCGGTATTTTTCTGGGCACCTCGTCATGGTCGTTTCCCGGTTGGGCCGGCCTGGTGTATGACTCGGTGGCGAATGCGTCGCAATTGTCGAAACATGGCCTGCCTGCCTACGCGCACCATCCGCTGTTGCATGGGGTCGGCATCGATCGCGGTTTCTATCAGCCGCTGTCGCTTGCCGAATACGCGGCCTACGCGACCCAGGTGCCGGACGGCTTCCGCTTCCTGGTCAAGGCGCCGGCCCAAGTCACCGACCAGGCACGGCGCGACGACAGCGGCCGCGGCGTTGCCGACAATCCGCATTTCCTCGACGCCCAACTCGCCTTCGACAGTTTCGTCAAGCCGGCGCTGGCCGGACTCGGCGGCAAGGCGGGGCCGCTGGTATTCCAGCTCTCGCCAGTCAATCGCGGTGCGCTTGCCGATGTGCCTGCATTGATCGCCGGCCTGCATGCCTTTTTGTGGGCCTTGAACAGGATGTGCGCGGCGTTCAGCACGCAACCGCTGTTTGCCGTCGAGGTGCGCAATCGCGAATGGCTGTGCCGCGAATTCGCCGACGCCCTGAAGGATGCCGGCGCCCGCTATTGCCTGGGAATTCACTCGCGCATGCCGTCGGCCGAAGAGCAGTTGCCGCTGCTGCGCGCGCTCTGGCCGGGGCCCCTGGTGGCGCGCTGGAACCTGCATGCCGGGCTCGCCTATGGCGAGGCGAAGGCCGGCTACGAGCCGTTCAACCGGCTCGTCGACGAAGACCTGGCGACCCGCGCCACCCTGGCCAGGGTGGCAGCCGCCACCGCCCGCGCCGGCTATCCGGTCTACATCGTTGCCAACAACAAGGCCGAAGGTTCGGCGCCGCTGACCCTGATCAAGCTGGCGCAGGCGATCATCACCGCCACTGCCTGAACCTGCGGCACTGCCGCCGGCTGTCCCGGCGCTGCGCGCGCCACGACTGCCGGCCGCGCCGCACGCCCTACTTCTTCAGCCGGTCCGCGAATTTCTTGCGAAACTTCTGCACCTTGGGCGCCACCACAAACATGCAATAGGATTGCGCCGGATTGCGCGCGAAGTATTCCTGGTGGTATTTCTCGGCCTCGTAGAACGTAGACGCCGGGCTCACCTCGGTCACCGCCGGCGCACCCCAGATGCCTTCGGCGTCGATCTCGGCGATGATCCTGCGCGCGGTCGCGCCTTGCGCCTCGGAATGATAAAAAATCACCGAGCGGTACTGGGTACCGACATCGTTGCCCTGGCGATTGAGCATCGTCGGGTCGTGCACGGTGAAAAACACCCGCAACACATCGGCGAAGTCGATCACCGCCGGATCGAAGGCGACGCGAATGACTTCCGCATGCCCGGTATCGCCGCCGCAAATGTCTTCATAGGTCGGGTTGAGGGTGCGCCCGCCCATGTAGCCCGATTCCACCGACGCAACGCCCTTGAGGTCATCGAATACCGCTTCGACACACCAGAAGCAGCCGCCGCCAAGAGTCGCGATTTCCAGATTGCCCGTCATGTTGGTTCCATTTCCGTGTTCAGTTCAGTGTTGCGTTCTACGCCGTTGCGGCCACCGTGGATGCGCACGCCGCCGGATCAGCGGTATTGGTTGATGGTGTCGCGGGTGCCGATCGCCGCGGCACGCGCGGCAGCGGCGAAATTCTCCGCGACGGAAGCATAAAGGATCGCGCGCCCCGAATTGATCATCAGGCCGCGGCCGCGCGCGTCGCGGCCGGCGCCGACCGTGGCCTCGATGTCGCCGCCTTGCGCGCCGATGCCCGGCACCAGCAGCGGCAGGTCGCCGACCATCCGGCGCACTTCGGCCAGTTCGTTCGGGTAGGTCGCGCCGACCACCAGCGCACAGTTGCGATTGCCGTTCCATTCGGTCGCCACCGTGCGCGCAATCCGCTGATAGACGCGCTCGCGCCCGTGCGGCCCATCGACTTCCAGAAACTGCATGTCGCTGCCGCCCGGATTGGAGGTGCGGCACAGCACGATGACGCCGCGCTCGGCATAGTCGGTATAGGGGGTGATCGAGTCGTGACCGAGGAACGGGCTGACGGTCACGGCATCGGCATCGTAGCGCTCGAAGGCTTCGCGCGCGTATTGCTCGGCGGTCGAACCGATGTCGCCACGCTTGGCATCGAGGATCACCGGAATCGCCGGATAGCGCTGGTGGATGTAGCCGATCAGGTCCTCGAGTTGATCCTCCGCGCGCTCGGCGTGGAAATAGGCGATTTGCGGCTTGAAGGCGCACACCAGGTCGGCGGTGGCATCGATGATCGCACGGCCGAACTCGGCGATGGCGCCAGGCCGGCCGGCGAGATGCGCCGGAAAACGCTTGAGGTCGGGGTCGATGCCGACACACAAAAGGGAGTTGTTGGCGCGCCAGGCGCCGGTCAGTTTTTCGATGAATGGTTTCATGCCTTGCGTTTGCCTGAAGGTTCGGCCGCCGGTGGGGTCTGGAATGCCTGGGTGAGTGTGAGGTCGAGGCCATCGTCGAGCAGCGCGGCGATCGCGGCCACGCCGTACTGTTGCGCGGCGTCGTCGGCATCAAGCTTCTTGATCGCCAGCGGCGCATCGAAGGCGAAGCGCCGGAACACCTCGGCCACGCGCAGCGTATCCGCATCGGCCAGCAACGCCCAGCGCACCTCGCCGCCGGCGCCCTGCATGCGGCCGATCCAGCCCGCCTCGCGCAGGCGCTCGAGCAGGTTTTCGCAGTCGGAAAAGCCGGCGTGCAACTGCGCGCGTATCTGCCGCGGCGTGGCGCCACCGCGACTACGGCCGGCGTGGAGCAGCGCGAGAATTCGCATCGCGTCGGTGAATGCGGCCCCTGGCCACTGGCGGGTTTCCGCCCGTTCATAGCCCAACAGCGGCCAGGTGGCGGCGATCAGCGCGCCGAACAGGGTCACCAGCCACGACAAATAGACCCACAGGAGGAAGATCGGGATCGCCGCGAAGGTGCCATAGATCAGGTGATAGGTCGGAAAGCGCGTGATGTACACCCCGAACAGGTGCTTCATCAATTCAAACCCGAGCGCGGCTG
>JANPGJ010000590.1:0-4079 GCA_031423955.1 Burkholderiales bacterium
CCTGTCGGCGCAGGGCCTGGCCGAGGCCGCCAGAAAACGCGACGAGATGTCGCAAGCCACGCCTGACGAGCAAAGCTTCCGCCGCCAGATGCGCGACAGCCACGACTTGTGGCATGTGCTGACCGGCTATGGCCGCGACCCGCTGGGCGAAGTGTCGCTCCTGGCCTTCACCTTTGCGCAAACCCGCCTGACCGGCCTGGGCGCGATCGCGCTGTTGGGCACGTTTCGCATCGGACGCGTGTTGCGCGGGCTGCCGGTACGCGCGGCGGTGCTGGATGCCTACCGTGTCGGTCGCGACGCGCACTGGCTGCCGGGCGTGGACTGGCGCACTTTGTTGGGCGAAGATCTTGAGTTGGTGCGTGCCAGGCTGGGGCTTGCGTCACCCGAGCGCTATCGACGCATCGTCCGGCAGGTTGGCGATATCGGCAGCGGCGCGAGAAAGCCGGTGCCGACGCGGTGAGCCGTATCAAGCAAGTCACAAGCGCTGTCCTTGACGCGTACCAGCGGCCGGAGGGGCAAGTCGAGTTTGCGACTGCGCGCTCGCCATGATGCGGTGGTTTCAAACACCCCGGATGGAGGCGCCATTCACGGCAAACATGCGGCGCGCACTGGGGTATCGCAGTCAGCAGAGCACTGGCGCGCCTATCGGCCGCGGCGCACTCCTTGAATTCCTGCCATTTGCTTCGTGCCCATCGCGCCGTCTGGACATCTGGACAACACTCATCGGACACTTCGCGTTGCTGCTCTGCTGCCTGCCGCTACTGGCCGCCGCCCAGGCCTACCCAGCGCGTCCGATCCGCATGATCGTGCCGCTCGCCGTCGGCGGCACCGGCGACACGCTGGCGCGTACGGTGGGTGAGGAAATGTCGAAAATCCTCGGCCAGCCGTTCGTCATCGAGAACCGCGCCGGGTCGGGCGGCGCGCTCGGCACCGAATCGGTGGCCAAGAGCCCGGCTGACGGCTATACGCTGCTGTTCGCCAGCCCCGCGCATGTCATCAACCCGATGTTGCGCCCCAATTCCTACGACCCGGTGAAGGACTTCGAGCCTGTTTCGGTGATCGCCAACACCTACATGCTGCTGGTGGCGCATCCCGGCTTGCCGGTGGCCAGCATCGGCGAACTGGTCGCTTATGCGAAGAAGAATCCCGGCCGCCTCAACTATGGTTCGTCCGGCAGCGGGTCGGCGACCCACCTCAATACCGAGCTTTTCAAATCAATGGCCGGCGTGTTCATCACCCATATTCCGTATCGCGGCAGCACACCGGCGCGCCAGGCCCTGCTGGCCGGGGAGATCGAACTGGCGGTCGACGGCCTGCTGCCGGCACTGCCCTTCATCAAGGCGGGCAAACTGAAAGCGCTGGCGATGTGCAGCAGCAAGCGCTCGTCGATCGCACCGGAGATTCCGACGATGGACGAAGCCGGCATCAGGGGCTACGCTTCGGATACCTGGTACGGCCTGGTGGCGCCGGCCGGCATTTCGAAGGAAGTTCTCGCCGCCCTGCACGGGGCGGCGGTCAAGGCGCTTGCCCGGCCGGCCGTGCGCGAACGCCTGCAGCAGCAGGGCGCCGATCTGGTCGGCGGTTCGCCCTCCGAGTTTCGCAAATTGATTGAAAGCGAGGTAAGAACATGGACACGCATCGTCAAGGCAACCCAGGCACGGGTGGACTGACGCTTTACGAGAAAATCTGGAACGCGCATGAGGTCGCGACCGGGCCCGGCGGGCGCACCCTGCTGTATGTGGATCGCCACCTGATTCACGACGGCAGCTTCCACGTGTTCGAGGCCTTGCGCAACGCCGGCCGCGCAGTGCGCCGGCCGGACTTGAGTTTCGCCACCCCGGACCATTACGTGCCGACCCGCGACCGCGCGAACATTCCCGACCCGGTGGTGCGCGGCAAGATCGAGATTCTGGCGGCCAATACCGCGGCCGCCGGAATCCGCCATTTCGGCATCGACGACGTGCGCCAGGGCATCGTCCATGTGATCGGGCCCGAGCAGGGCATCACGCTGCCCGGCGTCACCCTGGTGTGCGGTGATTCGCATACCTCGACCCACGGCGCACTGGGCGCGATGGCATTCGGCATCGGCGCCTCGGAAGCCACCCATGTGATGGCCACCCAGACGCTGTGGGCGCGGCGCTCGAAGACCATGCGCATCAACATCGATGGCGTGTTGGCGCCCGGCGTGCACTCGAAGGACATCATTCTCGCGGTGATCGCGAAAATCAGCGCCGCCGGCGGCGCCGGTCACGCCCTCGAATACGCCGGTTCGGCGATCCGCGCGCTGTCGATGGACGCCCGCATGACCATCTGCAACATGTCGATCGAGGCCGGCGCGCGCTGCGGCATGATCGCGCCGGACGACACCACTTTCGCCTATCTGGCCGGCAAGCCGTTCGCCCCTGCGGGTGGCGAATGGGAGCGCGCGCTCGCGCACTGGCGCAGCCTGCCCAGCGACGCCGATGCCCGCTTCGACCGCGAGGTCGACCTCGACGCAAGCGTGCTGGCGCCGATGGTGACCTGGGGCACCAGCCCCGAGCACGGCGCCGGCATCGACACCAAGGTGCCTGATCCGGCACGCGAGGCCGACCCGGTGCGCCGCAAGAGCATCGAGGCCGCGCTTGACTATATGGACCTCAAACCCGGCCAGGCGCTCGAAGGGCTGGCGATGGATCGGGTGTTCATCGGTTCCTGCACCAACAGCCGGCTTGAAGACCTGCGCATCGCCGCGACCGTGGTCAAGGGCCGCCGTGCGGTCATTCCTGCGATGGTGGTGCCGGGCTCCGGCCTGATCAAGCAGGCGGCCGAGGCCGAAGGGCTGGACCGCGTTTTCAAGGACGCCGGCCTCGAATGGCGCGAGCCGAGTTGCTCGATGTGCGTCGGCATGAACGGCGACCTGGTCGATGCCGGCCAGCGCTGCGCCTCCACCTCCAACCGCAACTTCGAAGGGCGCCAGGGCAAGGGCGCCCGCACCCACTTGGTCAGCCCGGCGATGGCGGCGGCCGCCGCCGTCACCGGCCACCTGACCGACGTCCGCAAACTACTGGCGCACTGATCATGGAACCCTTCACCACACTCACCTCGGTGGCCGCGCCGCTGCCGATCGCCAACCTCGATACCGACCGCCTGATTCCGGCGCGCTTTCTGCGCCAGCCGCGCTCGGCGGGCTATCACAACTACCTGTTTCATGACCTGCGCGAGCAGGGCGATTTCATCCTCGACCGCCCGGCCTACAAGGGCGCGCGCATTATCGTCGGCGCCGAAAATTTCGGCTGCGGCTCATCGCGCGAAGGCGCGGTGTGGGCGCTGGCCGGCGCCGGCTATCGGGCCTGGATCGCACCTTCATTCGGCGACATTTTTTTCGAGAATTCCTTCAAGAACGGCACCCTGCCGATCGTGCTTCCAGCCGATCGCGTGGTGGCCTTGCGCAACCTACTGATCGATCAGGCAGGTGCGCAATTGACCATCGACCTGGCGGCGCAGACGGTCACCTTGCCCGACGGCAGCATCGAGCGCTTCGAGGTCGACCCGTTTCGCAAGGAGTGCCTGCTCAACGGCTGGGACGAAATTGATCTGACGCTGCAGCATGCGCAGGCGATCAGCGATTTCGAAGCGCGGCAGCGGACAGAGGCCCCGTGGCTGGTTCGCTAGGGATCACCGCGCGCGATCACGTTTGCAGCGCCTGATCCGGAATGAAAGTTGGCCGCGACTGACATGCTATAGCGGGTCCGGACCGGGCAAGACCCTATCATCGCCACGACTCCTGGTTCTTCGGCAACGCACCGTTGGGGTCATACACCTGCAAGGTATCGCTGACGGCGAGTGCATCGTTGTACACGACCAGGTTGATGCCACCAGTTGCAAGTGTCGAGGCGAACAGGATGCCTTTCGCGCCAGCGGCGATCACCTGATCCGCCAAGACCCAGCAGGGCGGCTCGATATGCCGGTTGAACCACAATTCGCGCCAATCGCACTGAAATTCTTCCCAAAGTCCAGGCCAGGCAGCGGGTACGTAACCCGCACGGAAGTCAACCAGCGGCGCCACTTGCACGGTGTAACTCACCAACGTGCCAGGCGGC
>JANPGJ010000591.1:0-3888 GCA_031423955.1 Burkholderiales bacterium
CTCAGCTTCAGGGTTGACAGGCCGACCAGCACCAGCATCATGGTGATGATCCAGAACCGCACCACTACCTGCGTCTCCTTCCAGCCCTTTTGTTCGAAATGGTGATGCAGCGGTGCCATCAGCAGGATGCGCCGGCCCTCGCCGAAGCGGCGCCGGGTGTACTTGAAGTACAGCACCTGCATCGCCACCGACAGCGTCTCGATGACGAACACGCCGCCCATGATCGCCAGCACGATTTCCTGGCGCACGATCACCGCCACCGTGCCGAGCGCGCCACCGAGCGCGAGGGCGCCGACATCACCCATGAACACCTGCGCCGGATAGGCGTTGAACCACAGGAAACCGAGTCCGGCGCCGGCCAGCGCGGCGCAAAAGACGATCAGTTCGCCGGCACCCGGAATATAGGGAATCAACAGATATTTCGAATACACCGCATTGCCGGTGACATAGGCGAACAATCCAAGCGCCGAGGCGACCATCACCGCCGGCATGATCGCCAGACCGTCGAGCCCGTCGGTCAGGTTCACCGCGTTCGAGGTGCCGACGATCACCAGATAGGACAAGCCGATGAAGCCGAACACCCCGAGCGGATACGACACGGTCTTGAAGAAAGGTACGATCAGGTCGGCCTTTTGCGGCAGTTCCATGGTGAACCCGCTGGCCACCCATTGCATCACCAGGCCGATGGTCTTGTCGGCATTCGGCGTCGAGACCGCGAACGCCAGATAGACCGCCGCTACCAGACCGACCACGCTCTGCCAGAAATATTTTTCACGCGCCGACAAGCCCTTCGGATTGCGGTGCACGACCTTGCGCCAGTCGTCGACCCAGCCGATGGCGCCGAAGCCGACAGTCACCACCAGTACGATCCAGATGAAGCGGTTGCTCAGGTCGCCCCACAACAGGGTGGCGATCGCGATCGCGATCAGCACCAGCGCACCGCCCATGGTCGGGGTGCCGGCCTTGACCAGATGGGTCTGCGGGCCGTCGTCACGCACCGATTGGCCGATCTTGTAGGCCGCCAGTTTGCGGATCACCGCCGGCCCGGCGATGAGGGCAATCGCCAACGCGGTCAGGGTGGCCAGCACCGCGCGCAGGGTGATGTACGAAAAGACGTTGAAGGCACGAATGTCCTTGGCCAGCCACTGAGCGAGTTCAAGCAACATCTCGGAGGTTCCTCCCAAAGTTTGCTTGAGGCGAGCGAACGTAACAGGCGAGTTCAAGCAACACTTTGGATGCTCCTTCCAAGGCTTGGTCGAGGCGACTGTTGCCACGGCGCAAATCGCATGGTCATCCATGCGCCCCTCCAGCGGCTTCGCCGGTCAGCGCCGCGACCACCCGCTCCATGCGTGCCGAACGCGAGCCCTTGACCAATAACGTGGTACCCGGGCGTGCCAGTTCGATCGCCGCGTGATTGACCATGTCGATGTCCGGATAGCGCACGCCGCCGGCACCGAAGCCCTCGACCGCCGGGTCGGTTTCTGCGCCGAAAGTCAGCAGATGGTCGACCCCGCAGGATTTGGCGTAGCTGCCGACTTCGTGATGGAATTGCGGCCCCTGATCGCCGACCTCGCCCATGCGCCCGAGCACCAGCACCTTCAGCCCGTCGATCCCGGTCAGCACGTCGATCGCCGCGCGCACGGAGTCCGGATTGGCGTTGTAGGTATCGTCGATCACCACCGCGCCACTGGTGGCAAGCTTCTTCTGCAGGCGCCCGGCATACGGCACGAAGGCGCCCAGGCCGGCGGCAACCGCAGCCAGCGGCACCCCCGCCGCATGGGCGCAGGCCGCCGCGGCACACGCGTTGGCGACGTTGTGGCGCCCGGCGATGCGCAGCACGAATTCGACGTTGCCATCCGGGGTCATCAGTTCAACATGGCTGCCGTACAAGGCCGGTTGATGGCGGGCAGTGACGTCGGCCGAGGTGGCAAGGCCGAAATCGACGACATTCGCACCGCGCGTCAGGCCGCGCCAGTAACCGGCGAACTCGTCGTCGGCATTGATGACGGCGACGCCGTGCGCCGGCAGATGGGCGAATACGGCGCCATTCTCGGCCGCCACATCGGCCACCGACTTCATGAATTCCTGGTGCTCGCGCTGGGCGTTGTTGACCAGCGCGATGGTCGGCGCGGCGATGTCTGCCAGAAGGTCGATCTCGCCGGGGTGATTCATCCCGAGTTCGACCACCCCGATGCGATGCCCGGCACGCAGGCGCAACAGGGTGAGCGGCAGGCCGATGTCATTGTTCAGATTGCCTTCGGTATAAAACGCCGCCTCGCCCGCATGCGCGATCAGGATCGCACGCAGCATCTGCGTGACCGTGGTCTTGCCGTTGCTGCCGGTCACCGCGATCAATGGCAGGGTGAACTTGGCCCGCCAGGCGCGTGCCAGAAGGCCCAGGGCGCGACGACTGTCGGGTACCACGATCTGCGGCGCAAGGCCAAGGTCGCGCGCCAGCAGGACGCCGGCCGCGCCGGCCGCCAGCGCGCCGGCGGCGAAATCATGGCCATCGAACCGTTCTCCGGCCAACGCCACGAACAAATCGCCGGGCCGGATCGCGCGGCTGTCGGTGGTGACGCGTTCGATGCGCGCGTCGCGCGCCGGCGGCGGTGCGCCGATCCAGTTGGCCGCTTCGGCAAGCATCATCATGTCGCAACTCCAGAGTCGGTCGAACGATGATTGTCGAGCGCGCTTCGGGCAACATCATGGTCGGAAAATGGCAAACGCTGGCCGCGTATCTCCTGGTACGCTTCGTGCCCCTTGCCGGCCACCAGCACGACATCGGCCGCGGCTGATTCGAGGATCGCCCGGCGGATCGCCTGGGCGCGGTCGACCATTACCTGTGCCCGCGGCGCGCCGATCGCGATTTGCGCCAGAATCGCCGCCGCATCCTCGCTGCGCGGATTGTCGGTGGTCAGAATCACTGCGTCGGCCATGCGGGCGGCAATCTCACCCATCGGTGCACGCTTGCCGGCATCGCGGTCGCCGCCGCAGCCGAACACCGCCAGCAAGCGCCCGCCGCGCTGCGATGCCAGCGGGCGCAGCGCCGCCAGCGCCTTTTCCAGCGCATCCGGCGTGTGCGCATAATCGATCACCACCAGCGGCGCGCCGGCGCCGCCCAGCGCATTCATCCGCCCGGGGACGGCGGCAAGGTTTGCCACCGCTTCGACCGCCAGCGCCAACGGCGCGCCGGCCGCCAGCAGGCTGCCGATCACCGCCAGCAGGTTCGACACATTGAACCTGCCCCACACCGGTGCCTCCACCCTTGCCGTGCCCCAGTCGCCGTCAAGCTCGAACCTCACGCCATGCGCGTCGAAGCTTGGCGCACAGGCGATCAGCCGCCCTTCATCGGCGACATCCGCAGCCGCCGAATCGCCGGCAATCGAATACGCGATGCGTGCGACACCGGCCGGCATCCGCATCATCAGCCGCAGACCCATCGGATCGTCGACGTTGATCACCGCGTGACCGAGGCCAGGCCGCATGAACAGCCGGGTCTTGGCAGCTTCGTAGACCGCCATGCTGCCGTGATAGTCGAGATGGTCGCGGCTGAGATTGGTGAACACCGCGATGTCGAAGTCGACGCCGTCAAGCCGCGACTGTTCGAGCCCGATCGACGACACTTCCAGCGCACAGGCGGCGGCGCCGGCGTCGCGCATGCGCGCCAGCAGGCGCTGCAGCACGATCGCATCGGGTGTGGTGTTCGGCACCGTCTCCTCGATCGCGCCAAAGTGCGCGCCAAGCGTGCCGATCACTCCGCACGGGGTGGCGCAGCGCCCGAGCGCCTGCGCGATCCACTGGGTGACCGAGGTCTTGCCGTTGGTGCCGGTCACGCCGATCATGTTGAGCGCGGCCGACGGTGCTCCGAACACGGCGGCGGCCAGCGGG
>JANPGJ010000592.1:0-20336 GCA_031423955.1 Burkholderiales bacterium
GTCATCACCATCCCGACGGCGTCGCTGACTTCCGCGTCGGACGCCACCCGTCATCATTTCGACAGCGCCTTCCTGTCGATCCTGGTCGAACGCCTGACCTTGGCCATTGTGCGCCTGAGTTCAGTCTAGGCCTGCGACCACGGTCGCAGGCCAACAAGATCAAGGATCCCAACGTGTCCCAGCCCCATTCCGCAGTGATCGCCGACCTGGTCGTGGCCAATCACATTCTCGCCCGCCAGGGCGTGGTTGACGGTTTCGGCCATATCAGCGCACGCCATCCGGCCGACCCCGGCAAGTACCTGTTGTCTTGCTCGCGCGCACCGGAACTGGTTGCCGCGAACGACATCATGGAATTCGATCTCGACTCGAACGCCCAAAACGGCGACACCCGTACCGGCTATCTCGAACGCTATATCCATGGCGAGATCTACAAGGTGCGGCCGGATGTGCACGCCATCGTGCACAGCCATTCGCCGTCAGTGATCCCGTTCGCCGCCTCGTCGGTGCGCCTGCGGCCGATTTATCACATGAGCGGATTTCTGGGTGGCGAGACGCGGGTATTCGACATCCGCCACCAGTTCGGCTGTACCGACATGCTGGTGCGCAATCCCGACCATGGCGCCGCTTTGGCGGCGTCCCTGGGCGAGAAAGGCGTGGTGCTGATGCGCGGCCATGGCTTCGTCGCCTGCGGCCTGTCGATCCCGGTCGCGGTGTATCGCGCGGTCTACACCGAGCACAACGCCGCACTGCAACAGCGCGCCATCGGACTCGGCGGCGAAGTCAGCTACCTCGATGATGAAGAGGCGCGCCTCGCCGAGGCGACCAACCGCGGCGTGGTCAGCCGCCCGTGGGAACTATGGAAGCGCCAGGTCCAGGGCGGGTGATCCGGAACCAGGCACCTGCCCGGCGGCCGGCGCCACCGTGCCGCCATATCCGCGCGCGATCAGGTGCCCAGCAGTGAACCGGCGGTGATGCCCAGCGCGTCGCCGGCCACCTTCTTTCCTTCGCCAAGCTTGCCCTTGAGAATGTGGATGCGGCCGCTTTGCGAGCTCACCACCAGCTTGCCGCCGGCTGCTTCGACGACTTCGCCGATCTTGCCCTTGACCGCGCCAAAGGTCACCACCTTTTCCAGGCGCGCCTCGTAGATCCACAGCTTGACGCCATTGAACGTGGTCCAGGCGCCGGGCGCGGGTGCGCAACCGCGGATCAGGTTGTAGACGATCGATGAATGATTGGCCCAGTTGATTTTCGATTCGGCATCGCGGCACCAGCCTTCGTAGGAGGCCTGCGATTCATCCTGCACGGTCTCGCTGTGACGGCCGGCGACGACCAGGTCGGCCGCTTCGAGCATTGCCGCCACGCCCAGCGGAAACAGGCGGTCGAAGTACACCGACCCCAGGGTGTCGTCCGGACCGATCGGCGTACTTTTTTGCAGGATGATGGCGCCTTCGTCGAGACCGTCGCTGGGCCGGAAAATGGTCAGGCCGGTCTCGGTTTCGCCACAAATGATCGGCCAGGAAATCGACGACGGGCCGCGATACTTCGGCAACAGCGACGGGTGATACTGGATCGTGCCGTGCTTCGGGATGCTGACAAATTCCTGCGGCGCGAACTGCAGCACATAGGCCATGATGCCGATCTCGGCATCGGCCGCCTTCATCGCAAGAACCGCTTCCGGCGCCTTGAGCGATTTGAACTGGTGCACCTTGAGGCCCTTTTCCTGGGCGGCGACGCGCAGCGCATCCGGACGGGCACCCTCCTTTTCAGGGGCGCAGAATACCGCCGCGATCTCGTCGCCGCGCGCCAGCAATGCCTCTAGAACAGCCTTGCCAAAGTCCTGCTGGCCAATGATCGCTACTTTCATGCTGCTGCCTCCGTCTCGTGTAGGGTCGGGCACGCCCAGGTGCCCGCGGGGTGCATCGCGCGCCGGTCAGGCGGGCTTCTTCGGCGGCGCGGCGAATGCGCCGGCGCCCTTGAGTGCCGCCACTTTCGCCGCATCGTAGCCCAGCACCTCGGTCAGCACTTCGTCGGTATGCTCACCCAGCGTCGGCGAGCGCTCGATCCTGGCAGGCGACGCGGAAAGCTTGATCGGCATGCCGACATTCCACCATTTGCCGCGCTGCGGGTGATCAAGCTCGACATACATGTCGCGACCGCGCACATGCTCATCGGTGGCCAGGTCCTGGGTCGACATGATCGGCCCGCACGGCACATCGAGCGTGTTGAGGATCGCCATGAACTCGCGCTTCGTGTAGTTTTCCGCGAACTTGTTGATCAGCGTCCACATCAATTGCTGGTTCTTGCGCCGCTCGCCGATGGTGGCGAACTGCGCGTCGGTCGCCAGATCGGGAATCCCGACGTCCGGCCCGATGCGTTTGCCGAGCGCGGACCACACGGCCTCCTGCACCACCACATAGATCCAGTCGTTGGCGCCATGCGGCTTGCAGTGAATGGCATTGCCGAGCTGGCCGCCGCCGGAATCATTGCCGGCTCGCGGCACGTCGTGCATCGCCTGGTAGGTAGGCACCGAATATTCCGGCAACGGACCATGGGTCAGGCGCTGGTGATCGCGGAACTTGACACGGCACAGGTTCATCACGCCGTCCATCATGGCGACTTCCACATACTGCCCGAGGCCGGTGCGGTTGGCCTGGTGCAAGGCGCCCAGAAGGCCGATCGCGAGGTGCAGGCCGGTGCCGGAATCGCCGATCTGCGCGCCGGTCACGAACGGCGGGCCGTCCGGCACACCGGTGGTGCTCATCGCGCCACCCATCGCCTGCGCTACGTTTTCGTAGGCCTTGAACTCGGCATAGGGGCCGCTGGATCCGAAACCCTTGATCGAACCCATGACGATCTTCGGATTGATCTCGTGGATCTTTTCCCAGGTGAACCCGAGCCGGTCGAGCACGCCCGGACCGAAGTTCTCCATCAGGATGTCGCACTGCCGGACCAGGTCGACGAACACCGTCTTGCCCTCGGCCGACTTCATGTTCACCGTGATCGAGCGCTTGTTGCAGTTGAGCATGGTGAAGTACAGGCTGTCCGCGCCCGGCACGTCGCGCAGCTGGCCGCGCGTCGCATCGCCCTGCGGCGGCTCGAACTTGATGACATCCGCTCCCATCCAGGCCAGCAATTGGGAACACGTCGGCCCGGCCTGCACGTGGGTCATGTCGAGAATGCGTACACCTTTGAGTGCTTCCATGAATCGATCCAATGGTTGTGTTGCGATACGCCGATTCTAGAACGCTGCGACAGGCGCCGTATCGTGCCGCGGGACTCGGGCAATCCCGCACTATAAAAATCAGCCGCGCGGCGCGCCTTGACTGAAGTCAAAACCGCGCATCAAGGTGCCAGGAAAGGCGAATTTCCAGACAGCACGGCCGATACGCTCGCATATAATCCCTGATTAAGGCAAGGAAAAGGGAAATCCGGCCTCACTCACGGGCCGCCGCCATGACCAGCATAGCGTCTCATCCGCAGCGCAACAGCATTCGCGTCCAGCTGCGACAGAACGTGACCCTGCGCAAGCTAGGGCCCGCCTATTGGGAGGAGCTTGAGCCAAAACTTGAGATCGTCGAGTATGCGAAGGGCGCGATGCTGGTCACCCAGGGCTCGGCCGAGATGGAGCAATTCTTCATCCTTGAAGGGATCCTGAAACGGGTCGTCGGCAATTCGGAGGGCAAGGAAATGATCCTGCGCCTGGCCGCTGAAACCGAAATGGATACCAGCTACGCCGCCTGGCGCCTGAACACCCTGACCCCCTACAGCATCGTCGCCCTGACCAACTGCCGCGTCGCGCGACTACCGATGGAGACCTGGGTTGAGTTCCTTGAACACCATGAAGAAGTCAAGGAGGCGTTCGAATACGAGGTGATGCGACTGATGTCGGAGGTGATGGCGCATACCATCACCCTGCACCTGCTGGATGCACCGGGACGCCTGGCCCGCTTCCAGCGCAAGCACCCTGACCTGATTGACCGGATTCCGAAGAAGGAACTTGCCGCTTACCTGAACATCACCCCGGAAACCCTGAGCCGCGTCAAGGTCAGAAAAGCCGCTGCCTGAAACTTCGTTGACTCAAGCAGCACGAGCGCGCGCGATCAGCGCGGATACCGCCGGCCAGAGCAGGAGCGTCAGCGCCAGCCCGGTGATGCCGCCCACCAGGCCGTTGGCGAAGAAAATACTCAAGTCGCCCTGCGACACCAGCATCGCCTGCCGGAACGACTCCTCGGCGCGATCACCAAGCACGATGGCCAGCACCAGCGGCGCCAGCGGATAGTCGAGCTTCTTGAAGACATACCCGAGCACACCGAAGATCACCATCAGGTAGACGTCGAACATCGAGGTATGCACGGTGAACGCGCCAATCGCGCAAATCACCAGGATGACCGGCGCGATGATCGAGAATGGAATCCGCAGAATCGCGGCGAACATCGGCACGCAGGTGAGCACGACGATGAGGCCGGCGATGTTGCCCAGATACATGCTGGCGATCAACCCCCAGACAAAATCCTTCTGTTCGACGAACAGGAGCGGGCCGGGTTGCAGGCCCCAGATCAACAGGCCACCGAGCAGCACGGCAGCCGTCGGCGACCCCGGCACGCCCAGGGTCAGCATCGGCAACAGCGCGCTGGTGCCGGCCGCGTGGGCTGCGGTTTCCGGCGCCACCACGCCTTCGAGTTGTGGATTGTCCACGCTGCCGAAATGCGCGCCGTTGGGCGACATACGCTGCGCCAGGCCGTAGCTCATGAACGAGGCCGGCGTCGCGCCACCCGGCACGATGCCCATGAAGCAGCCGACCGCCGACGAGCGCAGGCTGGTCATCCAGTAACGCGGCAGTTCCTTCCAGGTCTCGATCACCACCCGCATGTTGATCTTTGCCTGCGTACCCTTGAATTCGAGTCCTTCTTCGAGGGTCTGGAGAATTTCGCTGATGCCGAACAAGCCGATGACGGCGATCAGGAAATCAAAACCCTTGAGCAACTCGGTGAAACCGAAGGTCAGGCGCAGCGCCCCGGTCACCGTATCCTGGCCGACCGCGGCGAGCGCGAAGCCGAACATCATCGCGACCACCGTCTTCATCGGATTGCCCTTGCTCATGCCGATGAAGGCGCAAAACGTCAGCAGGTATACCGAGAAGAACTCGGGCGGCCCGAACTTGAGCGCGAAGCGCGCCACCACCGGCGACAGAAAGGTGATCAGGATCACCGCCACCAGGGCGCCGACGAACGATGACGTGAACGAAGCCGCCAGCGCGTGGCCGGCGCGCCCCTTCTGCGCCAGCGGGTAACCGTCGAAGGTGGTGGCCACCGACCACGGCTCGCCGGGTATGTTGAACAGGATCGAGGTGATGGCGCCGCCGAACAGCGCGCCCCAGTAGATGCACGACAACATGATGATGGCCGAGGTCGGCGGCATCGAAAAAGTCAGCGGCAGCAGGATCGCCACACCATTCGCACCGCCCAGCCCAGGCAGCACACCGATGATCACACCAAGTACGACGCCGATGAACATCAGCATCAGGTTGAACGGGCTCAGGGCGACCGAGAACCCGTGCATCAGCGAATTGATTTCATCCATGGCGGATCGGATCCCGGAGACTGTGTGTAGCCATGACGTTCAGGCAAAGCCGAGGGCGGCTTCCAGCGGGCCCTTGGGCAGCGGTACCTTGAACCAGACTTCGAACATCACGAAGAACGCCAGCATGGTCAGCAGCGACACGGCACCGGTTTTCAGCCAGGAATAACGGCCAAGACGACGCATGAACCAGCCGATGAATGCGATCGATGCGACGTAGATGCCGAGAAACTTGATGACGGCCACATACAGCACCAGCGGCACCAGCACCGCCATGATCAATTTCAGTTGGCCGCGATCGACAAAGGACTTCGCGGCAAGCTCCCGGTTGCGCAGCGCGCCTACGAAGGTGACGGCGCTGGCGACACAGAGAATCAAGCCGATATAAAACGGGAAATACCCGGCCTGCGGCCCATCCTCGGCCCATTTCGACCCCAGTCGCATGCTGTCATAGACCACCAGGGCGCCGAATGCGAAGACGAAAATCGCAACCGCGATCTCCATCGCCCGCACCGACGTCGCAGCCTTGTCCTCGCCGTCATTCATTCGGATGCCTCGCCTGCTTCCCTCGTATGGTCTGACCAGGCACTTGCGCGCACCATCTGCCGCAAGCTGCCGCAATTCGCATCAGGTGCGGCTCATTTACCGGCCGCGAGAAAGCCGGCTTCCTTCATGAGTTGCTGATGGCGAACCTCTTCCTTGCCTACCCAGGTGCGATAGTCGTCGCCCATCAACGCGGTGGTATTGAAGGCGCCTTTTTCCATGAAGTCCTTCCACTCCGGCGTCTCGCGAACCCGCTTCAGCAGGTTGACGAAGTAAACCTTTTGGTCTTCGGTGACGCCCGGCGCCATGAAGATTCCGCGCAACATCAGGTAGTCGACATCCACCCCGGCCTGCTTGCAGGGCGGGATGTCACTCCACGCCATGGTCTCGGTGACTTTCTGCTTGTAGGGCATGCGCTCGTCGTCGAACACACACAGGGGCCGCAACTTGCCGCCGCGCCATTGCGCCACCGCCTCGATCGGGTTGTTGACCGAGGAATCGATATGCTTGCCAACCAGTTGCACGGCGACATCGCCACCACCCTTGAACGGGATGTAGATGAACTTGACCTTGGCCTGCTTTTCGATGGCGACCGTGATGATCTGATCTTCCTGGCGTGAACCGGTACCGCCCATTTTCATCTTGTTGGGGCCGGCCGTACGCACCGCGTCGATGTACTCCTTGGCGGTCTTGTAGGGCGACTCGGCGTTGACCCAGAGGACGAACTGGTCGAGCGCCAGCATTGACACCGGCGTCAGGTCTTTCCAGTTGAACGGCACCCCGGTCGCCAGCGGCGTGGTGAACAGGTTCGACAGCGTGATGATGATCTTGTGGGCGTCACCCTTGGCGCCCTTGACCTCGAGAAAGCCCTCCGCACCGGCGCCGCCGCCCTTGTTGACGACCACCATCGGCTGCTTCATCAGGTTGTTTTTGGCGACGATCGCCTGGATCAGGCGTGCCATCTGGTCGGCACCGCCACCGGTTCCGGCCGGCACCACGAATTCCACCGACTTGGTCGGCTCCCAGGCCGCTGACGCCAGCGGCGCAAATGCAAGCGTGGCGGAAAAAGCTGCGATTTGCATCGCGGACAGGTACATGTTCATGTCGAATCTCCTTTGGCTTTCGGCGGGCCGATATCATGGTCGGCCCGGATTGTATTGTTTTGCCGCTCGAACCGTTACTGCGCCTGCCCGGCTTCAGCGTCAGTCACCACACACCAGTTCGCGAATCCCGGACACGGGTGGCCGGCGGCTTGTGCACATACCGGCGCGATGCGCCTGGCACCGCACCGACCGGCACGCATTGGCAGGCGCTAAAACAAGCCCACCACCTTGCCGTTGTCATCAAGGTCGATCACTTCCGCCGAAGGCACCTTGGGCAGGCCCGGCATGGTCATGATGTCGCCACACACCATCACCACGAATTCGGCGCCGGCGGCGAGTCGCACTTCACGCACATTGACCACATGTCCGGAAGGTGCGCCGCGCGCCTGCGCATCGGTGGAAAACGACATCTGGGTCTTGGCCACGCACACCGGGTAGTGCCCGTATCCGTCGTCCTGCAACTTCTTGATCTGCGCGCGAATCTTGTTGTCGGCGCCGATATCGGATGCGCCGTAGATCTTGGTGGCGATTTTCTTCATCTTGTCCCACAGGGAGTCGGAATCCTCATAGACGAACGAGAAGTTGTTCTTGCCTTCGCACATTTCGATGACCTTGCGTGCGACTTCAGCCGCTCCCTTGCCGCCCTCGGCCCAGTGGCGCGCCAGAATCACCGGCGCACCGAGTTTGCCGAGTTTGTCGCGCAGCAAGGCATGCTCGCGGTCGGTGTCGTGGATGAAGTGGTTGACCGACACCACACACGGCATGCCGTAGTTCACGGTCACATTGTGTACGTGACGCTCGAGGTTGGCGATCCCTTTCTCAAGCGCTTCCAGGTTCTCGGTATTGAGATTCTTCAGATCGGCGCCACCGTGGTACTTGAGAGCACGCACTGTCGCCACCACCACCACCGCACTCGGGCGCAGACCGCTCTTCCGGCACTTGATATCGACAAATTTCTCGGCGCCGAGGTCGGCACCGAAGCCGGCCTCGGTCACCACGTAGTCGGCCAGTTTCAGCGCGGTCTGGGTGGCGATCACGGAGTTGCAGCCATGCGCGATGTTGGCGAACGGGCCACCGTGAATGAACGCCGGGTTGTTCTCCAGTGTCTGCACCAGGTTTGGCGCCAGCGCATCGCGCAACAACACCGTCATCGCGCCGTGCACCTTGAGGTCGCTGGCGCGGATCGGTTTCTGGTCACGCGTGTAGGCGACGATGATGTTGCCCAGGCGCGTCTTCAGGTCCTTGAGCGAAGTCGCCAGGCAAAAGATCGCCATCACCTCGGAAGCCACCACGATGTCGAATCCATCCTGACGCGGATAGCCGTTGGCCGTGCCGCCGAGACCGATGGTGATGTCGCGCAGGGCGCGGTCGTTCATGTCGACCACCCGCCGCCACTGGATGCGGCGGATATCGATGCCCAGTTCGTTGCCGTGGCTGATGTGGTTGTCGATCGCAGCCGCCAGCAGGTTGTTGGCCAGCGCGATGGCCGAGAAGTCGCCGGTGAAATGCAGATTGATGTCCTCCATCGGCACCACCTGGGCGTAGCCGCCGCCGGCGGCGCCACCCTTGACGCCGAACACCGGTCCGAGCGATGGTTCGCGCAGCGCGATGATCGCCTTCTTTCCCAGATGATTGAGGGCATCGCCCAGGCCCACCGTGGTGGTGGTCTTGCCCTCGCCGGCCGGCGTCGGGTTGATCGCTGTGACCAGAATCAGCTTGCCATCCGGCCGGTTCTTCAGGGTGTCGATGTACTCGAGCGAGAGCTTGGCCTTGTAGTGGCCATAGGGCACCAGGTGCTCGTCGCTGATTCCCAGTTTTTCACGCGCGACCTGCGCAATGCGTTGCATGGTCGCAGCTTGTGCAATCTCGATATCTGACTTTGGCATGATGTCTTCGCTCGTTCCCTGTTTTAGTCCGTGACAACCACGGAGAATGTCGTGCGCAAATGTAAGGTCGGGGTATCAGTGCAACCTTGACTGATGTCAAGAAGTCGCCCGCTCGATTTTCGATTCTTGACGTTTCTCAATTCAGTTCAGGCAAGCGACGCTGCAGGCATCAACCACATCATTTCTTTTTCGCCGCGCTCTGCGGATTGAGGTTGGTCAGGCGGCCGCTCTCGGTACCCGCAGCCTCGTCGATCACCGCGTTGATCAGCGTCGGCTTGCCTGATGCGATCGCTGCGCTCAACCCAGCGGTCAACTCGGCCGGCGTGGTGGCATTGCAGCCGATACCGCCGAAAGCCTCCATCATCCTGTCGTAGCGCGCGCCCTTCACGAACACGGTCGGTGCGACATCGCGCCCGCCGGTCGGATTGACATCGGTGCCGCGATAGACGCCGTTGTTGTTGAAGACCACGACGCAAACCGGCAGATCATAGCGGCAGATGGTCTCGATTTCCATGCCGGAAAACCCGAACGCGCTGTCCCCTTCGATCGCCACCACCTGGGTACCGCCGGTGACCGCAGCGCCGATCGCGTAGCCCATGCCGATGCCCATGATGCCCCAGGTGCCGGAATCGAAGCGTTTGCGCGGCTGGTGCATGTCGATGATGCTGCGTGCGAAATCCAGGGTATTGGCACCCTCGTTGACGACCATGATGTCCGGCCGCGCCTTGAGGACGTCGCGAATCGCGCGCAGCGCGCTGTGGAAATTCATCGGCGAAGGATCCTGCGCCAGCGTCACCGCCATCTTCGCCAGGTTCTTTTCCTTGCGCTCATTGATCGCGCCGGTCCATTCGGCGGCCGGCTTGGCGAAGCCGGCACCGATGCCGGCGACCAGCGCGGAAACGCAGGACCCGATATCGCCGATCACCGGCGCCGCGATCTCCACGTTACTGTCGATCTCGGTAGGCGAAATGTCGATCTGGATGAATTTCTTCGGCGCCGGCGCACCCCAGGTCTTGCCCTTGCCGTGCGACAGCAGCCAGTTCAGGCGGGCACCCACCAGCACCACCACATCCGCCTCGGCGAGCACGAACGAGCGCGCCGCCGATGCCGATTGCGGATGGGTGTCAGGCAGCAGGCCCTTGGCCATCGACATCGGCAGGTAGGGAATCCCGGTCTTCTCGACGAATGCGCGAATTTCGGCGTCCGCTTGCGCATAAGCGGCCCCCTTGCCGAGCAGGATCAATGGGCGCTTTGCGCCCTTGAGCAGGTCCAACGCCCGCGCGACCGCGTCAGCCGCCGGACTCTGTCGCGGCGCCGGATCGACCACCCGCACCAGCGATCGCCTGCCGTGCTCGGCATCAAGCGTCTGTGCCAGCAACTTGGCCGGCAAGTCAAGGTAGACGCCGCCTGGCCGCCCGGAAACGGCAGCGCGAATGGCGCGTGCCACGCCGATGCCGATATCCTCGGCGTTGAGCACGCGATAGGCTGCCTTGGCATACGGCTTGGCCGCATTGAGTTGATCCATTTCCTCATAGTCGCCCTGCTGCAGGTCGACAATCTCGCGCTCGCTCGAGCCGCTGATGAGGATCATCGGGAAACAGTTGACGGTCGCGTTCGCCAGCGCAGTCAGGCCATTGAGAAAGCCCGGTGCCGACACGGTCAGGCAGATGCCCGGCTTCTGCGTCATGTAGCCGGCAATCGCAGCGGCATTGCCGGCATGTTGCTCGTGCCGGAAGCCGATGAAGCGCATTCCCTCGGCCTGCGCCAGGCGCGCCAGATCGGTGATCGGAATGCCCACCAGGCCGAAGATGGTGTCGATATCGTTGTGTTTGAGCGCATCGACCACAAGGTGAAAACCGTCGGTCAACGCTTGCGATTGGGTGTTGCTTGTCATGATTTCTGCTTCCTCTTCGTTTTGATGGTGTCACCGGCGCCGTGATCACACCTGAAAGCCCGGCGCCTCAACCTGCATTCCGACGCTTGAAATCCGTGCTTCACGCCACCAGCATTAGCGCGCAGGCTGGTCGCGCCCGCGCCGCTTGAAGCCTTGTCACGACCGCGCGGTCCGGGTCGGCAAATCAGCACATCGCTGCGGCTGCCTTGCCGCCGCCGTAACTCGATGCAGGCATCAAGCGCCCGCCTTTCCCGACCTTGACCGCGCAGTATTTGAATTCGGGGATCTTGCCGAACGGATCGAGCGCGGGATTGGTCAGCAGGTTCGCTGCCGCCTCGTAGTAGCAGAATGGCAGGAATATGCTGCCGCGCGGCGTCCCTTCATCGACCCGTGCATTCAATGCGACCTTGCCGCGCCGCGATTCGATCGTGATCACCCCGCCCGGCTTCGCACCCATTGCCTCAAGATCAAGCGGATGCAGCATCGCCACCGCGAACGGCTCGATACTGTCGAGCACGGATGCGCGCCGCGTCATCGCTCCGGTATGCCAATGCTCGAGTTGTCGACCGGTGATCAGCACGAACGGATAATCGGCGTCGGGTTGCTCGGCGGCCGGAATCAGGTCCGCGGGCACCAGTCTGGCGCGACCGCTGGCGGTCGGGAAAGTCTTGGTGAAAACCACCGGCGTGCCCGGATCGCCCTCCGCTTCCAGCGGATATGTCAGTCCGGACTCCGCGCACAGGCGGTCCCAGGTCATGCCGCCGATTGAAGGCATCGCACGGCGCATCTCGTCGAATACTTGCGCCACCCCGCTGTCTTCGCCCGTGTAATTCCAGTCGAGCCCCATGCCGCGCGCGATCTGCTGGATGATCCACAGGTCCTGGCGCGCATCGCCCGGGCAATCGAGCGCGCGGCGGCCCATTTGCACCATCCGGTCGGTATTGGAAAAGGTGCCGGTCTTCTCGGGAAACGCCGAAGCCGGCAACACGACGTCGGCCAGATAGGCGGTCTCGGTCATGAAAATATCCTGCACCACCAGGCACTGCAGGCTGGCCAACGCCTCGCGCGCATGGTTCAGGTCGGGATCGGACATCGCAGGGTTTTCGCCCATCACGTACATGCCGTAGATCTTGTGCGGATCGGATGCCGGCGCCATCGCCTTGCCCATGATCTCGACCACCGTGTAGCCAGGCTTGGTGTCGAGCCGTGTGTTCCAGAGTTTCTCGAACCTGGCGTTCGCCTGCGGGTTGTCAACCCGCATGTAGTCCGGAAACATCATCGGTATCAGGCCGGCATCCGAGGCGCCCTGGACGTTGTTCTGGCCGCGCAGAGGATGCAGGCCGGTGCCGGGGCGTCCGATCTGCCCGGTCATCATGCACAATGCAATGAGGCAGCGCGCATTGTCGGTGCCGTGGATATGTTGCGACACACCCATGCCCCACAGGATCATCGCGGTTTTCGCGGTGGCGAACGCACGTGCGACTTCGCGGATGGTGGCTGCCGGAATGCCGCACACACTGTCCATCGATTCCGGCGCGTAGCCGCGCACGTTGTCGCGCAGCGCCTCATAGCCACTGGTGCGGTCGCGCACGAACGCCTCGTTGACCAGGCCTTCCTCGACGATCGTGTACATCATCGCATTGAGCAACGCGACGTCGGAGTCCGACTTGAACTGCAGATAGCGCCAGGCGTTTCGATAAAGATCGTTGCGCCGCGGGTCGGCCACCACCAGCCGGGTGCCGTTCCTGGCGGCATTCTTGATCCAGGTCGCCGCCACCGGATGGTTGGAACCCGGATTGGCCCCGATCACCAGCACCAGTTCCGCATGCTTGACATCGGACACCTGGTTGGACACCGCGCCCGACCCCACCCCCTCGAGCAGGGCGGCGACCGAAGACGCGTGGCAAAGCCGTGTGCAATGGTCGACATTGTTGCTGCCGAATCCGGTGCGGACCAGCTTCTGAAAAAGGTAGGCCTCCTCGTTGCTGCCCTTGGCCGAACCGAATCCGGCCAACGCATAGTTGCCGTGCCGGTCCTTGAGCCGCTTGAGCCCGCCGGCCGCCAGGGCAAGCGCCTCTTCCCAGGTGGCTTCGCGGAATATCTCGCCCAGGCGATCAGGGTCCATCACGAAATCACCGGATTTCGGCGCGCCCTCGCGCCGGATCAGCGGTTTGGTCAGGCGTTGCCGATGATGCACATAGTCGAATCCATATCGGCCCTTGACGCACAAGCGACCATGGTTCGACGGGCCATCGCGGCCGTCGACCGAAACAATGCGGTTGTCCTTGATCTTGTAGGTTAGCTGACAGCCGACGCCGCAATACGGGCACACCGAATCCACCTGCTTGTCGGGCTTGATCATGCCGACATTGTTGGCCGGCATCAACGCCCCGGTCGGACAGGCCTGGACGCATTCGCCACACGCCACGCATGAAGACTCGCCCATCGCATCGTCGAGATCGAACACGATCTTCGAATGATCGCCACGCATCGCATAGCCGATCACATCATTGACCTGCTCTTCGCGGCAGGCGCGCACGCAGCGTGTGCACTGAATGCAGGCATCGAGATTGACCGCGATGGCCGCGTGTGACAGGTCGGGATTGGGGCTCATCCGCGCCACTCCCCTGAGCGGCGCGCGCGCACTGACTTTCATGCGCCCGGCCCACAGGTCAAGCTCCGAATCCGGCTTGTACTGCCTGTCGGGCATGTCGGAGAGCAGCAGTTCGAGCACCATCTTCTGCGATTTCTCGGCGCGCTCCGAATTGCTGGTGACTTCCATGCCGGCGCTGGCGGCGCGGCAGCATGACGGTGCCAGCACCCGCTCGCCCTTGATCTCGACCACGCATGCCCGGCAATTGCCGTCGGCCCGATAGCCCTCCTTGTAGCAAAGGCGCGGGATTTCGACGCCCGCGCGCTGCGCAGCATTGAGGATCGATTCACCATCGAATGCCTCGACGGTCTTGCCGTTGAGTCTGAATTCGACAACGCTTGCGGGAACTTCCAATTTGCGGGGCGCGTTCACTGGTCAGACCTCATGGGGAAAATACTTTGCAACACAGCGGATCGGGTTTGGCGCGGCCTGTCCGAGCCCGCAAATCGAGGCGTCGCCCATCACCTGGCTCAGGTCTTCGAGGGTGTCGAGATCCCATTTCGGCGCCTGCATCAGGGCCGCCGCCTTCGCGGTGCCGACCCGGCAGGGCGTGCACTGGCCGCAGGATTCATCCTTGAAAAACATCATCATGTTGTGCGCCGCATCGCGCGCGCGATCGCGATCCGACAGAATCACCACGGCGGCCGAACCGATGAAGCAGCCGTGCGGCTGCAGGGTGTCGAAGTCGAGCGGCACGTCGCCCAGTCGCGCCGGCAGGATGCCGCCGGACGCGCCGCCCGGCAGGTAGGCGTAGAAATCATGCCCCTCCTGCATGCCGCCGCAATATTCGTCAATCAGTTCACGGACGGTAATGCCGGCCGGCGCCAGATGCATGCCGGGCCGCTTGACCCGGCCGGACACCGAAAATGAACGCAAGCCGTGGCGACCGTGGCGGCCGAAACTGGAAAACCATTGCGGCCCGCGCGTCAGGATGTCACGTACCCAATACAGGGTTTCGAAGTTGTGTTCAAGCGTCGGGTAACCGAACAGGCCGACCTGCGCCACATACGGCGGCCGCAGACGCGGCTGGCCGCGCTTGCCTTCGATCGACTCGATCATCGCCGACTCCTCACCGCAAATATAGGCGCCGGCGCCGCGCCGCAGTTCGATCGGCGGCAATGCGCAGGGCGGATCTGCCCTGAGGCGCGCAAGCTCGCGCTCAAGGATCGCGCGGCAACCGTGATACTCGTCGCGCAGGTAAACGTAGATCGCTCCCACCCCTGCGACCCAGGCGGCGATCAGCATGCCCTCCACGAAGCGATGCGGATCGCGCTCCAGATAGGTGCGGTCCTTGAAGGTTCCGGGCTCGCCTTCGTCGATGTTGACCGCCATCACCTTGGGACCCGCTTCGGCGCGCACGATGCGCCACTTGCGACCTGCCGGAAAGCCGGCGCCACCGAGGCCGCGCAATCCCGACTGCTCCATTTTCACAATCAGGCCTTCGGCGTCATGCTTGCCTGACAGGCACGCGGCAAGCAAGGCATAGCCGCCGGCCTTGCGGTAGGTGGCGTAACCGGCATAGGCAGGTGCTACCGAGCGCCCCGGCCCGGGCGTGGCGGCTGGTTCAATGAAACTGAGCGGATCAAAGGCCTTGCGATCGGCGGCCCCGGGATGGGTCGCCGAGCCGCCTTGCACCGCCAGCCTCACGCTTTCACAGGTCGCCTGCGGCAGCGGATTCTGCCCGACGATCGCAACCGGTGCCTGCTCGCAGCGCCCGACGCAGGGCGCGGCGAGAACCCGCACCGCGGCGCCAAGCAGATCCGGCAGACGCTTGAGCAAATCGCGCGCTCCGGCCATCTCGCAGGACAGCGATTCGCAGACGCGCACTGTCAGCGATCCACTTGCCGCGGCATCGCCTGTGCGCACGACATCGAAATGATGATAAAACGTCGCCACTTCATATACCTCGGCCAGCGCAATATTCATCCGGCGCGCCAGGGCCACCAGATGCCGGTCGGCTAGTTGACCGAAGGCATCCTGAATCCGGTGCAGATTTTCGATCAGCAGGTCGCGCCGCGGCGGCACTCCGTCGAGCAAGGCGGCAACTTCTTCCTGCGACCGCGCATCCGGCTGGCGACCCTTGGCTTGGGTTTTAAGACGCAGCTGGCGCTCGACTGCCTGCAAGGGTATTGATTGGGAGCTTCCCATCGAACTCTTCTTTCTTGGTTGCCGCATGTCTTCCCGTACCCGGGGCCTGTGCTGAAGAACTGCCCGTGACTGGCACAGCCGCGGATTGACCAGGGCGCCGGTAGCGCCCGCGTTACCGATCTGGCGCGAAGAGTAGAAGGGCCGGATGACGCCGACATTGATCGAAGTCAATCGGCCGGAATTGAATTCGACGACGAGGCCAGGGGTTCATTGTCCCGACGACGACAAATTCCCCGGCAACTGATCCGGCCCGCCAAATGATCAAAGCGCAGGCTCGATGGGCGAACCCTGCCGCAAGGACCGCCTCGTTCAATTTCAATACTTGAGTGGCGGAAAAGCGGTCGTCTTCGGCCCGTCGGCCGGTTGTTCGGGACCAGCGAAGTGCCCGGCCAAGTCAACGGTCCGATCCGGCTCGTCGTCAAACGACGGCGGGGGGGTGCCGTGCATGCCCGGGTCGAGCATCTGGGTGGCCTCGTAGGGTTCGTCGTCTTCAAAACTCGGTGGCGCCGGCGTGAATGCCGGCGCGGCTCGCGGCTGCGCGACACGTGGCTGCGCGACCGGCTCCTGGGCAAATTCCTCCAGCGACGGAAACGCCGCGGCGAAGCTTGACGGGTCAAGCACCTGGGTGACCTCGTAATCCGGATCGACCGGCAACGCCGCTTTGCCGGCGGTCCCGGTGCGATGGACACCGGTGATCGGCGGAAACATGTCGTTGCCGAGCTGGGCCATCGGGTCCTCGTCCGGCATGCCGAATCCGCCGGCCAATTCGACCGTGCGATCGCTCTCGCGCGGCGCATCGCCACCGAGCATGTGGCCGGCAAGCTCCTGCGTGCTCTGGTCGACAAGACCGCGGATCTGCGGCATCAGCGATGACTCGCTCCCACGGACTGCATCGCGTTCAGTGTCGTCGGACGGCGATGGCGTCGCAAAATGAGCCGCCATTTCAGTGGTTGCGGCGTACGCTGGCGCAGGCACCGGGCTGACCGGCGACGTGCGGCCGGTACGGGCGTGAATGTCGAAGTCCGGGGCGAGCACCGGCGGCTCGTCAAGCGACGGCAGGCTGCCGAAATCGGCCGCCATCTCGGTTGTTGCCATTGCCCCGGAGCCGAAGCGACCGCCCAAATCGGCGGTAGCCGCATGTGCGGGTCGGGCATTGAATCCACCGGCAAGCTCGGTCGTCTCCAGCCCCGGCAACGCATCGAAGTGCGCACCGAGGTCGGTGGTCAGTACCGCATCGGCCGGCATGTCGGAGACCGACAGCGGCGGCGCGTCTTCGGCGGTGCTCTCCGGACCAAGTTCAAACGGCTGCAGGGCAGCGGGCCGTGCGTTGCGGGGGTTCTGGGTAAGCGCCATTTGCGCAATCGCCGCCGCTGCCGATGCCGGCAACGGTTGAACCACGACCGTGGTGCCGCGCCCGGTCAGCGCCGGCGCACGCCCCGGCGCCGGCAACTCCGGCGGCGGCCACAAAGGCGCTGCAGCAGGCGCAGTGGTTGCGGCAGGGGGTGCCACCTGCGGCGCCGCCGGTGCTGCCACCGGCGATGTTGCAGCCGTCACCGACACGGCAGCGGCGGCATACGCCGGTTTGCCAAACACGCTCCAGCCCGGCGCTTCGACCGGCGCCGCCGATGCAGCCGCCGGCATTGGTGCATCGACCTCGCCTTCCGGCACCTCGGTCGGATGCACAGCCACCGGCGAGAAGCGTTTGGCCAGCCGGTTGGCGGCGCGCATGCGCGAGATCATCACATCGATCGCGATGCGCCTGATCTCGGCCACCAGCTCCTCGGTGGCGAACGCGAAAGCCGACGAATTGATTTCCAGGTAAGTCACCTGATTGAGGGTGGTGACTGACGCGGTGCGGGTCCCCCCCTCGCTGTCCAGATACGACACCTCGCCGATGATCTCGCCGCGCCCGAGGGTGGCCAGCGCACGGTCACCCTTTTCGACCTCGACTTCGCCATCGAGGATGAAGCCGAAGGACTTGCCAGGCTCGCCGTCGCGCATGATCACGGTCGCCGGCGGCAGCGTCCGCCAAGCGGACAGGCGCAGCAGTTCCCAGACATCGACATCGTCAAGCTTGCCCAGCAGCGGCAGGCCGCGCACCGCCTTCCATCGCGACTCGTCGGGCAGCGCTGCGACATCCTGCAGAATCTGGAAGCGCACCGCCGACAAGTCCTTGGCCATGTCGGCGCCAAGCCGGTAGCGGGAATACAGGTCCTTCTCCAGCGAGCGCTTGATGACGCTGTTGGTCAACTCCGGAATGTCGGGGTTGAGCTGGGTCACTGCCACCGCTTCGGTGTTGATGATCTTGTAGACCAGCGCGGCGGTATTCGGGCCGCGGAACGGCAGGCGCCCGGTCAGCAACTGGTAGAACATCACGCCCAGCGAGTAGAGGTCGGTCTGGTGATTGAGGGTGTAGCCCTTGATCTGCTCCGGACTCATGTACGAGGGCGAGCCGAGCCCGTTGATGAAGGTCGAATCGATGTTGACGTTCTTGCGAATGTTCAAGGCCAGGCCGAAGTCCATCAGCTTGACCTCGTCGTCGCCGGTCAGCATCACGTTCGCCGGCTTGATGTCGCGATGCACGATGCCGCGCCGGTGCGCGTAGTCGAGAGCCATCGCCACCTTGAAGATGATGCCCACCACGCGATGCATCGGCAACAGCTTGTCCATCGTCACGAACTGGTCGAGACCGTCACCGACGACCAGTTCCATCACCAGGTAGGCGCGCTTTTCCTCGACCTTCCAGTCATACACCCGCGCGATGTTCGGATGGTCGAATTGCGCGGTGACCGCCGCTTCGGTGGCGAACAGCTTGCGGAACCGGCGCGACAACTTGCTGCGGTCGTCGGTGAAGTCGACCACTTTGATCGCCACCTGCTTGGGCTTGCCCTCGCTGCGGCTCCAGTCGGAGGCGCCAAAGGCGTCTTCGGCGGCGAGGTCGCCGTCATCTTCGGCCAGGTAAACCGACGATGTCGCACCGCGGCCGATCTCGCGAATGGCACGGTATCTGCCGAACCGCAGGCCGGCGATGTTTGAGTCTTCCCCCATCCTTCTAACTTACCAGTTTTTGGCGCCGCTTGCCGATCATGCCGGCGCCCGGGAAACGCCCGCTTGGTCATGCGTACGCGTCGCACGGCCCGCAATAGGGTTATTGGCAGGGTTGAGCGGTACTCGAAAACCCTAATGCCCTGAAGGCACAATGGTGATTGCAGCATGACGCGTAGTTGGATATAGTCTGGCGGCGTTATCCGGTATTGCGCCAGCCCCCAACATTCGAGGAGACAAATCAAATGAAACGTCGCGATTTCATCAAGCACGGCGGTATCGCAGGTGTGCTCGCCGCCGGCACCGCGCCGGCGTTCGCCCAGGGCCAGGAGTTCAAGTGGCGCATGACGTCGAGCTTCCCGAAGAGCCTTGACACCCTGTTCGGCGCCAATGAGCAGGTCGCCAAGCGGGTCGCTGAACTGACCAACAACAAGTTCCAGCTGCGCACCTTCGCCGCCGGTGAAATCGTGCCCGGCCTGCAGGTGCTCGACGCGGTACAAAACGCCACGGTGGAAGTCGGCCAGACCGCCCTGTACTACTATTTTGGCAAGGACCCGGCGTTCGGCTTCGCCAGCTGCCTGCCGTTCGGCCTGACCACCCGCCAGCAAAATGCATGGTGGTACCACGGCGGCGGCGAGCAGTTGTATGCGGCGTTCCTCAAGAACTACAACTGTGTCGGTTTCCCCGGCTACAACACCGGTTGCCAGATGGGCGGCTGGTACCGCAAGGAAATCAAGTCGCTGGCCGACATCAAGAACCTCAAGATGCGGATCGGTGGTCCCGGAGGAGTGATTCTCGCGCGCATGGGCGCAACGCCGCAGCAGATCGCCGGCGGCGACATTTACCCGGCGCTGGAAAAGGGCACCATTGACGCCGCCGAGTGGGTCGGGCCACATGATGACGAAAAGCTCGGCTTCAACAAGGTCGCCAAGTACTACTATGCGCCGGGCTGGTGGGAATGCAACTCGATGGGCCACTTCATTGTCAACGACAAGGCCTGGGCCAGCCTGCCTAAGGAATACCAGTACGCCTTCACCACCGCCTGCCACGAGGCCAATGTGATGACGATGGCGAAGTACGATCACCTGAACCCGATCGCGCTGCGCAAACTGGTGGCCGGCGGCGCGCAACTGCGCGTGTTCCCGCGTGACGTGATGCAGGCAGCTTACAAGGCCTCCAACGACCAGTACACCGAGTGGGCCGACAAGTTCCCGGAGTTCAAGAAGATGTACGAGCCTTGGGCCAAGTATCGTGCCGACCAGGCGCTCTGGTTCAATGTGGCGGAAGGTTCGTTCGATCGCTTCATGGGCTCGCTCGGGTCGGCAGGCACTGCGGCGCCGAAAAAAGGCTGAGCTTCACGAAACAAACGGTCAATCTGGAAAAAAGCCCCGCCCCGGCGGGGCTTTTTTTCGTCCGCCTCAGCGCGTTTGACAGATCCGCATCCTTGCGCCAATGCGGTGCCGGCCGCGCCATGTCACATTGCGCAA
>JANPGJ010000593.1:0-20939 GCA_031423955.1 Burkholderiales bacterium
CTTGGTGCCACCGCGCAGGGCCTCGACGGCGGCCTCGAGCGCCTTCTTTGTGACTCCGCAGTCCTTCAACGCCCGTCCCAGTTCGCCCTTGTCATCGACGGCGACAAGCAGGAACATTTCCGAGGCGATGTATTCGTCGCCACGCCGCTGCGCCTCGCGATCGGTGAGGTTGAGCAATTGCGACAAGCTGCGCGACACCTGGACATCGCCGCCGTGCCCGTCGACCTTGGGGCCGTTTTCGACCGCCCGGGTGAGTTCGGCCTTGAGCTTGGGCACCTGGCCGCCGGCCCGCGCGAGCAGCGAGCCGACAGCATCATCGTCCTGGTTGAGCATGGCCAGCAGCAGGTGCTGCGGCTCAATAAACTGGTTGTCCTGGCCAGTTGCGATGCTTTGGGCATCGCTCAAGGCCTGCTGGAATTTGGTAGTCAATTTGTCGGAGCGCATGGGAGTGCCTTTTCAGAAGTCTGTTGCCTCGGAACATCGGGCTTTTCGACCCGATTTCAAGACCTTGCTGGCGGGCCGGGTTTGATTTGGGTCAAGTTGCGGCAACCAGGCGCCAGTTCCGGACATGGCCGGTGGCGCCAAACTGCTAGGATTATTCAGTGCATGCCGGTTTCATGACAGGAACATGCGACTGCTGCGGCATGATTTCCAGTTATCCACAACGATGATTCAATGAATATTCACCAATTGCAGATCAGCTTCGACGCAGCGGAAGATCGCCTGCGTATGCGCTTGTCGACCACCACCGGCGACGAGTTCCGCCTGTTCCTGACCCGTCGCTTCATCCGGCTTTTATGGCCGGAACTTACCAAGACGTTCGAAACCTCGGCGGCAGTCAAGGTACCGCAACCGCTGGCGCGCCGCGAAGTGGTCGCCTTCGAGCGTGAAAAAGCCCTTGCCGAAACCGATTTCAAGACGCCTTTTCGCGAGCCGGTGCCCGAGGCGCCGCACAGTTTTCCCCTGGGCGAAGTCCCTTTTGTCGCCGCTCGCGCGCAGGTCAAGGTCGAGCGCCCAGGGGCCTATCGGCTGACACTGGACCCGCAGGCCGGCCGCGGCATCGAACTGGGCTTAGATGACCGCTTGATGCATTCATTGTGCCGGCTGATCGAATCGGCGGTGCGCAATGCCGATTGGGATCTGCCGTATTTCACCGCCGGCACCAACCCGGGCGCCGAGCCGCAGGCACCAGACGCACCACCGCGGATGCTCAATTGACCGCCCTGTTCCAGCTCAGCGAGCGCATCGGCAAGTACGACATCGTGCGCGAGATCGGGCGCGGGGCGACCTCGCGCGTTTATCTCGGACGCGACGGCTTCGCCGGGCGCGAGGTGGCGATCAAGGTGTTCGATTTCGCCGATGAAGCGGACGGCGAGCCGCGCGTGCGTTCGATGCGCCGCAAGGCTTTCATCGCCGAGGCGGCGCTGGTCGGCCGCCTGACCCATCCGCATATTGTCGAAATCTACGATGCCGCCAGCGAGGATCAGCTCTCCTATGTGGTGATGGAGTATGTCTCCGGCGGCACCCTTGATGCACACACCGATGCCCAGAACCTGCTGCCGCTGCCGCGTGTGGTGGAAATCGTCTTCAAGTGCGCCCGCGCGCTCGAGTTGGCGATGCGCGAAGGCGTGATCCACCGTGACATCAAGCCTGGCAACATCCTGATCACCGGCGACGGCGACATCAAGATATCCGATTTCGGCGCCGCGCTGCTGGCCAAGCCGGGAACCGACACCACCCGCACCTTGAGCGGCACCGGCGACACCGTGATCGGCTCGCCGGCCTACATGTCGCCGGAGCAGATCCGCAACGACGTGCTGACCCACCAGAGCGACATCTATTCGCTGGGCGTGGTGATGTATCGGCTGCTGACCGGCCGCCTGCCGTTCACCGCCAGCAACCAGATGGGGCTGGCCTATGCGATCCTCAATACCGAACCGGCGCGGCCCTCCGACCTGCGCCCCAACCTGCCGATGGTGCTCGACGGCATCATCATGCGCGCCCTGGCGAAAACCCGCGAAGCGCGCTACCAGAGCTGGGGCGAACTCGGCCGCGACCTGACCCAGGCCTTCGCGCAATTGCGCACCGAAGGCGCCGAAATCTCGGATTCGGAACAGTTCCAGGCCCTGCGCGCGCTGACCTTTTTTTCCGGCTTCGGCGATGTCGAGTTATGGGAAGTGGTACGCCTGTGCACCTGGCTGAAACCGGCCAAGGACGAGGTGATGATCAGGGAAGGCGACCTCGGCGACGCGCTCTATGTGCTGGTGGCCGGCGAGGTCGATGTATCGATCCGCGGCCAGCGGGTATCGACAGTCAAGCCCGACGGCTGCTTTGGCGAAATGCTCTATTTCCAGGATCAGAGCGCCAAGCGCAGCACCACCATGACCGCCAATACCGACTGCGAGGTGATCGAACTCAAGGCCGGCGCCATGCGCTCGGCCAGCGCTGCGGTGCAGGCGGAATTCAACAAGGCCTGCATGCGCATCCTGCTCGACCGGGTCGGCAACATCAATGTGCGTTTCGCCATGCTCAAGGCGGCCGAGTAGCGGCTGCCGCGGCGAGGCTGTCGCTATTGCGCGAACGCGCGCCAGGTGGCGATGCCGGCGATGGTGGCGACAATCGAGCCGCACAGGTGCAGGGCGATATGGCCGGTCGCCAGCGCGTAGCGCGCCTGCTGCAGCAAGGACACGCTCTCGGCCGAAAAGGTCGAAAAGGTTGTCAGCCCGCCCAAAAACCCGGTGATCACGAACAGGCGCCATTCCGGTGCCATGCCGGGGTGCCCGGCAAAGGCCGCCACCGCCACCCCGACCAGATAGCCGCCGATCAGGTTTGCCGCCAGCGTGCCGAGCGGAATCGCCGGAAGCAAGCTGTTGAAAAAAGTACCGAAGATCCAGCGCAACCAGGCGCCAAGCGCGGCACCGACCCCGACAGCCAGGAAGCCGGCTGCGTTCACCGCCGCGTCAACCGGGCCGCGCCCATTTGTCGGCCGCAGCGTCATCGGCCGCTCGCGCGTCGACCCAGCGCTCGCCTTCGGGCGTACGCTCCTTTTTCCAGAACGGCGCGCGCGTCTTCAAGTAGTCCATGATGAACTCGCAGGCGGCAAACGCCTCGCCGCGATGCGCGCCGACGGTCGCCACCAGCACGATCTGGTCCTGCGGAAACAGCGGGCCGACCCGGTGCACCACCAGGGCGTCGAAAATACTCCAGCGCCCGCGCGCCTCGGCAATGATCGCTTCCAGCGCTCGCTCGGTCATGCCGGGATAGTGCTCGAGGGTCATCGCCGACACCGCTGACACGCTGCCCCGGTTGTCGTTCATCTCGCGTACCGTGCCGGTGAAGGTGGCGATCGCGCCGATCTGCGCCGCACGGGCGCCCTGGGCGGCGCGCAGTTGCGCGACTTCGCTGGTCAGGTCGAAATCCGCGGTCTGGACACGCACGGGCATGGCCGCTCCTAACCGCCGGTGACCGGCGGGAAAAACGCGACTTCGTCGCCGTCTGCAATCGCACTGTCGGCCGCCGCCAGGTCCTGATTGACCGCAGCGCGCAACTGGCGCGCCGGCGCGAACTGTTCGCCCCAGACGCCGCCACGCGCGGCCAGATGGGCCCTAAGGCTTGCAACGTCAGTCACACCGGCGACCGGCGCCAGCGATTCGGCAGCGGTGCCAAGCGCCTCGCGCAGGCCGGCGAAATACAGGAGCTTCATCATGGCCTAGTGCAGCAACCCCGAAAACGGCAGAAAGCGCACGGTGTCGCCACGCGCGATCGCCTGCGACGGCGGATTGTCAATCAGGCCGTCCGCCCAGACCGTCGAAGTCAGGACGCCGGAGCTTTGGTTCGGAAACAGGTCAAGGCCACCGGTCGCGTTCATGCGGGCACGCAGGAATTCACGCCGCCGGTCCGGCTTGTCCCAGGCGAAATCGGCGCGCAAGGCCAGTGCCGGCGGCGCGAGGTCGGTACGGCCCTGGCGCTTGAGAATGAACGGGCGGGCAAACAGCAAGAAGGTGACAAAACCGGAAACCGGGTTGCCCGGCAGCCCCAGAAAATCAGCTGGATCACCCGACTCGCGCCGCACCCGGCCATAGGCCAATGGCTTGCCCGGTTTCATCGCGATCTGCCACAGCCGGATCTCGCCTTCGGCTTCGACCGCCGGTCGCACATGGTCTTCCTCGCCGACCGAGACGCCGCCGGTGGTGATGATCAGGTCGTGTTCGGCGGCGGCCGCGCGCAGTACGCGCCGCGTTTCATCGAGCGAATCGCGCACGATGCCGAAATCGGTCATCTGGCAACCAAGGCCCTCGAGCAGGCCGCGCAACACGAACCGGTTCGAGTTGTAGATCGCGCCGGGTTTCAGCGCCTCGCCCGGCATCGCCAACTCGTCGCCGGTGAAAAACACCGCGACCTTAAGCTTTCGCAACACCGGCACCGCGGCCAGGCCGACCGACGCCGCCAGCCCGCACGCCTGCGGGGTCAAGAGCACGCCGGCGGCGAGGATTTCCGCACCGGCGCGGATGTCTTCACCGGCGCGGCGCACCCACTCGCCGGAGGCCGGCACATGATTGACGGCCACCGCATCGCCATCGACCGTGCACTGCTCCTGCATCACCACCGCATCCGCACCCGGCGGCACCATCGCGCCGGTGAAAATCCGCGCCAGCGAGCCCGCCCGCAAGGGCTGCGGCACCTGCCCCGCGGGCACCCGCTGCGACACCGGCAGGCGCACACCGGGCGCCACGATGTCGGAGGCGCGCATCGCATACCCATCCATCGAGGTGTTATCCATCGGCGGCACATCGAGCGTCGAGCGCACGGCCGACGCCAGCACCCGGCCATGCGCGTCCAGCGTGGCCACCGAATCCATCCCGGTCACAGGCACCGCCTGCGCCAGCAACGCGGCGAGCGCTTCATCCTTCGACAGCATCGGCGGGCGGTTCATCGGCGGGCGATTCCCAAATGGCGCATTATAAATTCCGCGATCGCGGCCGGATCATTGATGTTGAGGATCGGCAAGCCGGTGTTCACCGTGGCGTCGCAGGCAATGGCGACGATGTTGGGATCATCCGGATGCAACAGCGCTCGCCCGAGCGACGGCCGGTGGATTTCCAGCTTCGGAATCGCCGCGCGCTTGAATCCTTCCACCAGCACCAGATCGCAGGGCGAGAAGCGCGCGAGCTGTTCGGCAAGCGTGGGCTCGGGTTCACTGCGCAATTCATGCATCAGCACCCAGCGGCGATCGGAGGTGACCAGCACCTCGGCCGCGCCGGCCTCGCGATGCCGGTAGGAGTCCTTGCCCGGCTTGTCGATATCGAATACATGATGTGCGTGCTTGATCAGCGACACCTTCAGACCGGCAGCGACGAAGCGTGGAATCAGTTGCTCGATCAGCGTGGTCTTGCCCGACCCGGAATAGCCGGCGAACCCGAATACCTTGTTGTTCATGCCGCCGATTGTCGCATGCGTGCCGCCCGAAAACAGCCGCACACGACCGCCACCGCGCGCTCAGTGCCCGGTGCCGCCACCGGCCGCGCTTGCGGTGTGCGACACGATGTACGCCTTGACCTGCGCAACCGAGACCGGCAGCACCTCGAAACGCCGCGGCAGGGTTTCAAGGTCGGCGAAACCCGCCGGGCGCGGCGGCTTGATGCCCAGCGCCTCGACAATGGTTTCCTCGAACTTGGCCGGCTGCGCGGTTTCAAGCACGATCATCGGAATCCCCGGCTCGCGCTGCTCGAGCGCCACCTTGAGCCCGTCGGCGGTATGGGTATCGATCATGCGGCCGGATTTCGCATGCACCGAGCGGATCATCGCCAGCCGATCGGCATGCGTGCTCGCACCCGATATGAAACCGTAGTCCGCCAGACCTGCCTTGAGCGGCGTGCCGTTCAGGTCGAACGCGCCCTGGCGATCAACCTGTTCCCATAGCGCCTTGACCACCGCTCCGTCTCGCCCGGCGAGATCGAAGATGAAGCGTTCGAAGTTCGACGCCTTGGAAATGTCCATCGACGGGCTCGAGGTTTGTACGGTGCCGGCGCGCACGCGATACACCCCGGTGCGAAAAAACTCGTCGAGCACATTGTTCTCGTTGGTCGCCAGCACCAGCTTCGCGATCGGCAGGCCCATCATGCGCGCCACATGGCCAGCATAGATGTTGCCGAAATTGCCCGATGGAACGGCAAATGAAACCCGTTCGCTGTTCGACGCGGTCGCCGCAAAATAGCCCTTGAAGTAATAGACCACCTGCGCCACCACCCGCGCCCAGTTGATCGAATTGACCGCACCGATGCGGTACTGTACCTTGAAGACGGCGTCGTTCGACACCGCCTTGACGATGTCCTGGCAATCGTCGAACACACCGTCGACGGCCAGATTGAAAATATTGGGGTCCGTGAGCGAAAACATCTGCGCGGTCTGGAACGGACTCATGCGGCCGTGCGGCGACAGCATGAACACCCGCACCCCCTTCTTGCCGCGCATCGCGTACTCCGCCGCCGAGCCGGTATCGCCGGAGGTCGCTCCCAGAATGTTGAGTTCGCGGCCGTCACGCGCCAGCACATGCTCGAACAGGTTGCCGAGCAACTGCATGGCCATGTCCTTGAAGGCCAGGGTCGGGCCGTTGGACAATTCGAGCAGGTGCAGGCCGCGCTCGAGCGTGGTCAAGGGCGCGATGGCGTCGCTTCCGAACACCGCGCGGGTGTAGGTGCGGTCGATCAGCCGCTTCAGTTCCGGCGCCGGAATGTCGTCGATGAACTTCGACAGGATCGCGAAGGCTAATTCGGCGTAGGACATGCCGCGCATCGCCTGCAGTTCAGCGGCCGTGATCCTAGGGTAGCCCGTCTCGGGGACGGTGAGGCCGCCGTCGGGCGCCAGGCCTTCGAGCAGGATGCCGGTGAAGCTTGTTGGCGGCATGCCGCCGCGCGTCGATACGTATTTCATTTGACCGGCGCGTCGGTCGCTATCGGGCCTTCGGCCTTGCGCTGCCATTCACCCTTTTCATCGCGATGCCACCAGCCAGCGGGCGCCTGCGCCACCCATTCGCGGGCGAACGTGGCGCGTTCGTAGGGCATCCAGTCGCCGAACAAATCGTTGCTGCCGTGGCCGACCTCGAGAGCAGATGCGGCATACAAGATGCTGCGGTCGCGATTCTCCTGATTGATCAGCGTATGCAGCGCGGGGTTGGTGGCCTCGGGGTCGCGCAATGCGACATAGCCGTCGCTGGTGATACCGATCGCGCCGCTTTCAAACCGGTCGCGTGATTCAGGAAAACGGCTGATGATGCGGCGCACTGTCGGCGTGATGTCGCCCGCCCAATATGGCAAGGTCCTGGCGCCTGGTTCGCCCGACTGCGTGTATACCAGCCGAACCACTTCTCGCGCCTGGAGCAGGGTGCCGCCAGCCGCCGTGACGACCTGTGTCGATTGGCAGCCGGCGAGAAAAATGCTCGCCAACAGGCCCACCACGCAACTGCGCATGGCCAGCAATCCAGTCATCAGCGCAACTCCTCCAGGCGGATCCGCGTGACCTTGCCGACGACCACGGGCAGTGCCTCGATCAGCGTGATGGCGGTGTCGACCTTTCGCTCCAGCGCCAGATGGGTGAGCATGATGATGTCGACCTGATCCTGGCCTTCCGCCGGCTCTTTCTGCACCATCGCATCGATGGAGATGGCGTGATCGGCCAGCACGCGCGTGATGTCGGCGAGCACACCGGGCTGATCCTTGACCCGCAAGCGCAGGTAGTAGCTGGTGGTGACCTCGCCGATCGGCAATATCGGCGTATTGGCCAGTTGGTCCGGCTGGAACGCCAGGTGCGGCACGCGTTGTTGCGGGTCGATGGTGTGCGCGCGCGCCACATCGACCAGATCGGCGATCACCGCCGAAGCCGTGGGCTCGGAGCCGGCGCCGGCGCCGTAATAGAGCGTGGCGCCGACCGCATCGCCCTTGACCAGCACCGCATTCATCACCCCTTCGACATTGGCGATCAGGCGCTTGGTGGGTATCAATGTCGGGTGCACCCGCAGTTCGATGCCGGCCTCGGTGCGGCGGGTGATGCCGAGCAGCTTGATGCGGTAACCCAGTTCCTCGGCGTACTCGATATCCTCGCGCGTGAGTTTGGTGATGCCTTCGACGTGGGCAGCGCCGAACTGCATCGGAATGCCGAATGCGATAGCGCTCATGATGGTCAGCTTGTGCGCCGCATCGACGCCTTCGATATCGAAGGTCGGGTCTGCTTCGGCATAGCCCAGGCGCTGCGCCTCGCGCAGCACATCGGCGAACGGCAGCCCCTTGTCGCGCATTTCCGACAGGATGAAATTCGAGGTGCCGTTGATGATGCCGGCGATCCATTCGATGCGATTGGCGGTCAGGCCTTCGCGCAGCGCCTTGATGATCGGAATGCCGCCGGCCACCGCCGCCTCGAACGCGACCACCACGCCTTTTTCACGGGCAGCGGCGAATATCTCGTTGCCATGGGTGGCCAACAGCGACTTGTTGGCGGTGACCACATGCTTGCCGGCGCGAATCGCCCGGAGCACCAGGTCACGGGCAAAGGTGTAGCCGCCGATCAACTCGATGACGATCTCGATCTCGGGATTGTTGATGATGTCGTCGGCATTGGCGGTGACCGTCGCGCGGCCCTTGACGATGCGTTCGGCACGTTCGGTATCGAGGTCGGCAACCATGCTGATGACGATGTCGCGGCCGGCGCGGCGCACGATTTCCTCGCGGTTGCGTGCCAGCACATTGAAGGTACCGGAACCGACGGTGCCGATGCCGAACAGACCAACCTGGATGGGTTTCATTTGAGCTACCTGCGTGGCGCCGGACGCATGCTCGCGCCAAGTCGCGTTTTTACAAACGGGGCTACGCCGCGGCCTTGGGCATCAGGCCATCCTTGCGGAACATTTCGCGGATGCCGCGCACCGCCTGCCGGCAGCGCTGCTCGTTCTCGATCAAGGCGATGCGCACATAATCGTCGCCGTAATCGCCGAAGCCGATGCCGGGCGAGACCGCGATGCGCGCATCGGCCAGCAGCTTCTTGGCGAATTCGAGCGACTTCATCGGCGCGTATTCGGGTGGAATCTTCGCCCAGATGTACATCGAGGCTTTCGGCTTGTCGACCATCCAGCCGATTTCGTGCAGCCCCTTGACCATCACGTCGCGCCGGCTCTGGTACTGCGCGCAGATTTCCCTGACCGCATCCTGCGGCCCTTCGAGCGCGGCGATCGACGCCACCTGCACCGGCGTGAAGCTGCCGTAGTCGTGATAGCTCTTGATGCGCGCCAGCGCGCTCACCAGCTCGGCGTTGCCGACCATGAAACCGATGCGCCAGCCGGCCATGTTGTAGCTCTTGGACATGGTGAAGAATTCGACCGCGATATCGCGCGCGCCCGGCACTTCCATGATCGACGGCGCGGAATAGCCGTCGAAGGTGATGTCGGCATAGGCGAGGTCATGCACCACCAGGATGTCATGCTCCTTGGCCAGCGCGATGACGCGCTCGAAAAAGTCGAGATCGACACACTGCGCCGTCGGGTTCGACGGGAAGCCGAGGATCATCATTTTCGGCTTGGGAATGCAGCCGCGAATGGTTTCCTGCAATTCCTCGAAGAAATCGACGTCGGGCGCCATCCGCACGCTGCGAATGTCGGCGCCGGCGATGATCGCGCCATAGATGTGGATCGGATAACTGGGGTTCGGCACCAGCACGGTGTCGCCGCGATCGAGCGTGGCCAGCATCAGGTGCGCCAGGCCTTCCTTCGAGCCGATGGTGACGATGGCCTCGGAATCAGGGTCGAAATCGACGTTGTAGCGGCTCTTGTACCAGCCGGTGATGGCGCGCCGCAGGCGCGGAATGCCCTTCGACACCGAATAGCCGTGGGTGTCCGGCCGCTGCGAGGCTTCGACCAGCTTGTCGACAATGTGCTGCGGCGTGGCGCCGTCCGGATTGCCCATCGACAGGTCGATGATGTCCTCGCCACGCCGGCGGGCGGCCATTTTCAGTTCCGCCGTGATATTGAAGACGTAAGGCGGCAATCGCTTGATGCGGGAAAATTCTCTCATGGCAACCTCGTGCCCAACGTTTGCGGCGGCACGGCCGGCGAATCCGGCGGCTTGTCGTTGCGCGTTGCGGCAGACAGAAAAGCTATAATTCTACGTCACGCGGCGTTGCGTCGCAACATGGCAGCGCTTCACCGCTTACCCCATGACGCGGCCAGTTTGAAGCACTCGCACGCCCTGCCTGAACCTCCGGCATACCGCGCGCCAGCCCGTTCCCGCACCCGTCATGCCCCTCATTTCCCGCCAATTGTGAAACTGCACCTCGACCGCGCGGGCGCCGCCAACTTTATCAGCGCCTGCGAACCCGAATTCATACAGGTCAACCAGGCCCGCTACACGACTTCCCTGATCGTCCTGCGCGAACGCATCGTCGAACACTGGCAGCCGCGCTCGCTGGCCGCCATGAGCGCGGCCGATTTCGACGATCTTGCCGGCCTTGGCGCCGAGATCGTGCTGCTCGGCACCGGCAGGCGCTTGTGCTTCCCGCATCCGCGCCTGACCGCGCCCCTGATGAACCGGCGCATCGGGCTGGAAGTAATGGACACCGGAGCCGCCTGCCGTACCTACAACATTCTCTCGGGCGAGGGCCGCAATGTTGCGGCTGCGCTGATCATCGAATGAACATGTCCAGGCGCGGTCTGTGGCTGGCGATCGCGGCGCTCGCCGTGGTGTGGTTCTGCAATCTCGAGATGCGCAAGCTGGTACGCCCCGACGAGGGTCGCTATGCGGAGATTCCGCGCGAAATGGTCGCCAGCGGCGACTGGGTGACGCCGCGCCTGAACGACCTGAAGTATTTTGAAAAACCCGCCTTGCAGTACTGGGGAACCGCTGCCGCCTATACCCTGTTTGGCGAGCATCACTGGACCGCGCGCCTGTGGCCGGCGCTGACCGGCTTCCTGGGCATTCTGTTCACCGGGTTTGTCGGCGCACGCTTGTGGGGCCGCGAGGCCGGGATCATTTCCGGTGCGATTTGCGCGAGCAGCCTGTTGTACGGATTGATCGGCCATGTGAACACGCTCGACATGGGGGTGAGCTTTTTCGTCACCAGCGGCCTGTTCGCCCTGATGCTGGCGCAGCGCGCGGCCGTCGGCGGCCGCGAAGAGCGCAACTGGATGCTTCTCGCCTGGGCCGCGTTGGGCTTGGCGGTGCTGTCCAAGGGATTGATTGGCGCGGCCCTGCCGGCCGCCTCATTGATCCTGTATACCGCCTGGACCCGCGACTGGTCCCTCTGGCGTCGCCTGCACCTCTTCAAGGGCCTGGTTCTGTTTTTCGCGGTCACCGCGCCATGGTTCATCTGGGTGTCGCTGAGAAATCCGGAGTTTTTCCAGTTTTTCTTCATCCACGAACACGTCGAGCGTTTCCTGACCAAGGTGCACAGCCGCTACCAGCCGCCCTGGTATTTCATTCCCATGCTGGTCGTCGGCCTCCTGCCCTGGACCATGCTGTTGCCGGGTGCACTGGCCGGCGCGCTGCGCCGGGAGGCGCTCGGCGGTTTCCAGCCGCGCCGTTTCCTGCTGGTCTGGGTGGTCTTCGTGTTCGCGTTCTTTTCCGCCTCGAGTTCCAAGCTGCCGTCCTACATCCTGCCGATGTTCCCGGCCATGGCGCTCCTGCTGGGCCCCTATGTCGCGCGACTGTCGCCGCGCGCGTGGGCATGGCATGCAGCGCCCTATGTGGTGATCGGCGCGGCCCTGATGCTGGCGGCGCCCCAGGTGGTGCGCCTGGCGAGCGATGAAGTTCCGCTTGCCTTGTATCAGGCCTATGTGCCCTGGCTGGCGACGGCAGCGGCTGTCCTCGGCGGCGGCGCCGCGCTGGCGATGCTGATGGCACGACGCCGCGGCAGCCTCGGCGCTTGCCTGACTCTCGCTGGCGGCGCATTGCTGGCGGCGCAGTTGATCCTGAGCGGGCACGACAGCCTGGCGCCGGCCAGTTCGTCCTACTATCTGGCACGCAAGATTGCGCCCCATGTCACGCCGACCATCCCGTTCTACAGCCTTGGCGTGTATGAGCAAACCCTGCCCTTCTACATCAAGCGCACCGTGACGCTGGTGGAAGTACGCGATGAGCTTTCGTTCGGCATCAGCCAGGAACCGGCCAAGTTCGTGCCCGACTATGTCGAATTTTCCCGCCGCTGGATGCAGGCAACCGAAGCGCTGGCGATCATGCACCCCAACACACTGCAATACTTCGAGCAGCACCGCCTGCCGTATGAAATAATCGGGCGCGACACGCGGCGCGCGGTCGTGCGCAAACCGGCGCCGGGCGCGCTGCCGCGCCCACCCGGCAGCCCCCCACGATGACAAGCGTTACTTTTGCCCTGCTGCTGACCGGTGTGCTGCTCAACGCCACGGCCCAGCTGCTGCTCAAGGCCGGCACCAATGCGGTCGGCCACTTCGAATTCTCGGCAGCCAACCTGGTCCCGGTCGGCTGGCGACTGTTCACCGAACCGCATATCGCCGGCGGCATGGCCTGCTATGTGATGAGCCTCGCGGTGTGGATCGCCGGCCTGTCGCGCGTGCCGGTGAGCGTCGCCTATCCGATGCTGTCCCTGGGCTACGTGGTCAATGTGATCGCCGCCTGGTGGCTGTTCGGTGAGAGCATCACCGCGCAAAAGCTCGCCGGCATCGGCTTCATCATCATCGGCGTCTGGCTGATCGCACGCTCCTGAACTCCCGCCCCATGAACCTGCCATTCCTGCCCTTCACGCGACCGTCGATCGACGAGGACACCATCGCCGGCGTCGCCGCGGTTCTGCGTTCCGGCTGGATCACCTCCGGCCCGCAGGTTCAGGCCTTCGAAGCGGCCTTGTCCGCGCATTGCGGCGGACGACCGGTGCGTGCCTTCAACAGCGGCACCGCGACCATGGAGATCGCCCTGCGCGTGGCCGGCGTCGGCGCGGGCGATGAAGTGATCACCACGCCGCTGTCGTGGGTGGCGACGGCAAGCGTGATCCTGGAAACCGGCGCACGGCCGGTGTTTGTCGATATCGACCCGGCCACCCGCAACATCGATCTCAACCGCATCGCGCAAGCGGTGACGCCGGCCACCCGCGCGATCATTCCGGTCGATCTGGCCGGCTTGCCGGTGGATCGTGACCGCTTGTATGCGATTGCCGCCGCCCACAAACTGCGTGTGGTGGAAGACGCCGCGCAGTCATATGGCGCCGCGTGGCGCGGCCGCGCCATCGGCGCATTCGGCGACTTCGTGTCATTCAGCTTCCATGCCAACAAGAACATCACCACGATAGAGGGCGGCGCGCTGGTGCTGCCGCCGGACATCGACCCGGGCCTGGTGGAACGTTACCGGCTGCAAGGCGTGGCGCGCAGCGGTTTCGACGGCATGGAGGTCGACATTCTGGGCGGCAAGTTCAATCTGACCGATGTCGCCGCACGTGTCGGCCTCGGCCAGCTGGCGCATCTGGACGAATTCACCACCCGCCGCCGCAGGCTGGCGCGCCACTATTTCGACTGTTTCGACAGCGATCTCGGCTGCGACCTGCCGGTGATGGATTTCGAAAACAGCAATTGGCACATGTTCCAGATCGTGCTGCCGGCAGCGGTGCCGCGCCCGGCGTTCATGGCCGCCATGAAGGACCTGGGCATCGGCACCGGCGTGCATTACCCGGTGATCCACCTGTTCAAGCTGTACCGCGCGATGGGCTTTGGCGACGGCATGTTCCCGCAGGCCGAGCGCATCGGCCGCGGCATCGTCACCCTGCCACTGTTTCCGGCGATGACCGACGCCGATGTCGAACGCGTGTGCGAAGCGGTCAGCGCGTCGATCGCCAGTCTGCGACAACCCGCATGAAAGCCGTGATTTCCGTCATCGTTCCGGTCTACAACGAGGAGCAGGGCCTCGACGCCCTGTTCGCGCGCCTCTACCCGGCGCTCGATGCGCTGGCCGAACCCTACGAGATCATTTTCATCAACGACGGCTCGCGCGATCGTTCACCTGCGATCCTGCGCGAGCAGTTCGCGCGCCGACCGGACGTAACCAGGGTGATTCTTTTCAATGGCAATTTCGGCCAGCACATGGCGATCATGGCCGGTTTTGAAGCCAGCCGTGGCGAGATCATCATCACGCTCGACGCCGACCTGCAGAATCCGCCCGAGGAAATCGGCAATCTGGTGGCCAAGATGCGCGACGGCCATGACTATGTCGGCACCATCCGCCGACAACGTCAGGACAGCTGGTTCCGGCGCATCGCGTCGCGTTCGATGAACAACATTCGCGAACGCATCACCCATATCAAGATGACCGACCAGGGCTGCATGTTGCGTGCCTATTCGCGCGCGATTGTCGATGCGATCAATTCCTGCCGCGAGATCAACACCTTCATTCCGGCACTGGCCTACACCTTCGCGCAAAAGCCGGTCGAGATCGAAGTGGCGCACGAAGAGCGCTTCGCCGGTGAATCGAAGTACTCGTTGTATTCCCTGGTACGCCTTAATTTCGATTTGATGACCGCGTTTTCGGTGGTGCCGCTGCAACTGTTCTCGCTGGCCGGCATCGTCATCGCCACCCTCAGCTTTTTCTTCGTCGCCTATCTGGCGATTCGCCGGATCTTCCTGGTCGGACCCGAGGCCGAGGGCTTGTTCACCCTGTTCGGCATCGAATTCTTTTTAGTCGGCGTGACCCTGTTCGGCATCGGACTGTTGGGCGAGTACGTGGGCCGCATCTACCAGCAGGTGCGGTCGCGGCCGCGCTATCTGATCGCCGCGGTACTGGAGCGGGTGGAAGACGGGACACGCGCCGGCACGACGCCGAAAGTCGTGGTTTGACCAGCGCAGTCGTCTTCGCCTATCACAACGTTGGCGTGCGCTGCCTGTCGCTGCTGCTCGCGCAAGGAATCGACGTGCGGCTGGTCGTCACCCATGAGGACAATCCGCGCGAAAACATCTGGTTCGCAAGCGTCGCCGAACTCGCCCGGCTGCACGCCATTCCGGTGATCATGCCGGCCGATCCGAACCGGCCCGAAGTGGTGGCGCAGGTGGCCGCGCTGGCGCCCGACTTCCTGTTTTCGTTCTATTACCGCCTGATGCTCAAGCGCGACATGCTGCTGACGGCGTCGCGCGGCGCCTACAACATGCACGGCTCGCTGTTGCCGAAATATCGCGGCCGGGTACCGGTCAACTGGGCGATCATCCACGGCGAAACCGAGACCGGCGCCACCCTGCATGCGATGACCGAGAAGCCCGACAACGGCGCCATCGTGATGCAGAAATCGGTGCCGATCGGCATCGACGACACCGCCCAGGAGGTATTCGACCGCGTCACCGATGCCGCTACGCAGGCACTCGACGTCGCCTTGCCGGCGCTGATCGCCGGCAGTGCGCCGCATTTTTCGCAGAACCTGCGTCAGGGCGGCTATTTCGGCGGCCGCAAGCCGGAAGACGGACGCATCGACTTCCACTGGGGCGCCGTCCGGATCCACAATTTCGTGCGCGCCCTGACGCGCCCGTATCCCGGCGCATTCGCCGACCTGGGCGGGCGGCGGATCGTGCTGTGGCGCACCCGCCTCGCCGATAGCGGACCGACGGCAGGCGCCGGCCCGCGCGCCGGCGCGCGCATGCTTGTCGCCGACGGCCGCATCGCCATGCATTGCACCGACGGAAATAACCTGCAGATCCTGGAGATGGAAGCAGACGGCAATGCGGTCGCCGCCGCCGATTTCAGTACCGTGTTCGGCAGTCTGCAAGTCGAACTCGCGTAAAATTCCGTGTTGCCCTCTACTGTCGCCGCCCAAACTCCCGCTTTTGGAGAATGGGCGCATGAACGCATGAAAAAAGTCCTGATCCTCGGCGTCAATGGCTTCATCGGCCACCATCTTTCGAAGCGCATCATCGCCGAGACCGATTGGGAGGTGTACGGCATGGACATGGCGTCCGAGCGGATCGCCGACCTGCTGCCGGAGCCGCGCTTTCATTTCTTCGAAGGCGACATCACGATCAACCGCGAGTGGATCGAGTATCACGTAAAAAAGTGCGACGTGGTGCTGCCGCTGGTGGCAATTGCCACGCCGGCCACCTATGTGAAAGAGCCACTGCGCGTGTTCGAACTCGACTTCGAGGCCAACCTGCCGATCGTGCGTGCCTGCGTGCGATACGGCAAGCGGGTGATCTTCCCCTCGACCTCCGAGGTCTACGGCATGAGCGCGGACGCCGAATTCGACCCCGAGAAATCCAACCTGGTGCTGGGGCCGATCAACAAGCCGCGCTGGATCTATTCTTGCGCCAAGCAACTGATGGACCGTGTGATCCACGCCTACGGCATGCAGGAAGGCCTCAAGTACACCCTGTTTCGCCCGTTCAACTGGATCGGCCCGGGACTCGATTCGATCCACACGCCGAAAGAAGGCAGCTCGCGGGTGATCACCCAGTTTCTCGGCCACATCGTGCGCGGCGAGAACATCCAGCTGGTCGATGGCGGCGCACAGAAGCGCGCCTTCACCTATGTCGACGACGGCATCGCCGCGCTGATGAAGATCATCGAGAACCGCGATGATGTGGCAGACAGCCAGATCTACAACATCGGCAACCCGAAGAACAATTTCGCGGTGCGCGAACTGGCCGAAATGATGCTGGTGCTGGCCAGGACGATTCCCGAATACCGCGACAACGCGCGCAAGGTGAAGCTGGTCAAGACCACCTCGGGCCGCTACTACGGCAATGGCTACCAGGACGTGCAGAATCGCGTGCCGAAGATCACCAACACCATGAAGGACCTGGGCTGGGCGCCGAAGGTGAAGATGGACGCTGCGCTGAAGAACATTTTCGAGGCCTATCGCGGCGATGTCGAACAGGCGCGACACCTGAACGATTGACGCCGCCATGCGCGTCGCGCTCAAGGTCGACGTCGATACCTATCGTGGCACCGTTGAAGGAATCCCGCGGCTGCTGGCGGCATTGAAGCGCCACAACGCGCGCGCGACCTTTCTTTTCAGCCTCGGCCCGGACCATACCGGCCGCGCCATCAAACGAGTGTTCCGGCCAGGCTTTTTCGGCAAGGTCGCCCGCACGTCGGTGGTGGAACACTACGGCATCCGCACCCTGCTCTACGGCACCCTGCTGCCCGGCCCCGACATCGGCCGCCGCTGCGCGCCGCTCCTGCGCGCGGTGCGCGATGCCGGCCACGAAGTCGGCATCCACACCTGGGATCATGTGAAATGGCAGGACGGCGTCGGCACCGACACCGCGCACGCAAGCAACGACTGGACCGAACGCCAGATGCGCCGCGCCTGCGAACGCTTCGAACAGGTCTTCGGCACGCCGGCCAAAACCCACGGCGCTGCCGGCTGGCAGATGAACCCGCACGCGATACGGCTGACCCAGCGCCTGGGCTTCGACTATTGCAGCGACACCCGCGGCAGCCATCCGTTCATGCCGGTGGTCAACGCCGAAGTGACCCTGTGCCCGCAAATTCCAGGCACCCTGCCGACACTCGACGAGCTGATCGGGATTGACGATATCACGCCCGACAACGTGCACCATCAGGTGCTCGCCGCGGCGGCGAAGCCGGCGCCGCTCGGCCACGTGTACACCCTGCACGCGGAGCTTGAAGGCATGAAGCTGCTGCCGGTGTTCGAGCGCCTGCTGGGCGCGTGGCGGGCGCAGGGCAACGAACTGGTGGGCACGGATACGATCGCTGCCGGGCTTGACGCGGCGACCCTTCCGCGCCACACGATCGCCTGGGCTGAGGTGCCGGGCCGCAGCGGCGTGCTGGCGACGCAGGGAGCGGCGTTCCTCCCGTAGGAATCAGCGCACCGCCACGCGCCGATGGCCGCTCGCGGATCGCGCTTCGCCGCCAGCAACCATCAGCACGACCCTGACCCCTCATCCGCATCAAGGATCATCCATGAACCAGACTCGCCGCAAGCTCATTGCGTTAAGCGCCGCCGCCACAGTGCCGGGGCAACACGCCTTTGCACAGGGCTATCCGGCGCGCCCGGTACGCATGATCGTGCCCTACCCGCCGGGCGGGCCGACCGATGTGCTCACGCGCATCGTCGCGGTCAAGCTTTCGGAAGCCATGGGCCAGGCCTTCGCCATCGACAACAAGGCCGGCGCCTCCGGCATGATCGGCGCGGCGGAAGTCGCCAAGGCCGCGCCGGACGGCTACACCCTGCTCGGCAATGCGTCGATCCATGTGATCAACCCCAGCCTCTACCCGAAATCCACTTTCGACGCGATCGCCGATTTCACGCCGGTGACGCAACTGGCCGCTGTGCCGTTGATTCTGGTGGTCAACAACGAGTTACCGGTGAAAAACGTGCGCGAACTGATCGCGTATGCCAAGGCCAATCCCGGCAAGCTCAACTTCGCATCTTCAGGCAACGCCGCCGCACCGCATCTGGCTGGCGAGTCGTTCAAGATCGCCGCCGGCGTGCAGATGCAGCATGTGCCCTACAAGGGCAGCGCACCGGCCCTGACCGACCTGATCGGCGGCCAGGTGCAACTGATGTTCGATTCGATGCCCTCGGCCATGCCGCACGTGAAGGCCGGCAAGCTGCGCCCGCTTGCCGTCAGCACCGCCAGACGTTCGGCCGCGGTGCCCGACCTACCCACCGTCGCCGAGGCGGGTGTGCCCGGCTACGACATCAGCACGTGGTACGGCCTGTGGGCGCCGCGAGGCACGCCGCGCGAGATCGTCGAGCGCATCGCACTTGAGACCGCGAAATTATTGAAGCTGCCCGATGTGCGCGAGCGCTATGCCGCGCTCGGTGCCGAGCCGGTTGGCAGCACGCCCGATGAATTCGCCGCGTATTGCCGCAGCGAGCTTGGCAAGTGGGCGAAGATCGTCAGGGAGTCGGGGGCGAAGGCGGATTAGGTGATCGTATGAATTGTTTCCAATTCAAGTCCAATCTGCCCGCTTGTTCGTCGCGTGCAGCAATGGCTGCATCAATACCTACTCGATCACCCGGTCGGCGCGCACCAGAGTTCAAGCTGAAGCCGATTCACGGAAGATCCTCACGCGCTCTTTTGGATCGAGTTGCACCGAGAACGGCGAAGACTGCCGCAAGCGAATCGACATCTCGTCGACGCCGGTGAGTATCGCGTGAATCTCGTTCGGATCGCCGTCGGCAAGAAACTTCTCCCACTTTCCCAGGTCGACGCACCAAACCCCGGGCATTCCCTTCCAACTTGCGAGCGTAGCCCTGGCGCGCCCGATCACTTCGTCAGGTGTGATCAGCAACCGTTCCGCAATCGCGCTGTTGAGCGCGAGGCTTTGGCGTTCGCGGAAGGCGTGATTTCTCAGGATTGTCATTGACGGGGCTGCCGGCTAACGATTTCGCGTTCCAGTTTATCTCGTGATGGTTCCTGCTCAAACCACCTTCCGAGCCTTCAAATCCTCGATCTGCGCATCGTTATACCCGATCTCCTTCAAGATCTCCGCCGTATGCTCACTGTGCTCCGGCGTCGCCCGCGCCATCGTCGCCGGCGTGCGTGACAGCTTGACCGCCTGATTGACGATTCGGATCTCGCCCAGTTTGGGATGTTGTACCGGAGCGGCAGCGCCAAGGTGCTTGACCTGCGGGTCGGCGAACACCTGGTCGACGGTATAGATCGGGCCGCAGGGCACGCCGGCTTCGTTCAAGGTCTCGACCCACTCCGCGCTGGTGCGGGTGACGGTGGTCTTGATGATTTCCTCGTTCAGTGCCACGCGGTTCTTCGAGCGCGCGGCTTCATCCTTGAACTCCGCCTGGGTGAACAGTTCCGGGCGGCCCATCACTTCCGCGAGGCGCTTCCACATCACCTGGCCGGAGGCTGCGATATTGACGTAACCATCACGGCTCTTGTAGGCCGAGGTGGGCATCGATGTGGGATGGTCGTTGCCGGCCTGGGCGGGGACTTCGCCCTTCATCAGGTAGCGTGCGGCCTGGAAATCCATTAGCGCGATCTGCGACATCAGGAGGCTTGATTGCACCCACTGGCCTTCACCCGAGGTCTGGCGTTCCCAAAGCGCGGTGAAAATGCCCAGGGCGGCGAACATGCCGCCGGCGAGATCGGCAATCGCGGTGCCGGCACGCACCGGGCCGCCGCCGGGAAAGCCGGTCACCGACATGAAGCCGCCCATGCCCTGGGCGATCTGGTCGAAACCGGGACGGGTGCCATAGGGACCGTCCTGGCCGAAGCCGGAAATCGAGGCCAGGATGATGCGCTTGTTCACCGCGCGCAGCGCCTCGTAGTCGATGCCTAGGCGAAACTTGACGTCGGGGCGGAAATTCTCCACCACCACGTCGGCCGTCTTGACCAGCTTCATCAGGATTTCCTTGCCGTCCGGCGCCTTCATGTCAAGCGTGAGCGAGCGCTTGTTGCGATGCAGGTTCTGCATGTCGAAACCGTGGCGCGGGCCGCTCATGGAATCCGGCTCGGGCGATTCGATCTTGATCACGTCGGCGCCGAAGTCGGCGAACTGTTTCACGCAGGTGGGGCCGGCACGCACGCGGGTCAGGTCGAGGATGCGCAGGTCTTTGAGCGCGGCGGAGGCTGGCATGTGCGGCATGTGATGGGTCTCGTCCAAGGAGGTCAGGTTCGGGCGCTTGTGTGGGCGCAGGTCGGTCATTCTCGCGCAAATCGGGCCGTCGGTCCGGGATCTGCACAGATTGCGATGCGTATGTCGCAAACACTGGTTTCCCGTCTGCGCGGGAATGACATTGCTGAGATGACCTTCAAGTAGCGCGGGCGATCAGTGCCAGCAAGCCGCCGCCCGGTGGCCCTTGATGCTCGGCACCACCGGAGACGAAGATGCGCGTGTCGCCCAGCACACCCGCCACCAGGCCGCCCACCGCGCCGCGAATGTGGCGTTGCGCGTTGATGTCGCCGTCCTGCCACATGGTGTGGCGCTCACCGCGCACCTGGCCGCGCGCATCCGGCTCACACTTCACCAGCG
>JANPGJ010000594.1:0-1693 GCA_031423955.1 Burkholderiales bacterium
GCAGCAGGATCTGCGCGATGCCAGCGTCGATCCGCATCAGGTGATGCGCGTCACCGACCGGCCGATGGCCGGCAATCTGGCGGCGCTGATGCGCGGCGAGCTTGATGTCGCGCAGTTGTTCGAGCCCTACGTTTCGCAGGCCTTGGCTGCCGGCGGCATGCGCATACTGCATGCTGCCAGTGACCGCGGACCCACCGCCTACACCAGCCTGATCGCCACCCGCGACGGCGTGGCGCGCAAGCCGCAGGCCATGCGCGCCATGGTGCGCGCGACTGCGCGCATGCAGGCTTGGATGGCGGCGCATACCGCCGACGAGTTGGCCGAGGTCGCGGCGCCGTACTTTCCGCAGGTGGAGCGCCGCTTGTTCGATGCATCGATTCGCCGCTATGCGGCAGCAGGCATTTGGGCGTCCGATCCCGGCATTTCGCGCCAAGGTTTTGCAAGACTTGCGCAAAGCTTGCAAAGCGGCGGCTTGGTCCGTACATCGGCCACCTATGATGCGTGCGTGGCGGCACCCTGATTCACGTTGCCGCTTACAGGCACACGCTGTGCATTCTGGTCGTATCATGGCGCCTCGCCGCGCGCGCGGCCCGCCGGGCAACGCGTCCGTTTGGTGCGCGGAAGGCAGCAGCTACTTGAACCGACAGGAGAAACCCCATGCTTCAGAAACCAGGCATCGCCGCGTTACTGCTGACCTGTAGCGCGGCCCTCACCAGTCTTCCGGCGGCTGCGCAATCCGCGCCCGAGGTCACGCTCACCCGCATCGATTGCGGCACCCCGGTGCTGACCGATGTCGGCCGCTTCAACGATACCTATGCTTTCAACGGACTCAAGGTTCTGTTCACCTACAGCTGCTACCTGATCAGGAATGGCAACGACTACCTGCTGTGGGACACCGGCCATTTGATGACCGCGGGCGCGCCAGCACCGAAGGTCAGCATCGTTGACCAACTGGCGCAGCTAAAGCTCAAACCTGAGCAAATCAAGTTCGTCGGCATCAGTCACTACCATCCCGATCACACCGGCCAGGTGTCGTCATTCCCTGGCTCGACGGTCCTGATCGGCAAGGGCGATTGGGATGCGCTGACAGCGCCCAAGCCGGTGGTTCCGGCCAACTTCATCGCGCCGTTCGCACACTGGGTCAGCGGCGCCGGAAAGCTCGAAGCGCTTACCGTGGACAAGGATGTGTTCGGCGACGGCACGGTAATGGTCATCAATACTCCCGGCCATACGCCCGGGCACCGCAGCTTGCTGGTGCGCCTGAAGGAAATGGGCAACGTGTTGATTTCCGGTGACTTGACCCACTTCCACGAAAACTACGAGAACAACGGCGTTCCAGGTTTCAATTTCCATCGCGGTGACTCGATGGCGTCGCTGGACCGCTTCAAGAAAGCCGCGGCCAACCTGAAGGCCACGGTGATCATTCAGCACGATGCGCGCGACGTCGGCAAGCTGCCGGCGTTTCCGACCGCCGCGAAGTAGTCCGCAAGGCCATGCGAGGCAAGCTGATTCGAGCCGTTGCCGTATGCCTCGGCGCGGGCATCGCGGTGTTCGGGTCGGCAACGCAGGCCGACGAAATCCGGGTCATGGCGTCGGCCGCGATGAAAGAAGCCTATCTCGAACTGGTACCGGCGTTCGAGCAAGCCAGCGGGCACAAGGTGATCACCATCTGGGCCGGCGGCGTCGACATCGT
>JANPGJ010000595.1:0-4977 GCA_031423955.1 Burkholderiales bacterium
CGCGCCGCGGCCGTGAAATCGTGGCCACCCTGCTGGCGGCGGCGAAGCGACATGAAGCGATGGTGCTCGCCAGCTTCAAGCCCGAGGACGTCAAGGCATTGAAGAAGATCCTGCATGGATTGATCGACCGCTTTGATGCGCGGCGTGATTGATACCGACGATTTTCCCTTGGTGATGCTGTCCCAATCTTGAAGGAGCCCGTCATGGCCGTTCGATCCCTGTTCGCTTTGCTGTTGTTCTGGGTTGCCGCGCACGCTACAGCGCAGTCGCCCTCACCAACGGTCTTGCAGATCTCGAGCTGGGTACCGCCCGGCCATTTCATTTATCGCGAATTGATGGCGCCATGGGCAGCCGGGGTCGAGAAAGCCAGCCAGGGGCGCATCAAGGTGGATACCCTGCCCAAGGGCGTGTCCTCGCCCGCCGGCCACTTTGACGCCATCCGTGACGGCCTGGCGGACGTCACCTTCAATATCCACGGCTATGTGCCGGGGCGCTTCACCCTGACCAAGCTGGTGGAGCTGCCCTTCATCGGCGACAACGCCGAGGCGCTGTCGGTGGCTTACTGGCGCATGCATGAAAAGCATCTGGCACGGGTCGGCGAGCACAAGGGACTCAAGGTGCTGGCCTTGTTCGCCCATGGCCCGGGCCAGGTCTACAACAGCAGGAAGCCGATCAACACCCTGGCCGACCTGCAGGGCATCAAATTCCGCGTCGGCGGCGGCATGGTCAACGATGTCGGCCGCCTGATCGGCGCCAACACGATGTTGAAACCGGCCACCGAGTCGTATGAATTGATGAGCGCCGGCGTCGCTGACGGCGTGTTTTTCCCGGCCGAGTCGGTCAGCACCTTCAAGTTGGAGAAGTTCGTGAAATTCGCGACCATTTTTCCCGGCGGGCTCTATAACACCAGCTTCGTGTTTTTCATGAACGACGACAAATTCCAGAAGCTTTCCAAAGCCGACCAGGACGCGATCATGTCGGTCTCCGGCGAGGCGCTTTCGCGCAGCATGGGGCGGGTCTGGGATGTACGCGATCGCGAAGCTGTCGCCATCCTTGCCAAGGCCGGGGTCAGCACGGTCAAGGCCGGCAACGCCCTGGTTGACGATGTGCTCAAGCGCACCGTGTCGCTCGAGGCTGACTGGATCAAGGACGCCAATTCCAAGGGCCTCGATGGCGCCCGTATATTGAGCGAATTCAAGGAAGAAATACGCAAGGCCGCGGCGCGCTAGGCGCGGTTCGACCGGTCGAATTCGACCATCAGTCGCCAACGCCGGCAACGGCGTCGTCCACCGCACGACGCAACAGCGCGACGATTTCGCCCACCTGTGAATCGGTCACGATGAAAGGCGGCGCCAGCAGCACATGATCGCCGTGCCGGCCGTCGACGCAGCCACCGCTCGGATAGCACGCCAGGCCCAGATTCATCGCGCTTTGCTTGACGCGCGCATGCAGTTGCAGCGCCGGCGCGAACGGCCGGCCGCCATCGCGATCAGCCACCAGTTCGATGGCCTGCATCAGGCCGCGACCGCGAATATCTCCCACATGGGGATGCCCGGCAAAGGCGCGCGCGAGCTCGCTTTCGAGTTGTGCGCCACGCTGCCGCACCGCCATCAACAGCCCGTCTTCCTCGATCACGTGTTGTACTTCCAGCGCCGCGGCGCATGCCAGGGCGTGGCCCATGTAGGTGAAGCCGTGCTGGAAGCCGCCCGACCCGCGGGTGAAGGCGTCATGCACGCGCTGGTTCAGCAGCACCGCACCGATCGGCTGGTAGCCCGCGCCCAGGCCCTTGGCGACAGTGATCAGGTCAGGCGCCACCCCTTCCTGCTCGCAGGCGAAGAGGGTGCCGCAGCGCCCCATGCCGCACATCACCTCATCGAGAATCAGCAGAATGCCGTGGCGGTCGCACACCTCGCGCACCCGTCTGAAATAGCCCGGCACCGCCGGCGCCGCGCCAAGGGTGGCGCCAACCACCGGTTCGGCGATGAAGGCGATCACCTTGCCCGTTCCGACCGCCCCGATCGCCAGCTCCAGTTCATCTGCCAGACGGGCGCCATATTGCTCGCCGCTTTCGCCGGGCCGCTGCTCGCGGTACGGGTAACAGGGGCTGACATGCGTGACATCCATCAACAGTGGCGCATAAGGTTCGCGCCGCCACTGGTTGCCACCGATCGCCAGCGCACCCAGGGTATTGCCGTGATAGCTCTGGCGGCGCGCGATGAAGTGCGAGCGTTGCGGCTGCCCGATCTCCAGAAAGTACTGGCGCGCCATCTTGAGCGCGGTTTCCATCGCCTCGCCGCCGCCGGACACGAAGGCGGCATGGCTGATGCCGGCCGGCGCGCGCGCCACCAGATGGTCGGCCAGGGCCTCGGCCGGCTCGCTGGTGAAGAAGCTGGTGTGCACATAGCAGAGGCGGTCGGCCTGGCGCTTGATTGCCGAGACGACCCGCGGATGAACATGACCCAGGCACGAGACAGCAGCGCCGCCGGAGGCGTCGATATAGCGTTTGCCGCGCGCATCGAACAGGTAAATGCCCTCACCACGCACGGCGACCGGATAGTCATGCGCCGGCGAGCGATGGAAGATTTTTGATGGCATGGAGGTACCGGTTCAAACGACGAAGTTGGGTGCGCGGGCGGCGCCGGCATGCATGGAACGCAGTGGCGACACCGACGAATATACAATCAGCCCGCCACCGGGTCAGCGCAGCGCCACCACCACTCCATCATTGCAGCTCATCACCATGCCCATCCTCGCGGTCGCCCGTTTGTGGTTTGAAGGCAATGCGTTCTCGCCACTGCCGACCGGGCTGGTGCAGTTCGAGGCGCGTGAATGGGCGCGTGGCCCGGCCGCGCTGGCAGCCGCCCGCGACACCGCCACCGAACTGGCCGGGGTCGAAGACGTGCTGGCGCGGCATCCCCAATGGCGTGCCAAGTTGTTGCGCAGCGCCTCGGCCAACCCGGGCGGTCCGATCGAGCATGCGGTGTTTGAAGCCTGGTGCGACGAAGTCCTGACCGACCTGGCGGCAATGCGGCCGGACGCGGTGTATCTGTCGCTGCATGGCGCCGCCATCACCGGCCAGTGCGCGACGCCGGACCTCGAAGTGGCCAGACGCGTGCGCCGCCTGCTGCCGACGACGCCGCTGGCGGCCAGCTTCGACCTGCACGGCAACATGCCGCAGGAAATCGCCAGTCACCTCGACTTCGCCACCGGCTACCGCACCTACCCGCATATCGACATGCGCGCGACCGCCGCGCGCACCGTCGCGCGACTGCTGCGCATCGCCGCTGGCGAAGCCCCGGCGCACGGCGTCGTTCTGCCGCTCGGCCTGCGCCTGCCCAGCTTCAACATGCGCAGTGAAATCGCGCCGATGGCGCCGCTGCTGGCACATGCGCGCGCGCTCGAACGCGACTTCACTGGCGATCTCGACATCACGCTGTTTGGCGGCTTTCCCTATGCCGACACACCCGACACCGGCGCGTCGGTGATGGCCTGGGCGGCGAGCGAAGACGAGGCGCGCTCGGCCTGCAAGAGCATCGCCACCCGCTGGCACGCCTGTGCGCATGAGTTCACACCAAAGCTGGTCGACGCCGCCACCGGGCTCAAGCAAGCGGGTGCGCTGCTCGCTGCCCAGACAGCTGGAAATCAACGCCCGGTCGCTGTCACCGACCCGGCCGACAACCCCTTGTCTGGCGGCGCTGCCGACACGCCGGGCCTGTTGCGCGCGCTGCTGGCCGCATGCGCCGAGATCGGCTCGCCGATCGCCGCTTGCGCCCCCGGCGCCATCGTGTTCGCCTATTTCTACGACCCCGAACTGGTCGCCCTCGCACACCAGGCCGGCGCCCACGCACGGCTCGAGGTCGCACTCGGCGGGCGCCTCGACCACCGCTTCGGCGCCCCGGTCAAGGCGCGCGCGCGGGTTCTGCTGCTGACAGACGGCCGCTTTCGCAACAGCGGGCCGATGGAGCATGGCAGCCTGGTCACGCTGGGAAACACCGCGCTACTTGACATCGACGGCGTGCGGGTCATCGTCACCTCCAGTGTCGGCGCCGCCAACGACCCGGGCTTTTTCACCTTGCACGGCATCGATCCCGCACAAGTGCGCCTGTTGTGCGTCAAGGCCAAGAACCACTTTCGCGCCGCGTTCCTGGCGCTCACCGCAGCGATCATCGACGTCGACTGTCCGGGACCGGCGGCTGCCGATCTCGCCGCGCTGACACGAGTCGCTTGACCGGGAGAGGCTTTGATCTACCGTCGCCATTTGCGGGAGTACGGCGCCGCCGTCCGTTTTGCGGCCATCCTTGGTCTTGCGTTCGGCGTCGCGGCGGGCGTCGTCGTGATCAAGCCTCCGCTCACCGGCGCGCTGTTCGGTGCGCTCAGCGGGGTGACCGATTTCGCCGCGGGCATGGCGCTGATCGGTGCCCTCGAAATCTTTGTGCCGCGCACGGTCTTCGGCCGCCGACTGCTCGCGCAGCCGTTCCTTGTCGTGGTGCTCGGCAAGGCCGTCACCTATCTTGCGATCGTCGGTCTGGTCATCGGCGGCCGTCTCGGGCCGCAACTTGCGGTTCTCGCGGCCAGTCCGGCGCTGGCGCTGCAACTCACCGCGCAGGTCGACACCGGCTTCCCGCGCGACCTGATGATCGTGGTCGCCGCGCTGGTGACCTTCCTGCTGGTCATGCTGCGGCACGCCGCCCAGATCGTCGGCGAGCGCAGCTTCCGCAGCATCATGCTCGGCCGTTACCACCGGCCGCGTACGGAGGAGCGCTTCTTTCTGTTCATCGATGTGGTGGGTTCGACGCCGGTGGCCGAGCGCATGGGGCCGCTGGCGGTGCACCGCTACCTGGATCGCGTGTTCCAGATCGCCTCCGACCCGGTGGACGCGCACTACGGCGAGGTCCACCAGTACGTAGGCGACGAGATGGTGGTCACCTGGACCATGGCGGAAGGGCGCTCCGACGCGCGACCGCTCGCCTGCCTGTT
>JANPGJ010000596.1:0-6434 GCA_031423955.1 Burkholderiales bacterium
GATGCCCGCGAAACCGTGGAGTGGTACCAGAAGTATCTGGACATGGACTTCATGCTGGCGTTCGCTGAAAACCAGGTGCCTTCGACCCACGAGCCGGACCCCTACATGCACATTTTCCTGGATGCCGGCGGCGGCAACGTGCTGGCGTTCTTCGAACTGCCCAACTCGCCGCCGATGGGGCGCGACCAGAACACCCCGCCCTGGGTGCAGCACCTCGCCTTCAAGGTCGACAGTGTCGAGCACCTGCTGGCCGCGCGCGAAAAGCTGCTGGCCGGCGGCATCGAGGTGATCGGGCCGACCAATCACACGATTTTCAAGTCGATCTATTTCTTTGACTGCAACGGCCATCGCCTCGAACTGGCTTGCGACATCGGCACGCCCGACATGCTCGCCAAGGCGAAGGCGGTGAAGTGGGACATGCTCGACGAATGGTCGCGCACGCGCCGCGCACCGCGCCACGCGGCGTGGATGCACCAGACCGAGTTTGCCAGCGCGTAGGCGGCAGCCGGGTCAGGCCTGCGCGGCCGCCAGTTCGGCGTCGCGGGCGCGTACCCGCTGCGCCGCCGGGCGTGCGTTGGCGCGCTCGATGTAAGCCTGGATCACCGGGGTGGCGGTGACGATGCCGAACATCGTGGTCCAGGCCAGGGCGGCGCCCCACAGCACATCCGCCGCGGTGAAGCGTTCGCCGGTGATCCACGGGCCGCGCGCCAGTTGATCGGTCAGGACCTTCATCATGGTGTCGTAGTCGCCGTAGGGCGCCATGCCTTGCGGCGCCGGGTCGCGTTTGAGGGCCCGGTCGACCACCGCCGGCTCGAACGATGCGCCGTAGAACGCCAGCCAGCGCAGGAACGGGCCGCGCAAGGGCTCGCCCATTTGCGGCGCCAGTCCGCGGTCGGCATAGAGGTCGGCCAGATACTGGTAAATCGCGATCTGCTCGGTGACCAGCGCGCCCTCATGCAGCAGGGCGGGCACCTTGCCCATCGGATTGACGGCCAGGTATTCGGGCTTGCGCAGGTCGCCGGCCTTCATGTTGAGCACTTTCAACTCGTAATCGGCGCCGAGCTCCTCAAGCAGGGTGAGGACACCGGTGGAACGGGTATTGGGGGCATGAAACAGGGTGACTTTGCGATTCAGGTTCATACGGTACTGCTCCTTGAAAATGGTCGGCGCGCGCGTCCTTGCCTCGGTGCGCGAGTGTTTGTGAGCCGGGGCCGGCGCTATCAGGGGTGAGCGCCGGGCACCGGATGCATCGCAAGCGGCGGTCGCAACAAGCGCGCGACCAGCGCGCCTATTGCGGTGTGATCCCGGCCGATTTCACCACACGGCCCCACTTGATGAAATCGCTGCGTACGGTGGCATCCATTTCCTCGGCGCTGCTGATCGCATTCTCGTATCCCTGGGCCGCCATTTTCTCGGCCATCTCAGGGTGGGCGACGGCTTTCCTGAGTTCCTCACTGAGCCGCGCGACGATGTCGTTCGGGGTTTGCGCCGGCGCCATGATGCCGTACCAGATGCTGACCGAATAGTCCTTGACCACCTCGCCAACAGCCGGCAGGTCCCTGAGCGCGGATACCCGTTTCGGATCGGCCACTGCGATGCCGCGAATCTTGCCGGCCTGGATGAACGGCTGCGCCGAATTGATCGCCGCCGATGCCAGCTGGATCTGCCCGGCCATCAGGTCGGCCAGCGATGGCGACGAACCCTTGTAGGGAATATGCACCATGTCGAGCCCGGCCATGCTGCCCAGCAATTCAACCGCCAGATGCTGCGGCGTCCCGACGCCGGGCGTGCCATAACTGATCTTGCCGGGATTCTGTTTCGCGTAGGCGATCAGTTCGGCAAGGTTCCTGATCGGCGCGTTCAGGTTCGCCACCAGCACGATCGGCGAATTGGCGATGATGCCGACGCCGCGCAGTTCGCGCACCACATCGACCTCCATCTTCTTGTAGATGAAGGGATTGATGGTGACGTTGTTGACCGCCAGCAGCAGGGTATAGCCATCGGGTGCGGCCTTGGCAACCGACTCGGTGGCGATGTTGCCGCCGGCACCCGGCTTGTTCTCGACCAGCACGGTCTGCCCAAGACGCTGCGACAGGTATTGCGCCGCCAGGCGACCGATGATGTCGGTGCCACCGCCAGCGGCATAGCCGACTACGAGCTTGATCGGGCGGTTCGGATAGGTCTGGGCATTGCCATCAGCGGGCAGGCAGCAGGCCAGCGCGCCGAGCAGGGAAGCCAGGACCAGGCTCGATGATCGAATCATGAGGAGTCTCCGCAATGGTTATCGATGTCAGCGGCCCTTGAACACGGGCTTGCGCTTCTCGAGGAATGCGCGCACCCCTTCGCGGTGGTCGTCGGTCAAGAGCGCATTGCCCTGGGCCCAGGCCTCGGCGTCGAGGAAGGTCTCGAGGGTGGGGGTGATGGTCTGCTTGAACAGCTTCTTGCCAAAGCCGAAGGCCATGGTCGGGCCCTGCGCCAGCTCTTCGGCCAGCGCCCTGGCCTGTTGTTCCTGTTCGCCGTCCGGCACCACGCTTGATATCAGGCCCAGTTCAAGCGCCTCGCGCGCAGCGACGCGCCGGCCGGACAGCACCAGCTCCTTGGCGCGCAGTACGCCCAGATTCTGGGTCAGGAAGTAGATCGCGCCGCCGTCCGGCGCCAGGCCGACGTTTTTGAACACCTGCGAGAAATAGGCGTTCTCGCTGGCGATGATCTGGTCGCAGGCCATCGCCATGCTCCAGCCGATGCCGGCCACCGCGCCCTGCACGGCGGCGATCACCGGCTTTTCAATCGCCGCCAGGTTGATGATCATGCGGTGCGCGCGCTTGAGCCGGTCTTCGGCCGAAGTGACGGTGAAGTCGCCCATCGTGGTGACGTCGCCGCTGGCGCAAAAGGCGCGCCCGGCGGCGCACAGCACCACGGCGCGCACGGCGTGGTCGCGCGCAAGCTCGGCGAACAGCGCGCCCAGTTCGTCCTTCATCGGCTCGGACAGGGCATTCAGGGCGTCCGGGCGGTTGAGGCGGACGGTGGCGAGCGGGCCTTCGCGCAGCAACTCGATGTGCATCGGGTCTCCGGAGGATCAGGAATCAGGCAGGTGGCGCGGCAGTATCGCAGCCGTCGACCGAACTGGTCAATCGACCGGATCGCGACGAAGCCACGGTTTACTCCCGGAGCACGCGCTTGACGGGCCAGGCGCCCGGTTCATCCTTGTCAATCCGGATGGTCGAGCATTGCGGACCGTACCTGCGCTATTCTCCGGCTCCGGAGCAAGGAAGAAAAGGCGTGCGATCGTTTTGCCGGACCTGGACTGGGCGGGCGAAACGGTGAAACGGCCGCAATGTACCGAGCGAGCCGCCGAATTGCTGTTTCCATGACTGCCGGAATGCGCGTGTTGGCTGCGGTGTGCCACATACGCCAAGATTCGACTTGACCATATCCGCCCGCCAGAGGCGAAACGGAGACAAAGTTGCACCCCTACATCCATGCCGGCAAGCAGCCGGACAAGACCGCCTTCCTGATGGCCGACAGTGGCGAGAGCCTTACCTACGCCCAACTCGAAGACCGCTCCAACCAGGTGGCGCAACTGCTGCGCAGCATCGGCCTGGTAGCAGGCGACCATATCGCGATCCTGCTGGAGAACCATGCGCGCTATTTCGAACTCTGTTTCGGCGCGCACCGGGCCGGCATCATCTATACCGCGATGAGCAGCCGCCTGACCGTGGGTGAGGCCGCCTACATCATCGAAAACAGCGAAGCGAAACTGTTGATCACCTCGCGCGCCATGGGCATGCTGGCCGACCAGTTGCTCACGCAGACGCCCGGGCTTGTGAAACGGCTGATGATCGACGGCACCGCGCCCGGGTACGAATCCTACGAGACCGCCCTGGCGCCGCAACCGGTGAACCGCATCGCCGACGAAACCGCCGGCGGCGACATGCTGTATTCCTCCGGCACCACAGGTCGCCCCAAGGGCGTATGGGTGCCGCCGGAATCCGCGGCCATCGATGCGCCCAATCCCCTGCTCGGCATCTGCATCAACCTGTGGGGCGTCGGCGCGGACAGCATCTACCTGTCGCCGGCGCCGCTGTACCACGCCGCGCCATTGCGCTTCTGCCTGTCGGTGATGCGCCTGGGCGGCACCTGTGTGGTGATGGAACACTTCGATGCCGAGCGCTACCTGCAACTGGTCGAACAGCACAGGGTCACGCACACCCAACTGGTGCCGACCATGTTCGTGCGCATGCTCAAGCTGCCCGAGGAGGCGCGCAGGCGCTACGACCTGGGTTCACTCAAGGTCGCCATCCACGCCGCGGCGCCATGCCCGATTCCGGTCAAGTCGCAGATCATCGAATGGTGGGGCCCGGTGATCTGGGAGTACTACGCCGGTACCGAGGGCAACGGCATGACCCTGGTCGGCTCGAAGGACTGGCTGGCGCACCCCGGCACGGTGGGCCGTGCGGTCATCGGCAAGCTGAAAATCTGCGACGACGAGGGCGTGGAGGTACCGACCGGCAGCGCCGGTACCGTGTACTTCGCCGATGGCCGCCCGTTCAACTATCACAACGATGCCGAGAAAACCGCCGGCAGCCGCAACCGGCATGGCTGGACCACCCTTGGCGATGTCGGCTATGCCGATGCCGAGGGCTTCCTGTTCCTCACCGACCGCAAGGCGCACATGATCATCTCCGGCGGCGTCAACATCTACCCGCAGGAAGCCGAGAACCTTTTGATCACCCATCCGAAAGTGCTCGATTGCGCGGTGATCGGCGTGCCCAACGAGGATTTCGGCGAGGAAGTCAAGGCGGTGGTGCAGCCGCGCGATGCGCGCGACCTCGAAGGCACGCGTGCGCACGAACTTGCAGAAGAACTGATCGCCTTTTGCCGCGCCAGCCTGTCGCCGATCAAATGCCCGCGCTCGGTCGATTTCGCCGCCGAGTTGCCGCGCCACCCGACCGGCAAGCTGTACAAACGGCTGCTGCGCGACCGCTATTGGGCGGGGCACGCAAGCAAGATCATCTGATCGGCGGGAGATCGACATGTATCCGGGCAAGCATGCAAGCGAGAGCGCCGACAAGCCGGCCTTCATCATGGCCGCGACCGGCGAGACCGTCACCTATGGCGAACTGGAAGCGCGCAGCAACCGCCTGGCGCACCTGTTGCGCGCGCACGGTCTTCTGCGTCTCGACCACTATGCGATTTTCATGGAGAACAACAGCCGCTATCTGGAGGTCTGCGGCGCCGGCGAACGCGCCGGGCTCTACTACACCTGCATCAATTCCTACCTGACCGCGGAAGAACTGGCCTACATCATCAACAACTGCGAGGCCCGCGTGCTGATCACCTCCAGCGCGCGCCTGGCGGTGGCGCAGGCGGCGCTGCGCGACTGCCCAAACGTCACGCTGAAAATCGTGGTCGACGGCGCGCCCGGCGATGGCTTCGTCAATCTCGATGATGCGGTGGCGCCGTATCCGGCAGCGCCGATTGCCGATGAATGCCTGGGCACGCCGATGCTGTATTCCTCCGGCACCACCGGGCGCCCGAAAGGCATCCTGCGGCCGCTGCCGGAGAACCCGCCGGCGCAGCAGTTGCCGCTGTTCGACTTCCTGCAAAAACTGTGGCGCTATCGCGAAGGCATGGTCTACCTGTCGCCAGCGCCGCTGTACCACTCGGCGCCGCAGGCCGCGGTGAATCTGGCGATCCGCCACGGCGCGACGGTGATCATCATGGAACGTTTCGACCCCGAGCATTTTCTCGCGCTGGTGGAACAGCACAAGGTCAGCCACACGCAACTGGTTCCCACCATGTTTTCACGCATGCTGAAGCTGCCCGAAGCGGTGCGCAAGCGTTACGACCTGTCGTCGCTGCAAATCGCGATCCACGCCGCCGCACCCTGCCCGCCACAGGTGAAGGAAGCGATGATCGACTGGTGGGGACCGATCATCCACGAGTATTACGGCGCCACCGAAGGCCTCGGCTTCACCGCCTGCGACAGCGCCGAATGGCTGGCCCATCGCGGCAGCGTCGGGCGGGTGCTGCTGGGCGACCTGCATGTGCTCGACGACGCCATGCTGCCGTGCGCGGCCGGCGTGCCCGGTACCATCTGGTTCAAGACCGCCACACCGTTCGTCTACTTCAACGACCCGGCACGGACTGCCGAGACCCGCTCGGCCGACGGCAGCATGAGCACGGTGGGCGATGTCGGCTATGTCGACGACGACAACTTCCTCTACCTCACCGACCGCGCCACCTTCATGATCATCTCGGGCGGCGTCAACATTTACCCGCAGGAATGCGAGAACCTCCTGATCACCCACCCCAAGGTGATGGACGCCGCGGTGTTCGGTGTGCCCGATCCGGACCTTGGCGAAGAAGTCAAGGCGGTGGTGCAGGTGGTGCCGGGGATGACGCCGGGCCCGGCGCTGGCCGAGGAGTTGATC
>JANPGJ010000597.1:0-2400 GCA_031423955.1 Burkholderiales bacterium
CGACCCGGCCGACACCACGCTGATCAGAGTGTGCCGCCGCGTCGATACATCGGGCACCCAGGCGGCATCGAACATTTTCTTCCTCAACAACCCGATCGGCACCCAGGGTTTCGGCGGTTCGCTGAATTCGGAGTCGGCCAATAACGGCGACACCAACTACAGCCTGGGTTCAAGCACGCAAAACGTCAAGGACTGCCTGAACGGTGTTGCACCGACTAACCCGAGCGCGGAATATCGTCTTGGGGTCGTGTCGCTTGAGAATGTGCCGGCCGGCAACGAAACCTGGAAATTCGTGAAGCTTGACAGCGTCAGCCCGACCTTCACCCAGGATTTGGCCACCGGTACGGTGGTGTTCGATCCGAAGCAGCGCCAGCAGTTCGCCAAGGCGTCCTATCCGTTCGCCTTCGAAAGCGAGCTGGCCTATCGCACCGCGCTCTCGCAACCCGGTACTGGCGCGCTGGGCGACCAGATGGCGAACCTGATCAGCCAGTCGAGCCTGTCCGACCTGGTCGGTTTCGCCTATCTTGATCGCACCTTCCTGGAGTGGAACGCGTACAACTCGACGCTGGCTTCGCCTGCCAACAAGCAGGCGCGTGCCAACCGCGCGACGAACAACGCACGTCCGCTGCTGCCGTAAGCCATGGCCGGCCGGGGTGCGCAAGCCCTCCGGTCGCCGGTGATTGAAGGCGGTCCCCGTGAGGGGATCGCCGTTTCGCTTTTTGTGAGTGCCGTTGTGTGCGAACGGCGTTGTCCATTCCGTCTTTGGTCATGATCTTGAAGCACTGCGCGCGCATAGTCTGTCATCAAATGAGTCACGATTTTTCATCTTGCGCCGGCTTCATCTGGTTGTTCCGCGTGCTCGCCTTGCTTGCCACGCTGGTTGCCCTCCCAGCGCAAGCGCAGAACGCTGCCGCCAACCCGCCGCAACCCTCATTCGACATTTACGAATTCGCCATCGAAGGCAACAGCACCTTGAGCAACGTCGCGATCGAACGCGCGGTGCTGCCGTTTCTTGGTGAGGACAAATCGTTGTCGGACGTCGAGGCGGCGCGTGCCGCGCTCGAAAAGGCCTATCAGGACGGCGGCTACCTGACTGTTCAGGTGGCGATCCCGGAACAGGAAGTGGCGGCCGGCATCGTGACCCTGCGCGTCACCGAGGCCACCATCGACCGCCTGCGCGTCAAGGGCGCCGAGTACACCCTGACCAGCGAGATCAAGGCGCGCGTACCGGAACTGGCTGAAGGTCGGGTGCCGTATTTCCCGCAGGTGCAGCGTGAACTCGAGGCGCTCAACCGCAGCCCGGATTTCAAGGCGACGCCGATTCTCAAACCCGGTCGCGCGCCGGGTACGGTGGCGGTGCAGCTGGATGTCGACGACAACCTGCCCCTGCATGGCAGTGTCGATTTCAGCAACCGGCAAAGCGCCAACACCACGCCGCAGCGACTGTCCGGCAGCGTTCGCTACGACAATCTGTTCCAGCGCCGTCATAGTCTCGCCGCCACCGTGCAGACTTCGCCGCAGAAGCCCGACGAGGTGCGGGTGGCCGCGCTGACCTATGTGATGCCGCGCGGCAACGATGGCGATGCGATCGCCTTCTACAGCGTGGTGTCGCGTTCGAAGCTGGCGACCCTCGCCGGCGCGCCCGGTCTGGGCCTGCTCGGCAACACCACCATTTTCGGCGCGCGCTATGCGATGCCGCTGCCGCCGGCCGGCGGTTACAGCCATTCGATCGGCCTGGGCATCGATTACAAGGATGTCAAGCAGTCGACCGTGGTCACCGCCAGCGGTGACCAGGTGTCGGCGCCGATCAGCTATGCGCCACTGGTGGCGGCCTACAACGGCACCTGGCTGGGTAGCGGCAGCAGTACCGCGATCGAGGCCACCGGCGCGCTTGGCTTGAAGGGTGTATTCGGCAATCGCGACAGCGAGTTCGCCGCCAAGCGCGTTGGTGCGGGTGCTGACTTCCTGGCCGTGCGCATCGGCGCCAGGCACACCGAGACGATCAATCGCTGGAACCTGAGCGGCAAGCTGGAGGCGCAGTTCGCCTCCGGCCCCTTGGTCAGCAATGAGCAGTTCGCCGCCGGCGGCGCCGAAAGTGTGCGTGGCTACCTTGAAAGCGAGCGGGTCGGCGATGCCGCCTGGCGCTACGCGTTCGAGGCGCGCTCACCGCGCTTAGGCATAGGTGGCGATGGCGGGCCGCGGATCAACGCGATTGCCTTTTTCGAAGGCGTGTCGCTGCGCACCTTCGAGCCGGTGTTTCCGACGCCGTCGTGGCGGCGCCTGCGCGGCGCCGGCTTCGGCCTGCGGGTGACGGCGCCGCGCGGCTTTTCGTTTGACATCGACTGGGCCCATGCCTTTGCCGACGGCGACCTGACGCGCGCCGGCAACAACCGCATTCAC
>JANPGJ010000598.1:0-2454 GCA_031423955.1 Burkholderiales bacterium
TGAAACCATGATTGTCGCCGTGGCCGCTGGTATGCAACCCAACCTGACCTGGAACCCCGCCGAACCGGCCGCCACCATCACTGCTTACATCGTGCAGGTGGCGCTGGGCGACCTGCCGCATGGTTCGATCGGCTACCAGACGATTTTCGCCGCCGGCCTGACTCTGTTTCTGCTGACTTTGTCGTTCAATGTGCTGGGCTATTTCCTGCGCAAGCGCTATCGCGAAGCTTATTGAACCGGACACCGCTGCCATGACCACTACCGATACCGCTGCGATTCGCGCGCTGGTGCAAAAGCACAAGCGCTACGATCACATGTTCGCCATTCTCGGCCTGTTGTGCCTGCTGGTCGGCCTGCTTACGCTCTTGGCCTTGCTGGTCGACATGGGCATGCGCGGCATTCCGCGCATCGACTGGGGCTTCTTTACCGAGTTCCCGTCACGTCGCGCGGCCAATGCCGGCATTCTCTCGGCCTGGGTCGGCTCGGCGCTGGTGATGCTGGTCACCGCGATGGCGGCGATCCCGGTCGGCGTCGCCGCCGGCCTGTACCTCGAAGAATACGCCGGCAAGAACTGGGTCACCGACATTATCGAGATCAACATCAGCAACCTTGCAGGGGTGCCGTCGATCGTCTACGGCCTGCTCGCGCTGGGCCTGTTCGTTTACCAGTTCAATCTTGGCCAGAGCATCCTGTCGGCTGGTCTCGCACTGGCGCTGTTGATCCTGCCGGTGATCGTGGTGTCGACCCGCGAAGCGATCCGCTCGATCCCGGGGCAGATTCGTGAAGGCGCCTATGCCCTGGGCGCCACCAAATGGCAGGCGGTGCGCGATCACATCCTGCCCTATTCGACGCCCGGGATCCTCACCGGCGTGATCATCGGCATGGCACGGGCGATCGGCGAAACCGCACCGATCATCACCATCGGCGCGCTGACCTTCATCGCGTTCCTGCCACCGATGCCATTCACCGGCCAGCCGCCGGCCGGCCTGTTCGACTGGCTGTTCTCGCCATTCACGGTGATGCCGATCCAGATGTTCAACTGGACCTCACGCCCGGAAGAAGCGTTCCAGATCAACGCCGCCGCCGCCGGCTTCGTGCTGGTGTTCATGACGCTCGCAATGAACGGTCTGGCGATCTGGCTGCGCTACAAACTCCGCAAAAACATCAAGTGGTAACCGACATGAACACTCCGACGACCCAGGCCGTGCCACCCGCCTTCAAGGCCGACGCCAAACCGGCGGCGATCAAGGCCGACATCCGCAATTTCAACTTCTTCTACGGCAATTTCCAGGCGCTCAAGAACATCAACATGAGCATCGAGGAGGGCCGTGTCACCGCACTGATCGGCCCCTCGGGTTGCGGCAAGTCCACCTACCTGCGCAGCTTCAACCGCATGCACGACCTGTATCCGGGCAACCGATACGAAGGCGAGATCGTGTTCCATCCGGACAACACCAATCTGCTGTCGGCCACGGTCGATCCGATCGAAGTGCGGATGCGGGTCGGCATGGTGTTCCAGAAGCCGAACCCGTTCCCGAAATCGATTTTCGAGAATGTCGCCTACGGCCTGCGCGTGCGTGGCGAAAGCAAGCGCTCGGTGCTGGAGGAAAAAGTCGAGCAGGCGCTCCATGGCGCGGCCCTGTGGAACGAGGCCAAGGACCGCCTGCATGAGCCGGCCTACAACCTGTCCGGCGGGCAGCAACAGCGCCTGTGCATCGCGCGCTGCCTGGCCACCGACCCCGAGATGATCCTGTTCGATGAGCCGACCTCGGCGCTTGATCCGATCGCCACCGCCAGCATCGAGGAACTGATCGATACCCTGCGCGGCAAGGTGACGATCCTGATCGTCACCCACAGCATGCAGCAGGCCGCGCGGGTGTCCGATTTCACCGCCTACATGTATCTAGGCGAAATGATCGAATACGGCAAGACCGACGACATCTTCATCAAGCCGCGCGACAAGCGCACCGAGGATTACATCACCGGAAAGTTCGGCTAAGCCATGGAAAAAGTCCACATCTCATCGCAGTTCGACGCCGACCTCGAGGTCGTGCGCAGCCGGCTGTTGCAAATGGGCGGCATGGTCGAGGAACAGTTGCGCAACGCGATTGCCGTTTATACCGGCGCCGACCGCAAGCTGGCCGAGCAGATCAAGGCGGTCGAGGACTCGATCAACATGCTGGAGATCGAACTCGACGACCGCTGCACGCACCTGATCGCGCGGCGCCAGCCGACCGCCGGCGACCTGCGCCTGATCATGGCGGTGATCAAGATCACCACCGACCTCGAACGGGTCGGCGACGAGGCCGCCAAGATCGGCCGCATCGCCGCGCAGATGCATGACCAGGGAGTGGTCAACCTGTTCGGCTTTTCCGATGTTCATGTCACCGCCAACATGGCCATCGGCATGCTCAAGGATGCGCTGGACGCGTTTGCCCGCATCGACAGCGGCGC
>JANPGJ010000599.1:0-19956 GCA_031423955.1 Burkholderiales bacterium
GGCTGCCCTCGCCGATGATCGCGGCGCTGGCCATGAGCCTTGCCTCGGTGTCGGTGATCGCCAATGCCTTGCGCCTGCGTGCGGGCCTGCGGCGCCGGCCGTGAGCCGGTCGGACGCCCGCACAAGCATGGCTGCAGTAGCGCTGGCGCCGCGCGATTGGCAGCCGCCGCGCATGCCCACGCGCAGCGCCACACCGGGCGCGGCGCGGTGCAATGACCCGTTTGATTGCGCAATGTACGCTAGCGAACATAGTTAAAGTATTATGTTCGCAATAGAACATAAGATATTGTTTTTAAAATGAAAGTTATACTTCAAGGTATCCCCTGCCAAATGCATTCGCTGTGTTCGATGCGAGTCCGCTGCGGCCGGGTGATTTCTGCTCGCGGCTTGTCACCTGCGGCTTGCGGCAACGGTACCTTGAAGGAATGTCATGTCGGCAACAACAAAACTCGCAGTTCGCAATCGCCTGCTCGCGGCGTTGCCGGCGCGCGAATATCGCGCGCTCGCGGGCGCGCTTGAACCGGTCACCCTGGCGTTTGGCGACGTGCTCTACGAAGCGGGCGCGCGGATCCGCCATGTCTACTTCCCGGATGACTGCCTGGTCTCGCTGCTCTCCTCGGTGGATGGCGGGCGGGCGGCCGAGGTCGGCCTGGTCGGTGCCGAAGGCATGGTCGGGGTGCCGGTGGTGCTGGGCATCGCGGTGTCGCCGTTTCTGGCGGTGGTGCAGGGCGCCGGCACCGCGATGCGCATGAAAACCACCGACCTGCGGCGCGAGTTCGCGGCCGGCCCGGCCTTGCAACGCCAGTTGTTCCGCTTCACCCATGTGCTGATGACCCAGGTGGCGCAGACCGCGGCATGCAATCGCTTCCACGTGGTGCCGCAGCGTCTGGCGCGCTGGTTGTTGATGACCCGCGACCGGGTCGGCAGCAACCAGTTTCTGCTGACCCAGGAATTCCTGGCGCGCATGCTCGGCGTGCGCCGGGTCGGGGTGACGGCGGCGGCACGCGCCTTGCAGCAACGCAATCTGATCGACTACCGTCGCGGCACCATCACCATCCTCGACCGGCCGGGCCTGACGGCGGCGGCGTGCGGGTGTTACGGCATGGTCAAGGACCTGTACCGCCAAGCCGGGTTGTAGCACCGGCAAACAGACGTTGCTCGGGTTCGACCCGCTGCCGGCGGCAACCGGCACGCCGGGTCGAGCCTACTTCGGTCGCGGGCGCGGCAAGCTTGCCTGCACCGCCTGCAGGCGGCCGCTGCGCAGTTCGTGCACCGCCTTGACCACCGCGCGCGCCACATTGCGGGTTTCTTCCTGCACCGCCTGATCGCGGTCGAGTGCTTCGTGGCTGCTGGCATAAGGTTCGAAGTAACCGATGTAGCGATCCAGCCGCGCCTGCGCGCCGGCGTCGATCAGGCCCATCCAGTCGAGCCAGTCGGAGAGGCCGCGGCGCGAGCCTTCAATGCCGGCGACATCGCCGTGAATCACCAGACCGTAGGCCCGGCCCGCCAGATGCTGCGGGTAGTCCCAGCCGGCCATCTCGATGGTCTTGGCAAGCGCGGCTTTCTTGCCGCCGGTCGCGGTCGGGTCGGGGTTGCCGCCGTCGGCGCATACCAGGCGATCGATCATCAGCTTCAACGGGCTCGGGCTCTGGTACCAGTACACCGGTGAGGCGATGATCACCGCGTGGGCGGCGGTCCAGCGTTCGTAGATTTCCGCCATCCAGTCATTGGTCTGGTTGAGCGCGTGGTTCGGGTAGCAACTGCAGGGCCAGTGGCACAGCGGCATGGCGGTCGAGGCGCAGCCCTTGCAGGGATGGATCGCCAGCGCATATTCCGAAGTGAGCAGACTCAGGTCGAGCAGGTCGACGGCGATACCCGCTTCATCGAGCACTTCGCGCGCCAGGCCGAGCAGGCGGAAGGTTTTCGACATTTCACCCGGGCAGGTGCCATCGTTGCGCGCCGAGCCGCACACCAGCAGCACGCGCGACTGCGTCGCCGGGTCGGCCTGGCGCAGTTGCGCTTGGTCGATGCGCCGTTTGGTCGCCACCCATTCGGTCGACAGTTGGTACTCCGGGTCGGCATAGCCGGCGCCGGCTTTCTGCGTGAACGGCGCCTTGCGGCCCTCGCTGTAGGCCTGCCAGGCGAGCTCCTCCAGGCGGGCGATCGCCGCATCTTCCATGCGGAACGCCGGATCGACGAACGAGGCGCGAAAGCGCTCGCCGAACGGTTGGCGAGCGAGCGGGGCGGGCGCCTGGCCCGTGCGGATTTCGATCATGCGTGCTCCATCGGCAGGTGCGGCAGTGCGCTCGGCGCGGGATGCCGAGACTGCGCATAGCGACACCGGCTGTCTGTCTGCTGCCGCACGGAGAGGCGGCATGGCACGACGCCGGCGGCGCCGGACGCCGCCGCGCCGCTCGTCAGGCAGCGCGGCTTGCGCTTGCGTACGCTGCCACACAGTCAGGCGGCATTGGCGGGCGCACCATGCGCCCTGCACCTACCCACCGGCATTGACCATGTCTGATTCCTGTTTCCTGATGGCTTGTTGGCGCCGTGCGATCGGTGCGGCATGAGCGCGCCCGCCCGGTCGCCCGAACGGAGCGTCCGTTCGCCCGAACAGTGCCAGAGCGCCCGGCCGCCCGCGCCGACAACGCCACGCATTGACATGAGGGCAGTCCAATGATCGATGAGCGCAGCGCCGCGCCGGTCAAACGCCCCGGTCTGCTGTTGCTGGGCAGCGAGCCGTGGCGCGCGGCACGCGAGTACCTTGCGCACAGGGTTGCAGGCCACGTCGAAGAAGCGCGCGGCGACGGCCACCCGGTGATCCTGTTTCCCGGCCTGGGCACCAACGACCAAGCGCTGGCGCCGCTGCGCGATCGCTGTCGGGCGCTGGGCTACAACGCGCTTGGCTGGGGGCGCGGCTACAACACCGGGCCGCATGGCGACTTCGAACTCTGGTTGTCCGACTTGGCCGCCCACCTCGACACGCTGCTCGCGCCGTTCGCGCAGACCGCGACCCTGATCGGCTGGAGCCTGGGCGGCCTGTATGCGCGCGAACTGGCGAAACTCAAGCCGCATCTGGTGCGCCAGGTGATCACCTTCGGCACCCCTTTCAATGCGCAAGCCGACCACACCAACGTCGGCTGGGTGTTCCGCCTTTTGAGCGGCACCGAATTGCAGTTCGACCCGGCCCTGAGCGCGCGCCTGCGCACGCCGCCGCCGCTGCCGACCACCTCGATCTACAGCCGTGCCGACGGCATCGTCGCCTGGCAGACCTGCCTGCATGCGGAAGCCGCGCCCGAGGTCGAGGATGTCGAGATCGGCGGCAGCCACACCGGCATGGGCTGGAACCGCGCCGTGCTGGCGGTGGTCGCCGACCGCCTGGCGCAGCCCGCCGGCAGATGGCGACCTTATGTTCGAAAGCGGCCGGTCCCGCCAGCGGGGCAGGCGTCTTTTTCACCCAATTGGAGACAACGATGAAAACCCAACCCCAGGCAAGTACCGATCTGGCCGCGCTGTGCAGCCTGATCGAACCGATCGCCGTGGCGATGCTGACCACCTTCGACGCCGACGGCACGCTGGCCAGCCGGCCGATGGTGCCGCTCGAAATGGACGACGCTGGCGCACTCTGGTTCTTCACCGACCTGCGTTCGTCGAAAGTGCAGGAACTGCGCAACCTCAACCTGAGTTTTTCCGATGCGCAGCACGCGAGCTACATTTCGCTGTCCGGGCACGGCGAGATCCACATGGACCGCACCCGCATCAAGCGCCTGTGGACGGCGCTGGCCCGGCCGTGGTTTCCCGACGGTCCCGAATCGCCGCATCTCGGGCTCCTGAAATTCATGCCGGAAGCGGCCGAATACTGGGACGCGCCGCACAACCAGATGGTGCGCATGCTGGCGATGGCGGCCTCGGTGGCGGCCGGCAAACCGGTGGGCCTGGGCAGTCATGACAACCTGACCCGCTTGTCCAGGCCCTTGCATTCGATGGCGCAGGCCTGAGATGGCGGCGAGCGTGGCGCGGATCAGGCGCAACCCGAAAACGCGCCAGGAAAGCGATGCGTTCGGCGCCATCGAGGTGCCGGCGGCCGCGCTGTGGGGTGCGCAGACCGCGCGCAGCCTGCATTTTTTCAACATCGGCCACGAGCGCATGCCCTTGGCAGTGGTGCATGCGCTGGCCTGGATCAAGTGGGCGGCGGCCTGCGTCAACCGCGATCTCGGGTTGCTCGATCCGGCCCGCGCGACGGCGATCGCGGACGCCGCCTGGCAGGTGGCGGTCGGCGGGTTCGACGACGAGTTCCCGCTGTCGGTATGGCAGACCGGTTCCGGCACCCAGAGCAACATGAATGTCAATGAAGTGGTGGCCACCCTGGCGTCGCGTGCGCTGGAGCGCGCCGCTGGCGGCAGCCGGCGGATTCACGCCAACGACGAGGTCAATCTGGGGCAGTCGAGCAACGATGTGTTTCCCAGCGCGCTGCACATCGCGGTGGCCACCCAGGCCCGGCATGCGCTGCTTCCCGCGCAAGACGAATTGCAGCGCGCCCTGGAGTCCAAGGCGCAGGCTTTCAAGAGCGTGATCAAGATCGGTCGCACCCATCTGCAGGACGCGACGCCCTTGACCCTGGGCCAGGAGTTCGGCGGCTATGCGGCCCAGCTTGCGTTGTGCGAGGCGAGCCTGCGGCACGCGCTTGGCGCGGTGCATACCCTGGCCATCGGCGGCACCGCGGTCGGCACCGGGCAAAACACCCATGCGCAGTTCGGCCCGCGGGTGGCGGCGCTCTTGGCCCATCAACTCGACCTGCCCTTCACGCAAGCCGGCAACCTGTTCGCCGCCCAGGCCGGCCAGGAACCGCTGGTGGCGTTTCATGCCGGCCTGCGCATGCTGGCGATCGCGCTGACCAAGATCGGCAACGACATCCGCCTGATGGGCAGCGGCCCGCGCGCCGGCTTGGGTGAACTGCATTTGCCGGAAAACGAGCCCGGCAGCTCGATCATGCCCGGCAAGGTCAATCCGACCCAGATCGAAGCGATGGCGATGGTGTGTGCCCAGGTAATGGGCCACGACACCGCGATCGGCTTCGCCGCCAGCCAGGGACAGTTCGAGCTCAATACCTACCAGCCGCTGATCGCGCTCGATACCCTCGACAGCGTCACGCTGCTGGCCGACAGCATGCAGAGCTTCACGCGCCATTGCGTGGCCGGCATCCGGGTCAATCACGACCGGGTCGGGCAATTGCTGCGGAGCTCGCTGATGCTGGTGACCGCGCTGGCGCCGCACATCGGCTACGACCGCGCCGCGCAGATCGCCAAACAGGCGCATGAGCAGGGCGGCAGTCTGCGTGATGCGGCGCTGGCGCTGGGCACGGTCAGCGCCGAACAGTTCGACGCCTGGGTCGATCCTTCGCGGATGCTCGGGCCGTACTCCGATGCGGCGCCGCCCGGCGCCGTGCCGCTGGTATCGCCTGCCGGAACTGTGCGATAGCGAACGGAGCGTTCGCCCGTTGCGGTCTAGTGTGCATGGGTGACGCGCGCATCTGCTGCGCGCACAACTCAAGGAGAACAACATGAGCCTCGGATTGATTTTACTGATCGTATTGGTGTTGCTGCTGGTGGGTGTGATCCCGACCTGGCCGCACAGTCGCGGATGGGGCTATGGCCCGAGCGGCGGTTTGGGCCTGGTGCTGGTGATCGTCGTGGTGCTGCTGCTGATGGGCAGGATTTGACGGCAGTAACGTCACACGGGCCGCAGTGGCGGTGGCGATGGCCGCTGCTGCTGCCGGTCTGTGCATTGCTGGCGGCGCTCGGCGCCTGCGGCGAGGTCGCGACCTTGCCGGTCGAGGCCGGCAGCGGCGCCACCCCACGCTTGCCGCTGCCGAACCCGACCCTGATTCCAACGGTGCATATCGCGCCAGCCATCGGCTGGCCGGCCGGGGCGACGCCGCTGGCGGCGTCCGGCATGCAGGTGCGCGCCTTCGCCACCGGGCTTGATCATCCGCGCTGGCTGCATGTATTGCCGAATGGCGATGTGCTGGTGGCGGAGAGCAACGCACCGGCCAAGCCGGAAGATTCCGCCGGCATCAGGGGCTGGATCATGCGCCAGGTGATGCGCCGTGCCGGTGCCGCCGTGCCCAGCGCCAATCGCATCACGCTGTTGCGCGACAGCGACGGCGACGGTATCGCCGACCTGCGCACGGTGCTGCTCGCAGGGCTCAATTCACCGTTCGGCATGGCACAGGTCGGCGCCCACCTGTACGTCGCCAATACCGATGCCGTGCTGCGCTTTCCCTATGCAAGCGGTGCCACCCGCATCGACGGCCCGGGTGTCAAGGTCATCGATCTGCCGGCCGGCCCGATCAACCACCACTGGACCAAGAGCCTGATCGCCAGCCGCGATGGCACAAAGCTCTATGTCACCGTCGGTTCCAACAGCAACGTCGCCGAGCGCGGCATGGCGGTCGAAGACGGGCGCGCCGCGATCCGCGAAATCGACCTCGCCAGCGGCACGCATCGAATCTTCGCTTCCGGCCTGCGCAACCCGAACGGCATGGCCTGGGAGCCGCGGTCCGGCGCGCTGTGGACGGTGGTCAACGAGCGCGACGAACTCGGCAGCGACCTGGTGCCCGACTACATGACAGCGGTGCGTGACGGCGGCTTCTACGGTTGGCCGTGGAGCTACTTCGGCGACCACGTCGATCAGCGCGTGAGCCCGCAGCGGCCCGAGATGGTCAAAGGCGCGCTGGTGCCCGATTACGCGCTGGGGCCGCACACCGCATCGCTCGGCCTCGCCGCGGCTGATGGCAACCGCCTGCCGGCACGCTTCGCCGACGGCATGTTCATCGGCCAGCACGGCTCGTGGAACCGGCGCCCGCACAGCGGCTACAAGGTGGTGTTCGTGCCCTTCGCAGGCGGCAGGCCGGCCGCCGGCGCGCCGCAGGAGGTGCTGGGCGGTTTCCTCGACGCCCAGGGTCAGGCGCGCGGCCGCCCGGTGGGCGTGGCGCTCGACCGCCAAGGCGCCTTGCTGGTCGCCGATGATGTCGGCAATGTCATCTGGCGCTTAAGCGCGCTGCCCTGAGGCACAATCGCGTGCGCCGGACTGATCGCCGGCGGTCGCGTTTCGCTGTCGTCGCACCGACTCGCACCAATCAGCACCAATCGGCACCAACCGGCACCAACCGGCGCCAACCGGCACCAACCGGCACCAACCGGCACCAACCGGCGCCCTCCCGCACCGACCCGCTTCAACATTGCCACCAATGACCAAATACCTCGCAAGCTATGCAGCCACCCTGGTTACGCTACTGGCGATCGACCTGTTGTGGATCGGCGTGATCGCCCGGCCGTTGTACCAGGCCGGCATCGGGCACCTGATGGCAGTGCAGCCGAACCTTGCCGCTGCGCTGGTTTTCTACCTGCTGTTTCCGCTCGGGTTGCTGCTGTTCGCGGTGGTGCCGAGCGCAGGCGCGGGCTGGGGCAGAACGCTTGCCACCGGCGCATTGTTCGGTTTCTTCGCCTATGCCACCTACGACCTCACCAACCTGGCCACGCTCAAGGGCTGGCCGCTTGGGTTGTCCTTGATCGACATGGCCTGGGGCAGCCTGGTCAGCGCGGTGGCCAGCGCCGCCGGTCATTCTGCGCTTGATCGCTTCTGACCTGCGCATGAGGTGCGCCGGTTGACGCGATGGTTCTTGCGTCACTGTGCGTCAGGTACGGGCGCGCGGTGCCACGCCGGTGCCAGAGCTGTGTGTTGGGTTGCCTGGCGCACCGACGTGCTTGCACACGCACTGGATGATCCCAAATGACCGCCCCGGGGCGGGTCACACTGGTCAATCAGGGCTTGTTGCGCCTGGCCGCGCCGGCCGCGGCGAGAAAATATTTTCAGGTGCATGCCGGCTTGGATATCAAGCATTCAAAAGCCTGGAATGCGGAGGTGATCCATTCCCTGGTGGTCGCGCATCCGGAATCGGCCGGTCCGATCGCCGAGGGGGCGTTGCTGCGCCTGACCAGCGGTGCGCGCTGCTATGCGCGCTACCGGGCACAGTTCGCGCTCGGTGCCCAGGCCAGCCCGATCCATGCGATGACGTAAGTTGCGGTCGCGAAACAGGCGCGGGCGCTGCGCGGCGCGGTATTTGTAAAACATCCATATACCATCCAGGTGGATGGTGCTAGGATGTCGGAATGCCGAAACTCGCCAGCCCGAAACTCGCCAACCCGAAACTCGCCAACCCGAATATCGCCGGCAAGAACCCCGGCAGCGCGCTCGCCAAACCCAAGCTTGCGGAATCTGAAAAGCTCACCATCAATGTGGGTTTTGTCGACCTCGGGCAGATCGACTTGCTGGTAGCCGAGCATTACTTCGCCAACCGCAGCGACTTCATTCGCACCGCGATCCGCAATCAGCTGGGTCTCCATGCCGAGGCGGTAAAGCAGTTGGCGGCGCGCAAGATGCTGGTGCTGGGCCTGCAGCATCTGAGCGCCGCCGACTTGCAAGCGGTGCGGGCGGCGCGGCAGACCTTGCAAATCCGCGTGCTCGGTCTGGCCAGCATCGCCGACGACGTGACACCGGAGTTGGCCCTGGCCACCATCGAGTCGCTGCAGGTGCTGGGTGCGCTGCACGCCAGCCCGCAAGTGAAGGCCGCCTTGTCTTCGCGCATGCTCTGACCACCCTCACCACCGAAAGACCACCCATCAATGAATGATCATCTGACGCGGCTGATGCGCGAGGCCACGCGACTTACGCAATCCGGAAAATTGACCGAAGCGACTGCCGCGATTCAGCGCGCACTCGGTAGTGGCGTGGACAGCGCGCGGCAGAACCATGATTCGCCGTTTTCCGGCCAGGCGCTTGAATCGAAAGCCCTCACAGCGGTTCTTGACCTGCCGCATGCGGCCGGACGTGCGGGGTTCGAGACGCCCGCAGCGTCCCCTGCGGGGACGCCCGCGGCGCACGCGGAGAACCGGACCTCGACGGTTGAGGACAGCTTCACCACCGGTTCACATACCCATGCGTCCGCTACGCGCGCCTTCAAACTTTATGTGCCGCCCGGCGCGGCTGGCCGCGCACGCCCGCTGGTGGTGATGCTGCACGGCTGCACCCAGGACCCGGACGATTTCGCCACCGGCACCGGGATGAACGCACTGGCACGCGAACAGGAATTCTTCGTGCTTTATCCGGCGCAATCGCGCAGCGCCAACCCGTCGCGCTGCTGGAACTGGTTCAGTCAGGAGCATCAGGGGCGCGATGCCGGCGAACCCGCCGTGCTGGCCGGCATGGTGCGTTCGGTGATGGCTTTGCATGGCATCGACCCGCGCAGGGTTTACATCGCCGGCCTGTCGGCGGGTGGGGCGATGGCGGCGATCGTCGCCGCCGCCTACCCGGAAATCTTTGCGGCCGTCGGCGTGCATTCGGGCTTGCCATGCGGCGCCGCCGGCGACGTCGGCGAAGCGCTGATGGTGATGAAAAGCGGCACACCCGGCGCGGCCAGGGTCAGCCGCGGGCGGCGGGTCGGTTTCGCGCCGCCGCATGAAGCGCGGCGCCCGATGGCCTTGCCGACCATCGTGTTCCATGGCGACGCCGACCGTACCGTGCATCCGCGCAACGGTGAACAAGTGATCGCCGCGGCGCTCGACAGCGCGATGCCGGCAGGCGGCCCGCACACCGGCCAGGCGGCCAGTCCGCGGGTCGAGCAAGGGGTGAGCGGGCAGGGACGCCGCTACACCCGATCAACCCACGCCGGCGGAAGTGGCGCAGCGCTTGCCGAGCACTGGCTGGTGCATGGCGCCGGGCATGCCTGGTCGGGGGGCGATGCCAGGGGTTCATACACCGACGGCAGTGGGCCCGATGCTTCGCGTGAAATGCTGCGCTTTTTTCTTGAACACCCCTTGCTGGTCACGCATTGATTCAGCAGTGCGCGGCGGATGGCGGTGTGCGCTGCTGGCGCGGCGCAGCCGGGCCCGGCATCACAGGGCCAGCGTCGCCGGGAGATAACCGAGCTTGCGCAGGGTCGAGAAATCGCCGTCGATCAGCTTTTGCCCGATGTCGTTGCGATAGCGCAGATTTGGCGTGACCACCTGCCGGGCCACGGCCAGGGCGCCTTGCCGCGCCGCCTCAAGCGAATCACCGGCACCGGTTGCGACGCCGATGCAGCCGGTACTGCCGCTGGCCACCAGTTGTCCGCGCACGCTCGCCACTTCGCACAGGTGCAGGTGACTGCGCTCTGCGCTTGTCATCGGCGCGCGAAAACACAGCGGCACGCCTTTGGAAAGTTCAGCGTAACCATGGTTGTACGGAAACGGCGGCACGCTCAATACGACCCCGACCGCGTAGCCGGCGCGGGTGTCGATGGCGCGGGCGCTGCGACCCAGCATTTTCATGAAAATGCCGTCCCAGCTTTCCAGCTGCAGCGCCGCGCAGATCGCATAACCCGGATAGCCGAATCGGCTGGTGAACTCAAGCGGCCACAGACCCGCCTGGTTGGCGATCAGGTTGAGATTGATGTAGCCGCAATAGCCGCCGGCGCGCAGCTTGTCGGCCATTCGCGCCAGGGTGGCTTCGAATATCGTGTCCGCGCCGCGATAGGTCACCACGGTGCCCATTTCGCCGGTCAATTCGCCGAGATCGCCTGGAAAGAAACGCTTGTGTTCCCAATCCAGGCAGGCAGGACGCAGAAAATGCTCGCCGTTGAAGTAGGCGCCGACGCCGATTTCGACCCCCTGCAAATGCTCCATCAGGACGAAGTCGGATGGCGCGTTGCCGGCCTCGCGGTCGCCGCGAACAGCCAGCAGGGCGATGATGTCCGTGCCGTCGTCCATCTCGCCCACATAGTTGCGGGTGCGGGCGGAATCGGCGCCGTTGTACTTGAGCACATAGCGCGCCGGGTTGGCGCGCACGAAGTCGATCGCGCTTAAGGCCGCGCTGAAGCAGTGCGTGCCGGCCGTAGGTAGACCCAGTTCGCGCAAGGCCTGTTGTCCGAACTCGCGGTCGCCCTCCAGCCGGTCGCCGTAGGCGCTGCCACCGATGACCTGGTAAGCGTCGCGCCGCAGACTGTCCTGCAGGTCGCCCTTCAATGCGGATTCGAAAACGATGACGCCGCGGGTTCCGGCCTGACGTATCCATGCGAGTTCGTTCTGCCAGTGCTCAACCCGGTCGAGCATGCCGCCGAAAACATCATGCGCGTCGCTGCTTTCGACGAACACGCGCACCTCATGTCCAGCGGCGGCCAGGCGAAAGTACATCTCGCCCAGATCGCAGGATTCGCCAATGCCGAGAATTCTCAGCGGCATGGAATCAAGCACGGCAGCCTGCGATGGTGCATGCACGCCTGCGGAAGTGCGACCCGCGCGCGTTCACGACAGCTTCGATTTCCGGATCACCGCACCGATCGCCGCGATCCGGTCGACCAACGCGTATGGAGGCCGATGCAGCTCCTCGCCGAATACGTCGGGATCCAGTTCCTCATAGGTAATGGCGCAATCCGCCGCCCCGGCTTCGCGGGTCAGTTCGGCCTGCAGCGCATCGACACCGGCCACCATCGGGGCGCCGGTGTACAGAACCAGCGCACCGCCGGGCCGCAGCTTGGGCAAGCCCTCGCGCACTATCCGCACGGAGAGGTCGGAGCCAAGTGCGCCGCCGCCATGGCGATAGACGCGCGCGTCGGTGTCGACCAGGTACGGTGGATTGGCGATGATCAAGTCGGCGGTTCCCGGGATGGCCTGGTACAGGTCGCTTTGCTGAAACGTGACGGTGGTGTTGCGCGACAGCCTGGCGTTGACCCATGCGTAGCGCAGCGCCTTGCAGCTGATGTCCGCCAGCACCAGTTTGCATCCTCCGGGTAACCGGGTTCTTGCGAACATTCCCCCGGCGCCGGTGCCGCATCCGATGTCGAATACAGTGGTGGCCCCGGCTGCGAAGCGGAGGCGGCCGAGCGCCTGTTCGATGAAACGCGCAAAGCGGTATGTATCGGGGCCGAAGAAGACCGAGTCGCCATCGTTGGTGGGAAACGCGGAATGCATGAATAGCAGGTCGCCGAGCGTCGAGAAGCGCACTTTGCTTCTAAGCAGGTCGCCCTCGTGTGACAGGGCGTCTCCTTGTTCGAGCAACGTCAGTGCCCGTTGCGGCAACAGCGCGCGGGGGAACGGGCGACTCCACCCGAATATGTCTTCAAGCGCGCGCGCGATGCGAGATTCCGGACGCGAGTTGACGATCGAATGCGTACTGGGGGTCACCGCCGTGAATCGATAGCCGATGTCGCGCAACCAGGCACCCAGACCGAGCAGCGCCTGATCAGTCTGGTTCCCTAGAGGCATCGATGGGTCTGAGGGAATTGAAAAAGTGCGCTCCAGCCGCCGATTCGCAAGTTGGACTGCCAATCGGGGCTGTCCGCGGCGCTATCTTGCGTTGGATGAACGTGCACCTGAACCCGCGACCCGGTCCCAGGCGTCGCGGATGGCGATCCGCGCGCTGTCCCAACCCAGTTTCGATGTACCGCGGGAACCTTCCCACCCGCGTGACAGGTCGGTTTCCACTTCATCAAAGCTGCGGCCATGATACTTTGAGTACGACGCGACGCCATACCCGTAGGCCGGCTCATAGTCGTCGAAGCTGGCACCACCATTGGAGTAGGGTCGCGACCTGAAATTCTCGCGCCAATACGCCACTTCCCGCGTCGGGTCGATCGACTCGGCCACGCCTTTTCCCGCGAGGCCACCGACGATCGCGCCCGCCGCCGCGCCGACGATCGTACCCAGCGGTCCGACCACGGTTCCTGCCGCCGCGCCGGCGGCGGCACCACCTAACGCTGCGCCGATCCCGGTACCCAATGGGTGCGCGCCGGGTGCGCCGCTGAGCGGATCGCGATTTGCTTCAGCGTCCGAGAGTGCGGTTGCTGCTTGCGATTGTGTCTGGTCCATATCTCTGTCCTTACAAGTTTGTGGATGCGGCGGTAGCACTTCGAATCGTGCGAATTTCGTGCACGCGAGCGCAGGTGGAGAATGAAACCAATCCCGCTTGGTTGCTGTGCGTTACCGAACGCAATCCGCGCAGGATCCACCGAACACCGTCGAGCGTCGTGTTGCCTGCGTCATGCGGTCTTGAGGGAATGGACCGTCGGAACACGAACGCCACACCGAGCGCTTTCAGCCGCCGCTTCGCATCGGCTGCGTCGCCGGTTTGCAATGTCGGCCCGCGGTCAGGCGCCGGCGCGCAACACCAACACCGCGTTGGTGCCACCGAAGGCGAACGAATTCGAGAGCATGGTGCGCGCCGCGACATTGTCGCGACTCGCATTCGGCACATAGTCGAGGTCGCACTGCGGGTCCGGCGTGCGCAGATGCATGGTCGGCAGGGCCACGGCGTGGCGCATCGCCAGCAGTGCCAGCACGCACTCCAGCGCTCCGGCGGCACCCAGCAGATGGCCGTGCATCGCCTTCGTCGCGCTGATCGGGATGCGTGCGGCGCGGTCTCCGAAAACCGCCTTGATGGCGACCGTCTCGGTGACATCGTTGGCCGCTGTGCCGGTTCCGTGGGCGTTGATCGCATCGACTGCCGCCGGGTCGATCTCGGCCGCCTGCAAGGCGGCACGCATGGCCGTCGCCTGCCCTTCCGCGCTGGGGCGGGTGATGTGGCTGGCATCGTTGGACAGGCCGTAGCCGGCAATCTCGCCGTGAATCGCCGCGCCGCGGGCAAGCGCCCGTTCCCACGGTTCGATCACCAGCATGGCCGCGCCTTCGCCGAGCACCATGCCGCTGCGATCGCGCGAAAACGGCCGGCACGAGGTCGAGGGATCCGCGGCGTCGATGCTTGCCAGGGTGCGCAGCGCCTCCCAGGCCTTCAGCGAACCACAGGACAGCGGCGCTTCGGCGCCGCCGGCAATCGCCACGTCGAGTTGTCCGCAGGCCACCCGCATCCATGCCTCGCCGATCGCCACCGCAGACGACGAGCATGCTGTCGAGTAGGTTATGTTCGGGCCGCGCATCCGATGCTCCATGCCGATCCATGCCGCGGCGGCGTTGTGCATGCCCATCAGGATGGTGAACGGTTTGATCCGGTCCGAGGCATCTTCATACAGCGACTTGTAGCCCTCATCCATCGAGTGGATGCCGCCCATGCCGGTGCCGACGAACACGCCGGCGCGGTTGCGGTCGGTCTCGCTCAAGGCGCCGTGTGATTCGCGTACGGCCTGGTTCGCGGCATGCAGTGCGAAAAGGCTGAAGCGGTCCTGCATGCGCGGCCGGGTGTCGTCGACATGCATGCTTTCATCGAAGCGGGCGGTGGCAGCCAGAGGGGCGGCCAGGCGTGCGGCGAACGGGTGCGTGAGCCGTTGAATTCCGGAGCGGCCGGCGCGCGCATTGTCGAACAATTCACCTGCACTGTTGCCGAGCGGGGAAATCACTCCGATACCGCTGACCGCAACCCGCCTCATGTGGCGGCCGTGGGGGCGGCAGGCGCGCTTTCGCCAGCGGCCGGATCGACCGCTTGCGCGCTGACCAACGCGTCGACGTACTGAACCACATGGCGGACCGTGGGCAGGGCGACCGGCTGGTTCGGCAGGCTGATCTTGAACTCTTCCTCGATGTTCCAGAACAGTTCGAGACTGCCGAGCGAATCGATGCCCAGTGTCTCGAGCGGCGCATCAAGGGTGAGTTGTTCGGGGGACACTTTGTGGTTCTTCGCAAGGACGGCGCCCAGGCGCTCGAAAGTTGTTTTCATGCTTTTCCTGTCTTGGTGGTGGGAAGCGGCTGGTACGTTGCAAGTGGCGCAGGGGCCGCGTACTGCGGGTGCCGGGCGGACGCCGGTTCCCGCCGTTGCAACTGCGCGGGTGTCGCTGCCGTGCACACCTTGCCGCCCCAGCGTGCACCGCGTGTGAGCAAGCCCGGCCAGTGGCCGGCCAGGGAGATCAATCCGGCGGCCGACCACGGATGCATCGCCACCTGCGCGAACGTCGCGGCAATACGCAGGCGCGAATCGAAGCGCCGATGCCAGTCGAACTGGTAGCTTCGCTGCAGTTCGTAGTGCGGCACGTCGCCCGGCACCCTGGCGCCTGGCCGATCGCCCAGCAGGTGCCTGCACAGAAGCGCCGCCGATTGCAGCGCCATGCTGATGCCTTCGCCCAGGATCGGATGGGCTTCGCCGGCCGCGTTGCCGATTCTGAAGAACTTGTCGTTCGCGTGGATCCGCACTCCGGGCCTGATCGGCCCCGCGGCCAGCCATTGGCCCTCGCGCGTTGCGTCCTGCAGTGCCAGGCCGACCCCGGCGGATTGGCGCTTGAGCCAGGTTTCGATGGCATCCCCGGCGCGCTTGGCGGGGGACGCACGGCGCGCGCCATTTAGCCGGTCGCGCCGGATGCAGCAAGCCACGGTGGTCACGCCACCGTCCGCCACCACCATGCCGCCGTAGCCGCCGTCAAGCGCCAGCACGCTGATGGTATCGGTGCGCAGGGCGGCACCGGAAAAGTTGGCCTTGAAGGCGAACAGGTCCGCGGCCGCCGGTGCGGCAGGCACAAGCGGCTGATCCGTGCCCAGGCTTTGCCAGGCGCCATGCGCATCAATCAGCACCGCTGCGCGCAGGGTGAGCGCCGCGCCGGAATCGACGGCGCGCAGCTTGCAATGCCAGTTGCCGCTGGCTTGCCGCAGTTCCATCACCGACCACGGCTGCAGCACGTCCGCACCGGCTGCACGGGCCTGGTCAAGCAGCATGCTGTCAAGCCGTTCGCGACCGAGCGCGCGGCCCCACGGGTGCTGGCCATGGTCGGCGGCAGGCAGATCGGCCGTCACCTGCTGGCGCTCGTGCAGAAGGGTCACCCGGCGCAGCGCCGGACCGGCATTGGCAGCGAACGCCGCACCGATGCCGAGCGCGTCAAGCAAGGGCAGGTTGCTCGCCGCGATGCACTCGCCACACACCTTGCGGCGCGGAAAGCGCTGCTTCTCCACCAGCGCGACCGCCCAGCCGGCGCGCGCCAGCAGAATCGCGGCGGCCGACCCGGCGGGGCCGGCGCCGATGATGACGGCGTCGAATTTCGCGGACGTGGTCATCCGGACTGGTTGCGCCAGGCGCTGAAGCAATGGCTGAACGGGCCGGCGGCATGTTCGCGGCAATGCCAGGCACCGGCCACACCCGACCAGAGCGTGCTGATCTCGTGCCCGCGAAAGCCGGCATGCACGCTCGACACCGCATCCGCCCGCGTGACCTGGTTGGAACCGATCGCGCCAACCAGGTGGCTGCCTGCCAGCGCCAGCCAGCCCCGTCTTGGCTCGCAGGCGAAGAAACGCTCGGCACGTGCCGCGATCGCGGCAAGCAATCGGTCCAGCGGCGCGCCCTCGAAGTGATGCAGGAACAGCGTGGTGGTGATCAGATCCCAGGCTGGCGGCGTCCTGGCGCCGCGGCTTCGCGCCGCCCAATCAAGCACATCGGCGACTTCGAGCTTGACGTTCCAGCCCAGCGCGGCATAGGCGGCCAGAGTGGCCGGCGTCACGATATCCTGGCGGTCAAGCAGGGTCAGGTCCACCTGTGGCCAGGCCGGCGCGAGTGCGCGCGCGACTTCGAGAAGCAGGGTACCGTCGCCGGCGCCGATTTCCAGGATCCTCAGGGGCCCGCTGACGCGCGATGCCGGCCCCAGCGCCCGCCAGCAGTCCGCGACTATGGATCGGGTGCGCATCGCATGATGAACGCGCCGCAGGTCGCGGCGCGACCGCTGTGCCGCCGGACTGGCGGGGGCGAGATGGTCGAGGATTTCACTGCCGACGATCCTGCGCATGATCAGGGCCGGGCCTGGCGCGTGCAGCCGGCCGCGGTGGCGGGCGTGGATCGCATCATCGGACTTCCAGCAAGGCGCCGTGGCAACTGAATCCGGCGCCGAACGACGACAGCCACCACCAGCCGTCCGGCGCGCCATCCGCCAGCGCGGCTTCAAGCACCAGGTACACGAAGGCGCTCGATACATTGCCGTATTCGCGCAGCATCGCCGCGCTGTAGCGCAGGTCGCCGCGCTTGAGTTCGAGTCGTGTCTCCAGTGCCTGCAATACGTCGCGACCGCCGGCGTGCATGATCCAGGTGCTGATGTCGCCCGGATCGAGGCCGGCGCGCGTGAGCACCGTGGCGCGCACGCGCCGCGCGTACTCGGCCGCCAGCCCCGGCACCGCCTGGGTGAGGATGTTGCGCAGCATGCCGTCGCGTTGCTCGAAGCGCAGGCAGTCGCGCTGTTTCGGTTCGATCAGCGAAGCGCTGTCTTTCCACTCGATGCGCCGCCCGGCCGCGGCGGGCACGCGCGACAGCACCGCCGCCCCGGCGGCGTCGCCGAACAGGCAGGCACTGATCAGCACGCCGGGATCGTTGTCGAGGTACATCGCGGCGCTGCAGACTTCCACGCACACCGACAGCACATGTTCGGCCGCGCCCGACCCGAGCAAGGCGTGGCCGAGTTGCAGGTTGGGCAGCGCGGCGCCGCAGCCCTGACCGACCAGGTCGAAGGCCTGCACATCATCGCGCAAGCCGAGCCGCTCGACCACATACCCGGAAAGCCCCGGGCACAGATAGCCGGTGCAGGAACTGACGATCAGCGCATCGATTCGCGCGGGCGCAAGCGCGGCGTTGGCCAGGGCGCGGGAGGCGGCGCCGGCCGCGAGCGGCGGCGCGTGCGCCAGAAAGCGCTCTGCCAGCGTGTTCGGATCTATGCGGAAAACTTCGTCGAGCGAGTCGACCGCGAGGCGCCGCGCTTCGATCCCGTTGTCCCGGCGCAGCACCGTGCGCGCGATCAAATGAGAGCGCTGGTCGAGTCGCTCGTACCATTCGGAGTCTTCAAACGCGGCCAGGCATTCGGCCTTGGTATAGCGCGCAGGCGGTGTAGCGGTGCCGATGCCGGTCAGGAACATGCGCCGGTCCGGTGTTGTGCCTGGCAATACATCTTGTACCCACTCCTGCGAAATTGACACCTGGCGTCCGTCGAGATGCTTGCAAGATGCTCCATGACTCGCCCCGATTGATCTGTTCGACAGCGAACACAAGGAATTTCGGCTCATCTTCCCCGCTACGGCCGGCGCCGGCTGGGCGTGCGATCAGCGGGAGTTGGCAAGCGCATCGGGCGGGCATGCGCGCTGCTTTCCGCATGCGGCTGCAGGACGGAAAAACCGACAGTTATGCGGGCCAACGAACAGAGCGCCAGAAATTCGATGCGCAAACTGTACCCACGCTTTTCCAACGGAGGCCCGCCGCGGCCGGAGGGTCGATGAGGAGCAATAAACTCTTCATTGCCGCAACCTCGATTGTGTTGTTGAGCGGCGCATTACTGCTCGGGCTCAATCTCAAGGGCGGGGAGAAATCGATCGAGCATTCGATCGCAAGACTCTACGACACGCGGGATCCCCAGTTCGATCGCGCCATGGGTGTGCTGCTCGGGCCGGCGATCGTCGAGGGCAACCGCGTCGACGTCCTGTTGAACGGGGACCAGATCTTCCCGTCGATGCTCGCGGCAATCAGAGCCGCGGACAAGTCGATCACCTTCGAAAGCTATATCTATTGGTCCGGATCGATCGGCGAGGCGTTTGCGGCAGCACTCGCGGAACGCGCCCGGTCAGGCGTACGCGTACACCTGCTTCTGGACTGGTTGGGAAGCAGCAAGCTTGAAGCGTCACAAATGGACATGATGAAGCGTGCCGGCGTCGAGGTTCGCAGATTTCATGCGCCGGTCTGGTATCACCTGCATCGAATGAACAACCGCACCCACCGCAAGGTACTGGTGACGGACGGCCGAGTGGGCTTCACCGGAGGGGTCGGCATCGCCGATGCGTGGACCGGAAACGCAGAGGATCCCGGTCATTGGCGCGACACCCATTTCCGTGCGGAAGGTCCGGTGGTGGCGCAGATGCAGGCGGTGTTCATGGACAACTGGATCAAGGTTACGGGGGAAGTGTTGCACGGCGTCGATTATTTTCCCGCGCTATCCCGACGCGGCGAGATCTCCGGGCAGATGTTCAGCAGCTCTCCAGCGGGCGGCAGCGAAAGCATGCGCCTGATGTACCTGCTGGCGATTACCGCGGCCAAACGATCGATCCATCTTTCGAGCGCCTATTTCGTTCCGGACCAGCTTACCTCGCGCGCGCTGATGGACGCTGCCAGGCGCGGGGTTCGGGTCAAAATCGTCACTCCCGGAGAGCACATGGATGCCGACACGGTCAAGCGGGCATCGCGCGCGCGCTGGGGGGAGTTGCTCGAAGCCGGCATCGAGATCCACCAGTATCAGCCAACCATGTACCACTGCAAGGTGATGATCGTCGACGGGCTTTGGGTGTCGGTCGGTTCCACCAATTTCGATACCCGATCCTTCTCGTTGAACGACGAGGCCAACTTGAACATCTTCAACGCTTCCTTTGCAAGCCGTCAGATCGAGATCTTCGAGCAGGACGTCGCGCGCTCACGGCCGGTCAGCTTGTCCGAATGGCGGCAGCGGCCGCTTGGTGAAAAGTTGCTGGACGCGGCGGCTTCATTGCTGCGAACGCAATTGTGATGACCGCGCGGCGTCAAGCCGATGCGGTGTCCGACCGGCTGTTAGCGTCCTAGCTCGGCGGCGATGGGGTCGCACCGCGTCGCAAGTAAGCGACCGCCTTGAGGATCTGCGGCCAATGCACCACACCCTGCCGCACCACCCACGCCAATGCCGCACCGGCGGCCGTTGCGCGCATGCCGGTGGGCGCCGCCGCGGGCGCGGCCGGCGCGCGCCACGCACGGGCCAGGACAAAGCCCGCCAGACCGCCAACCCCGGCGGCCGCGATGAGCGTCGAGGGGCGAGTCAGGGTTGCATGTATCGCTGCGCGCGTGCGCCGGAAGCCGGCGCGCGTATCGCGCCTGCCGTCCTGACCATCGCCGGACCCGTGTCGGCGAACGAACCGGATAGCGGCCAGACAGATTTCACCTTCAAAGTGCTCCTCGACGTCCCGTCGCCGATCCCGCTCACCGTGAAGGTGAGCACGTTGG
>JANPGJ010000600.1:0-1686 GCA_031423955.1 Burkholderiales bacterium
GTCCGCAACAGCGCCAATCCCGGCCCTGACGCAAGCCCGGCCGCGCGCCGCGGCAGGGTGCTGACGCTGGCCACGCTCACGGCTGCGGAAACCGTGGGCTTCACCCAGGCCCAGTTGGCGCAGATCATCGGCGTCTCGGCACCGACCGTATCGCGGATGAAAAATGGCGACTATCTGCTCTCCGAGGATCGCAAGGAGTGGTCGCTGGCGGCGCTGTTCGTGCGCATGTATCGCTCGCTCGACTCGATGGTCGGCGGGCGCACCGAGGATGCGCGGGCTTGGCTCAACAGCGCCAATCGTGCCTTCGACAACGCGTTGCCGGCGCAGCTTGTGACCGATGTGCAGGGGTTGGTCCACCTGGTGGATTACCTCGATGCCGCGCGCGGCCCTGTTTAAAGAGCAGGCGGTTGCCGTCGATGCGCGGGTCTGGCGCGCGGTGGAGTCGCAGCATGTGATTTCGACCATGCGCCTGGTGAACAACGATCCGGCTGACCAGAAGGTGCTCGAGGATATTCTCGACACCGCGAAACCACCGGTGCCGGCCAACGCGCGCCATCTGCACTGGTTGCTTGCCACCCCTTTCCGCTACGCGCCGCGGATTGGCGGCAGCCGCTTTCGCGCGCGCGGCGAGCCCGGGGTTTTTTGCGGTGCCGCCTTGCAGCGCACCGCCTGCGCCGAGGCCGGCTTCTGGAAATGGCGCTTCGTGCGCGACAGCGCCGGATTGCAGGGGCTCAATGCCCATCCGATGAGCCTGTTTCCGGCGCGCATCCGCGGTCAGGCCTGGGACCTGACGCAGCCGCCGCTGGCGGCGCGCCGCGCGCAATGGCTGGCTGCGGACGATTACCGGGCGACGCAAGCCCTGGCCACCCGGGCGCGTGGCGCCGGCCTTGCGTGCCTGCTGTACGAGTCGGTGCGTGACCCGCTTGCCGGCAGTTGCACCGCGGTGCTCGATCCGGCCGCGCTGGTCAACAGCGACCCGCTGCTGCGCGCGCAATCCTGGTTCCTCACCGTGCGCGAACAATCGGTCATCTGGCAGCGCGAAGACGCACAGCTGTTCGAGTTCGATTTTCAGACCTTCGCCTCATAGCCGCGCGCGTCGCACGATCGCGCCGCTGCGCCGCTTCGCGTCCCGCGCCGGGGCGGCACGACCTTTCGATGTGCCGCGGGTTGCTATGGAGCTTCGAAACGGCACTCGCAGGTACCGAGGTCATCGACCGTTCCACGGATACTCGCCCCGGCCGCTGCGAACAGCATGCCGGTGCATGAGCCGGTGGTCACCACCTGACCGGCGCGCAGGCCCAGCCCGCGGCTGGCGCAGTGGTTTGCCAGCCATACCAGCACGCGCACCAGGTCTTGTGCCGGATTGCCGCCGACGCTGGTGGCTACCAGGTTGTCATCGAACCACTGCTGCGCGCGGAGGTTCGAGGTTTGCAGCAGTTCCTGGCGCACCGCGATCGGCGCACCAGTGACCAGTGCGCCATGGGCGCCCAGGTCGGCCAGCATCGAAAGCGGCGGCGCGGCCGGGAATTCGGTCAGGCGCGTTTCGACGATTTCGATGGTTGGCAGCAACGCACCGATCGCAGCGAGAACTTCGGCTTGGGTGTACGGCGCCTCGCGTTCCGGCAGGTCGGCGTCGAAACGCACCGCCAGTTCGGTTTCGATGCCGCGCGCGCGCCATGCGCCGTC
>JANPGJ010000601.1:0-4020 GCA_031423955.1 Burkholderiales bacterium
GTCGAAGACCTTGATGCCGCGCGCGACCAGGCGTTCGGCGGTGGCAACCGAACTCGCGACCGCCCCCTTGATGCGCTCACGCATAGGCGCCAGTTCATCGATGAAGAGATTGGCGGTCGACCCGCTGCCGACGCCGATTACCGAGCCTTCAATGACATATTTCACCGCCTCGCGGGCAACCGCGAGCTTCAGTTCATCCTGCGTCATTTCGCCGCATCGGTGATCGCGCTCTCCAGCTGCGCCAGCGAAATCGCGCCCGGAATACGGCGACCGTTGGCCAGGAAAATGGTCGGCGTGGCATTGACCCGCATGCGCTGGCCGAGCGCCTGCACCGACTCGATTGGTGTCTCGCAGGTGCCGGCTGCGGAGGGTGGTTGACCCTTGACCATCCAGTCGGTCCAGGCCTTGAGCTTGTCAGGCGAGCACATGATCGATTTCGATTTGGTCACCGAATCCGGCGACAGGATCGGATACACATAGATGTAGACGGTGGTGTCCTTCAACTGCGCCAGCGTCTCGCGCTCGAATTTCTTGCAGTAGCCGCAATTGGGATCGGCGAAGTAGGCGATCTTGCGCTTGCCGGAGCCGCTGACCAGCTTGATGCTGCTGGCCACCGGCAGGTCGTCGAACTTGATCGCCGACAGCTTGTCGATCCGCTCCTGGGTCAGGTTTTCCATGGTCTTGCCGTCAAGCACGCTGCCATGGAATACGTAGGTGACTTTTTCATCGGTGTAGATGACTTCACCGCCGACGCGCACCTCGAACAGGCCGAAAAACGGCGTGCGGGTGACACCGTCGATCACGGTACCCGGCTTGAGACGGGTTTCCATCAGGCGCTTGATGTTCGCCTCCGGGCCGCCGATCTTGAGCGGCTCCTTGGACGACTCCTGGGCCCAGGCGCTGGCGGCAAGCATGGCGACAAACACGGCCGTCACGATGGTTGAGAATGGTTTCATGAGGTGCATTCTTTCGATAAAGGTGGCGGCGCCGCCATGCCAGACCGGATTATCCCCGGAATTGTCCGCCAGTCGCTGTCCTGACGATGAGTTGAGGTAAGACCGGCAGTCGGCCGGCAAGGTTCAATCCCATATTGCGCAAGGCCGTGAGCGCCGGATGCGGCGAGTCGAACAGCCGGGCCAGACCATGGGTGACGAAGTGCATATCGGCCAGCGCCGCCTTGCGCGCCCGTTCGTACGCGCGCAACACGCGGATGTCGCCGCAGTCAGGCACGCCCTGCAACTTCGCAAATAGTTCGGCGCAATCGCCAAAGCCCAGATTGAGGCCCTGCCCGGCCAACGGGTGCAGCACATGCGCGGCATCGCCCACCAGGGCGAAGCGCGGCGCGGCAAGCTGGCGCGCGCGCTGATTGACAAGGTTGAATGCGGCGCGTGCGCCGGCCGGCACCAGGAAGCCGAGCGAATCCATGCCGGCGGCCGCCACGCGCTCGGCAAACTGCGGCATGTCCAGTGCAGTCAGGCGCAGCGCTTCGTCAGTGGCGACCGACCAGACGATTGAAATGCGGCTGCCAGGCAACGGCAGGTAAGCCAGGATGCCGGAGCCGCCGCCTGCTTCCCGACGAAACCACTGCGCCGCGCAATTGTGATGCGGCCGCGCGCATTCGAAGTTGGCGACGATCGCGGTCTGCCGGTAATCAATGGTGTCCACCGCGATACCGGCCGCCGCGCGGGCCCATGAGCGGGCGCCGTCGGCGGCGACCACCAGGTCCGCTTCGAGCATGCTGCCATCGGCTAACACCACGCGCGCCGCATCGGCGTCCAGTTGCAGCCGCTCCGCGGTGGCTGGCCGGACGATGGTCAGCCGCGCCGCAAACTGCGCAGCGCTTGCCAGCACGCGCGCGAGTTCACGCTCCTCGACGATGGTGCACAGTTCGCCGATGCCGGCACGATACGCCGACAAGGCCAGTGACGGTACCTGATCGCGGGCGGAGTCGCCATACACCTGCATGTCGTAGACCGGTGCGATCCGCGACGGGTCGAGTGCGTTCCAGACTTTCGGGATGTCGAGCCAGGCGGCACTGGCCGGGCCGATCGCGTAGATGCGGGTGTCGAACGGCGCGTCAGCGGCGGGGGTCACCGCTGCCGGCGCGGCGCGTGCGTCAAGCACCGCCACCTGGCGCCCGGCGCCTGCCAGCGCAAGCGCGAGCGACATGCCGTTCAGCCCGGCTCCGATGATCAGAACGTCGTATTTCACAGGGTCGAGGATACCGCAGTGACAGCCAAAACCAACCAACCCAGCGGCGCTGGAGTACCCGGTCAGGCTAATTGCGCCGCTGCCGTGCCGCATGACCTGCCAATCAGCGCTGCCAGCGACGCGGCACTCCACGAGCCCGGGTGCGCAATCCGCGGACACATGGCGGTGCGCCGAAGGCGGGCTACAGGATCGGATGCGCCCGCACGTAGACCTTTTCTTCCTTCATGGTGCGACCCAGCAGTTTCACCATCGCGTATACCGCCTCGATGTGCGCCACCGAAACATTGACGGTATTGCCCAGTTCGATCACCGCGCCCACCAGCGCGTCAATCTCGGGGTCGCGCCCGGCCTCAATGTCCTGCAGCATCGAGGTCTTGTGCTTGCCGACCTTCTCGGCACCGGCAATGCGCCGGTCGATGTCGACGCGGAACGCGATGCCCAGTCTGGCTGCGACTTCCTCGGCCTCCTTCATCATCTTGCGGGCGAGTTCCCGGGTCAACGGATACTGGCAAATATCGACCAGGGTCGAGTGGGTCAGCGCCGAAATCGGGTTGAAGGTCAGGTTGCCCCACAGCTTCAACCAGATCTCGGAGCGGATCGACGGCAACACCGGCGACTTGAAACCGGCGCCAACCAGTACATCCGACACCATTTTTACCCGCTCGCTGTCAAACCCGCCCATCGACCCATCGAGTTCACCGACGGGGAAGCGGTCACCTTCGATATGCCGGATCACCCCGGGTGCGGCGATCTCGGCGGCCGGGTACACCACGCAACCGAGCAGCCGCTTCGGATCGATGCCATTGGAGATGCGGCCGGTCGGATCGACCGATGCCACCACCTTGCCTTCATGCAGGCCGCCGTGGCGCTGGAAATACCACCACGGAATACCGTTCTGCATCGGCAGGATCACGGTATTGTCGTGATTGAGCGAACGCAGATCATCAACAATCGGCTCGACCTGATGTGCCTTCATGCCGAGGATCACAATGTCCTGCGGTCCGGCGTCGGCGATCCGGTCGGTGGCCCGCACATCGCGTGCAACCAGTTCGCTGCCGTCGTGCATCTGCAGTTGCATGCCCTTGCTGCGAATCGCCGCCAGATTCGCGCCGCGCGCGATCAGGGTGACGTCATGGCCGGCAAGCGACAGTTTCACCCCCAACAGGCCGCCGATCGAGCCTGCCCCCACCACACATATTTTCATCGGGTCACTTTCCTGGAACGGGTGCGCCAGTGCTCGTGCAAGCCCCTGCCACTATGCCTGACGTCCGGTTCGCTGGGTTATTTACAACACCTTGATGATACTCAAAAATGCTGCGTCGCAACGTTGATTCTTGTCAATTTAGTCCTTGATTTCATTAAATAAATGCTTACTTCGATGCATTTCTATCGCATCGCGGCAGGGCCCTTGGCCGGGGCGGCGGAGGCGCCCGCAAGGTTCCCCTAGGTTTGACAGGGTCGGGGGCATCCGCGATAATTCGCGCCCTCTCCTTGCTGCGCGGAGAGCCACGGCGATTTAGCTCAGTCGGTTAGAGCAACGGAATCATAATCCGCGGGTCCGGGGTTCGAATCCCTGAATCGCCACCAGATTCGTCCTAAGCCATTGTTCAGGCTGGGAAACCAAGCAAATCAAGGCCTTGCGCCGCACCGGGTGTAACACATGTCTGTGACACCGGAAGCGAAGGACGCAGCCTTGAGCAAGCCCAACTACCTCCTCAAGCGGGCCACCGGGTACTACATCCGGGTCCGCATACCTGCCGACCTTCGGCCAGCCTATTCCGGCGCGGCAGACATCGTCTACAGCCTGCG
>JANPGJ010000602.1:0-10787 GCA_031423955.1 Burkholderiales bacterium
GGCGCCTGGCAGAGCAGGCCCTGCGCGATCTCAACGCCGAACTCGAGCGGCGCGTGGCCGAACGCACCACCGCGCTCGAAGCGGCGTATCGCGAACTGGAGGCCTTTTCATATTCGGTATCGCATGACCTGCGCGCGCCGCTGCGGGCGATCTCCGGATTCTCCAGCATTCTTCGCGAGGACGAAGGCGAACGCCTGAGCGATGAGGGACGGACTTATCTGGCGACCATCGACGCCAGCGCACAGCGGATGGGCAAGCTGACCGACGCCTTGCTGGCCCTGGCCGGTACCTCGCGGCAGAAACTCTCGCACGGTCCGGTTGACATGTCGGTCCTTGCCAACGAGGTTGCCGCGGAGCTCGCTGCCGAGTATCCGCGGGCCTGGATCGAGGTCGGGCCGATGCAGGGCGTCGAAGGTGACAGCGTTTTGTTGCGGCAGGTTTTCGCCAACCTGATCGGCAATGCACTGAAATATTCGATCCATGCGGCGCAGCCGCGCATCGGGGTTGGGGTGGAAGTCGAGCCCGGGGTCGAAATCTACTTTGTCCGCGACAACGGGGTCGGCTTTGACATGGTTTATGCGGACCGCCTGTTCAAGCCGTTCGAACGCCTGCATGCCGACCGCGAATTTCAGGGAGCGGGGATCGGGCTGGCATTGGCGCAGCTGATCGTACAGCGCCACGGGGGCCGGATCTGGGCGGAGAGCGCGCCAGGGCGCGGCGCGATCTTTCGATTTACGCTCGCTTCAACCAATGCAAGCGAAGCCGGGGCGAGGGCGGGCAACTGAGGGGCGCCGCCGGATGGCGCGGTACACTCCGAGAGGCGAGCGGAAATGCCCGGACTCCGGTTGTGGTCGGCATCTACCCGCCTGGTCGCCGCCACCACCAGTGTTTGACTGCCTGTCTGCCCTAATCGCATTTTGCCTTCATCAAATCCCGCCGACCGCGGTCATGCGCGTACCGCGCTGACTGTGCTCGGACTGTGCCTGCTGCTCAATCTGGTGGCGCGCGGCACCGCCGATACCTATGTCGTGTTTCTGCTGCCGCTGGAGCGCGATCTTGGCTGGACACGCTCGCAGATGACCAGCGTCTATGCGGTGTACCTGCTGGTCAACGGCCTGACCGCGCCGCTGATCGGCATGTTGTTCGATCGTCTCGGGCCGCGCGTGGTCTATGGCGCGGGGCTGGTTTGCCTGGGAGCCGCATACCTGCTGGCGTCGCGCATTCAGAGCCTTTGGCATTTTTACGTCACCGTCGGCGCCCTGACCGGCGTCGCGGTCGCCGCGATGGGAATGGTGCCGTCGTCAAGCCTGCTCGCGCGCTGGTTTCGCGAGCGATTGTCAACCGCGATCTCGATCGCATTCGCCGGGCTCGGACTCGGTGCCCTGCTGATCGTGCCGGCCGCGCAGACCCTGCTGCAACAGGTCGGATGGCGCGAGTGTTACCAGATTGTCGGCATCGCCCTCCTTGCGCTGCTGCCGCCGCTTTTGTTGCTGCCCTGGAAAACCTATGTTGCCGGGCATCCGGAGTACGGCGGCGCGCGCCGCCGCGGTGCCGGCGCGGGTACCGACTGGACCCTTGGCCGTGCCCTGCGCACGCGCAATTTCTGGAGTCTTGCGTGGATTTTCTTCTTTACCTCGGTGGGCATGTTTTCAGTGACCGTGCAAACCGTTGTCTATCTGGTGGAGCAGGGCTTCTCGCCGATCCTCGCCGCGACCATCTTCGGCAGTGCCTCGATGATGTCGGTATTCGGCATCGTTACCACCGGCGCGATCGCGGATCACTACGGGCCGCGGCGCACCGTGAGTGCGACCTACGCCGGCAGCATTGCCGGCATCGTGCTGCTGTTGATCATTTCGTGGCAGCCGCGGATCGAACTGCTGGTGATGTATGTGGTCGCGTTCGGCTTGTGCCAGGGGGCGCGCGGGCCGATCATTTCGTCGATCACGACCCGCCTGTTCGCCGGCAACCATGTGGCCACGATCTACGGCGTCATCTATGCCAGCAATGCATTCGGCGCCGGTCTCGGCGCGCTATTGGCCGGCGTGCTGCACGACTTGACCGGCAGTTACCGGCCGGGTTTTGTTTTTTCGGTGTGTTGTCTGTTGCTGGCAGTGTTGCCGTTCTGGCGGGTGCCGGACTTGCGCGACTTCCGCGGCGCACGTTGATTGCGGCGCGCGGCGCCGCGGCTTAAGGCGCCATGCGGTCAGGATCGAGGTTGTGCTTCCTGGCGCAGCCAGTCGGTGAAGGTGGTGACTTCGGGTTTTTGCAACGCAAGCGGTGACAGGATGACATGGTAGGCGTTGTCCCACACTTCAAGAGCGAATGGCCGCACCAGCTGGCCGCCGGCGCTGTAGGCATCGAACAGTGTCTTCAGGGTGAGCGCCACGCCCTGGCAGGCGATCGCGGCTTCATGCATCAGCACCGCGTCTTCGAATAGCGGACCGGCCGCCGGTTCGCTCCAGTCAAGTCCGGCGGCGCGCAACCAGGGTTGCCAGTGCAGCATCGGATGACGCAGCAGGGCCGCGCCGGCGAGGTCCGCCGGCCGGCTCAGGCCGCCGATGGCTGCGATATAGGCCGGGCTGGCCACCGGAAACAGGGTTTCCTCGAACAACCTGATGGTGGTCAGACCACTGCTTTGTTCGGCGCCATAGCGAATGCCAATATCGGCTTCGCCGCGACGAATCAGATCGAGATCGTAGGAAGACGAAATGGCCAGATCGATCTCGGGGTGCGCGCGCTGAAATCCGGCGAGGCGCGTCACCAGCCACTTCGCCCCCAACGCCGGCGCTGCCGAGATGCGCAAGCGGCTGCGCGTGCCGCCTTTCAGCCTCGCGGTGGCGGCGCCAAGCTGCGCCAGGATGTCGCGCACATCGGCCAAGTAGCGTTCGCCGAAGCTGGTAAGCGCGATATTGCGGTTGATCCGAATGAACAACGGGACACCGAGAAATTCCTCAAGCGACTTGATGCGATGGCTCACGGCCGACTGCGTGAGATGCAGTTCTTCCGAGGCCTTCAGAAAGCTCATCAGCCGTGCCGCTGCTTCGAAGGCGCTCAGGTCGTGCAACGGCGGCAGTCTTGACGGGTGTGGCGCGACGGTCATCGGTCAATTGTAAGCCGCGCAGCGCGCGCGCAGCATCGGTGGCCGGCGTGTTGTGAGCCACCGGCACGAGCTGCAATTCGGCGTAAAAGCGGTCAATACCCACATTCAGTACCAGACCGCAGCGACGCGCCAGACTGGCAGCCACCACGTCGTCCTTGCGGAAGTATGCACGCAGCCAGGTCAGTCGTTGCGCCTGCCCGAAACGCACCACCATTTCCCCCAGACGCTCACCAATGCCGCGCCAGCGGTAGCCATGCGCAACGTGCACCAAAACGACGCCTTGGCCGTCGAAAACAGTGCAATGCGCAACTCCGATCATGACCGACGCGGCCCCGAAGGCGGCAAAGTGGCCGTCGGCTTCGAAATCAAGCTTGCTGATGTAGATGGCCAGTTTATCGTCCGATAAAGGGTGGCCGAAATGCGCCGCCCGATCCGACATCGACACGCGGCGGTAAAAGGCGAGCAGCGCCATGCGATCACTGGCGTCAAGCCGGCGCGTCGGCACCAGCAGTTTTGGCAATACATCATCCGCCAATCGCGGAAGACGTTTTCTCATGGTTGTTTCCAATCGGAGATCCGGGGTTTATATCTGTCTGTCACACAGAAGTAGTCCCCGAATCGGGCGAAAAGTTCCCAAAACAGGTATTGCATTATTCGGGTTCGCGTGGCCGGCGCCAGCCAGGCGCCGTTGTGCCCACCGGCGCGCGGCGGGTGCGGTATCAGGCGGGGTCGATACGCACACCCGATAGTGCCTTGAAGATGCGCTGGCTGTAGCCGGCATCCTCGACTGCGCGCCCGCGCAGCGCGTCGCCAACCAACTGATAGACGGTCACACTTTCGCGTGCAACCTCGTTCATGCCAAGTTCGGTCAGTGCGGAGTCGATCAACTCCGCTTCAAGGTCGGCATCGATCAGGCGGGAAAGCTGTTCTGGGGTCATGGTCTTTTACCAGCGAGAGCTGCGGCTGACTTCGATCAGCGGCCGAAGTTTCGTCGCCAGCACCTCGCGGGCCCGAAATATTCGCGAGCGTACCGTGTTGAGCGGGATGCCGAGGGAGTCGGCGATCTCCTGATAGCTCTTGCCATCGACTTCGCGCATGGTCAGGGCTTCACACAAATCGGCCGGCATTTCCGCCATTGTCGAGCTGATCAGCCGCGCGATCTGGGCGGAGGCCACCGAGCCTTCGGTCGAGTCCCCCGATTCAATCCCTGCAAGCGGGTCGAATTCGCCGTCACGCTCGTCCATGCTGACCAGTTCCACCCGCGTCCGGCGGTCGGTGAGGTGTGATTTCGCGGTATTGAGCGCGATCCGCGCCAGCCAAGTGAAAAAGCTCGATTCGCCGCGAAATTGCTTGAGGCCGCGGTAGGCCTTGATAAATGCTTCCTGCGTCAGGTCTTCAATGGTGGCCGCATCCAGCCGATAGCGCGAAAGGAGTGCGGCAATGCGGCGCTGATAGCGGACCACCAGCAATTCGAACGCGCCACGGTCGCCGTCGATGGTGCGCCGGACAAGCTCCGCGTCGAGTCGGGCCAGCTCAATGGAGGCGGCGGACGCGGAGTCCGCTTTGGAGGTCAAGGCTTCATGCTGGTGATATCGATACCCCGATTGTAGGGCATGCGCCCGCTATTCAGGTGGCGCGGACCCTGGTCGGACGCAGTTCAACCCCGGCAATGCGCCATGAGCCGTCGGCCTGACGCTGCATCTGATAAAGCACCAGCCACACGGCACCCGCCGCATCAGTCATCCGCACCGCCTGCAGCAGTGCGCCGCTGCTTGTTTCCGGCTGCAGGAAGACCACCGATGCCGGCCGGTAAACCACCGGATAACCCGCTTGCACCATGGCCATGAAACGTTCAGCCGTGCCGAACATCTGGCGAATCGTCGGCGCGGCGAATGAAAAAGCGCGCTCGGCGTCATCAGCGGCAAAAGCATCGAGCTGGGCTTCGATCACGCCGCGAACGCGCAGGGCCTCGCTGTCGGCGGGCGCGGCGGTTTGCGCCGCAATGGCCAATGGCTGTGCAAGCAAAGCAGTCAACCACATGATAATCAGGGTCTTCAAGATTGCTCGATTCAGCGCTCAGGATGGCTCAACTGTATCAAGCGGTGCGCTTTCGCTGATCTGCAGTTGAGCCAGGCGCGCATACAGTCCGCCTTCGCCAAGCAGCGTGCCGGGCTCTCCGGCTTCGACCACGCGGCCGCCATCAAGGACAATCACGCGGTCGGCATTCTTGACCGTTGAAAGGCGGTGGGCGATGATCAGCGTGGTGCGATGGCGGGCTGCCGATTCGATCGCGCGGCGCACTGCCAACTCGGATTCGGCATCCAGTGCACTGGTGGCTTCATCGAGCAGCAAAAGCGGGGCATCCTTGAGGATCGCGCGGGCGATCGCGATACGCTGGCGCTGGCCGCCGGAAAGGCGCACGCCGCGTTCGCCCAGAAAACTCTTGTAGCCCTGCGGCAATGCTTCGATGAAGTCATGCGCCTGCGCTGCCTGTGCGGCGGCCAATACTTCGCTGTCGCTTGCCTGCGGTTTGCCGTAGCGAATGTTTTCCATCGCATCGGCGGCGAAGATCACAACTTCCTGCGGCACGATCGCGATGCTCGAACGCAGGCTTGCCAGGTCCACCTGCCTGATATCGATGCCGTCGATGCGCAAGCTGCCGGCTTGCGGATCGTAGAAGCGCAGCAGCAGTTGCATCATGGTGCTTTTGCCGGCGCCTGACGGGCCGACAATGGCGACGGTTTCCCCCGGCGCCACGCTCAGATTGACGTGATCGAGGGCTGCAACCAGCGCTCGCGACGGATAACGGAACAGAACACCGTCAAATTCGACGCGCACGCCGGCCGCGTTGCCGCGCGATGGCAAGGCCCGGGCGCCGCTGGCGCTTTCGATATGTGGTCGCGCGGTCTGCAGTTCGAGCAGGCGTTCGGTGGCGCCGGCGGCGCGCATGATGTCGCCGATCACTTCGGCCAGTGCGCCGACCGAGCCGGCAACGATTGCCACGTAGAGGATGGCCTGCGCCAGCGCTCCGCCGCTCATGCTGCCGGCGGCGACCGCACGGGCGCCCAGCCACAGGCCGTAGATCGCGCCGCCAAACACGATGCTGATGATGATCGCGGTCAGCCAGGCGCGCGCACGAGTGCGCGTGATCGCGGTGTCGAATGCCCGCTCCACCGATTGCGCGAAGCGCCGGCCTTCGAACGCTTCGTTGGTGAATGCCTGCACCACCGGCATCGCGTTCAACACTTCGCCTGCCATCGCGCTGGCATCGGCGACTCGGTCCTGCGATGCCCGCGAAAGCTTGCGCACGCGGCGTCCGAACAGCGCCACCGGAATCACGGTGGCGGCAATCACCGCCAGGATGATCAGGGTGGCGTGCGGATTGGTATAGAGCAGCACCGCCAGCCCGCCGGTGAACAGGAACAGGTTGCGCAGGCCCATCGATACGCTGGTGCCGATCACGGTTTGCACCAGTGTGGTGTCGGTGGTCAGGCGCGACAGCACCTCGCCGGTCTGGGTGGTTTCGAAAAACTGCGGGCTCTGGATCAGCATGCGCCCATAGACCGCGGCCCGCAGGTCGGCGGTAACGCGTTCGCCGAGCCAGCTGACCATGTAGAAACGGGCGGCGGTGAATATGGCCAGTATCAGTGCAACGCCGAACAAGGCGATGAAATAGGTGTCAATGGCGCTACGGTCGCCGCTCTGGGTGGCGGCAAAGCCGTGGTCGATCAGGTTGCGAAAGGCGAACGGGATGGTCAGGGTTGCGGTGGCGGCGACACACAGAAACACGAACGCCAGTGCGAAACGGCCGCGATAGGGGCGGCAAAAAGGCAGCAGGTGCCGCAGGGCGGAAAAGCGATTCATTGGGGTCCGAAAGGAAAACCGGCGGCGCGGCAGCTGCGGCGCGTATCCGGCAAATCGCCATTTTCACAGCAAATCGCGCGCGGCCACCGAGATGTCCGATTCAACTGCCGCAGGTTCGCACCCGCGTCGTGCATGCCGTTACAATCGAGCGGGTGAACCCGAAGGATCTTTGCCGCCTCGTCCGGTGCGCACCGTGCGTGCTGCTGCTGGTGTTTTCGCTTGCTGCGAGCGTGGCCCAGGCGCAACGTGTATCGACCGGCACCGGCTTTTTTGTCACCGCTGACGGTTTTTTTGTGACCTGCTTTCATGTGGTTGTCGGCGGCGGCAATGTCAACCTGCGCAACCTCAAAGGCGAGACCATTCCGGCGCGCGTGGTGTTGACCGACCGCGTCAACGACCTGGCGCTGCTCAAGGCCGAAGGCAGTTTCAAGCCCTTGCCGGTGGCAAGCTCGAGCGAGATGCGGCGCGGCGCGGCGATTGTGACGATGGGTTTTCCGAACGTCCGGCAGCAGGGCATCGAGCCGAAGGTGACCGACGGCATCATCAACAGCTTTTCCGGCGCCAACAACGACCCGCGGGTGTTTCAGGTCAGTGCGCCGGTCCAGACCGGCAATTCCGGTGGCCCGCTGGTGAACATGGAAGGCAACGTGGTCGGGGTTGTGGCCTCCAAGCTCGATGCGCAGGCGATCGCGCGCCAGACCGGAGATATTCCGCAAAACGTGAACTACGCCATCAAGTCGCAATTTCTGCTCGAACTGCTGGAGCGCGCGGCCCAGAATGAGCCGAAACTGCGTGCCGGCCTGGTCAAACCGCTGATCGGTGAAAAGGCGCGGGTGGTTGACATCGTACCGGCACTTGAGGATGCGATCGCACTGGTGGTGGTTGGCAGCGCAGCACTGGCAGCGCCAAGGCCGGCTGACGGCGCCACACCTGAAGCCCGTCCTGCGCCGGCGCCCGGGCGTGAGGGGCCGGAGGCGCCCGCCGACCCGCGTCGCGACCGGGTTGCCCGGGTAGTGGCCGAGTATCGGCAGTTGCAGCGTGACTTGAACAAGCTCAATTTCGACGAACTGTCGCTGGTCAACCAGGCCAACGTACTCAAGCTGATGTTGCGCTTCGAACAGGGCGCGGTGCTCGAGCAACGGCAAACCGAGCTCGGCGCGATCACCCGCAAGCTCGAGGATGTAGCCACCCGCAAGGCGCAGACGATTCGCCGGCTAAACGAATTGGCCGCCGAATATCGGCAACTGCAGGGCGCGACCCAGGGCAACACGTGAGCAAGGCGGCCGCCGCGCGTGTTGGTCATGCGCCGATTTCGACCTTTGCCGCGCTTGTTCGCCGAGGCCTGCCTTGACCCTGTTTTCCAACTGGCCCTTGATCGCCGGCCTGATCTTTGCCGCCATGGGGGTGGCATTCGTGCATTTGTCATGGCAGAAATATCGCCACTGGCCCCGCGCGACCGGAGAAGTCATTGCGCTGGTTCGGGTGTCGGTGCTCAAGTGTCCGGAGATCGAGTACCGTGACGCCGCCGGGGGCATCCATCGCTTCGTCTCGCGCATGCCGTATCACCAGCGTCTCAAGATCGGGCAGTCAGTCGAGGTTGCGGTCAATCCCGACGATCCGGCAGAAGCCGAGCGCGTCAACGTAGTGAGCGCATTGATCACGCCGGCGCTGATGGTCGCCTTCGGCGTGATCGTCGTGCTGTTCTCGCTCGGGCTGACGCGCTGAATGGCGAACGCCGGAAGCCAGGCGGTGGTCTGCGTGCACGGCCTGTGGTTGTCGGGCTTCGCGATGCGCTATTGGCGCAATCACTTCGCGCGCGCCGGCTATGCAACTTACGCGTTCTCCTACCCGAGTGTGCGCGGCCGCCTGGCGCACAATCGCAACGCCCTGGCGCGCTTTGTCGCCGACCTGCCGCAACCGAAGATTCATTTCGCCGGGCACAGCCTGGGCGCGGTGACGATCGTTTCGATGCTTGACAGCCTGGGTTGGCAATTGCAGGGCAAGACGCTCGGCCGGATCGTGCTGGCGGGGCCGCCGTTCCAGGATACGCGCGCCGGCCGGGCCCTGGTCGGCGGGCGCAATACGCGCCCGGTGTTCGGCCGCCTTGGCGGTGCGCTGGCCGGGCGCGCCCTGCAAGACTGGCTGACCAGCCGTCGCCCGAGCGTGCCGGAGGGGGTTGAACTGGGTGTGATTGCCGGCGACGCGACCATCGGTCTGGGACGGGTCATCGTGCCTGGCCTGGCGCGCCCGCATGATGGCACCGTGAGCGTCGAAGAAACCCGGGTCAACGGGGCGCGGGAACATCTGGTGCTGCCGGTGGGTCATACCGCGATGCTGATGTCGCCACTGGTGGTTCGCCGCATGTTGCACTTCATCGAAGGCGGGAGCTTCGGTTGAGGCGCTGCCTCTTGCCGCTGTCGGCGCTGCTGCTGGCCGGCTGTACGACCATGTCGTTTTATTGGCAGGCGTTCAATGGGCAGATGGAAGTCACGCGCCTGGCGCGCCCGCTGGAAGAGGTGGTGGCCGACCCCGCCATCAGTGCGGACATCAGGCGCCGCCTGGCCTATGCCGCGCGAGTGCGCGACTATGCGAGCAGCGAGCTCGGACTGCCGGACAATGCCAGCTACCGTCGCTATGCCGACCTCAAGCGGCCGTTCGTGGTGTGGAACGTGTTTGCGGCGCCGGCCCTGTCGCTCGACCTGCGCACGCAATGCTTCCCGGTGGCCGGTTGCGTGGTCTATCGCGGATTTTTCGCCCGCGAGGCGGCCGAGAATCATGCAGCGGGATTGCGCAAGGAGGGGCTCGATGTCTACCTGGGCGGGGTGCCGGCGTATTCGACCCTGGGCTGGTTCGCCGACCCGCTGCTCAATACGTTCATCGGCTATCCCGATCTCGAGATCGCGCGACTGATTTTTCATGAACTTGCGCATCAGGTCGCGTATGTGCGCGATGACTCGACCTTCAATGAGTCGTTCGCGGTGGCAGTGGAGCAGGAAGGCTTGCGGCGCTGGATGATAGTCAATGCGGGCGACGCTGATCGCGCCGCCTACGCCGCGCATGCAGCGCGCCGGCGTGACTTGATGCGGCTGATGCAGGCGACCCGGCGCGACCTGGGTGAAGCCTACGCAACGGTCCAGGACGATGCCGCGAAGCAGCAGGCGAAGGCACGCATTCTGCAGAGCCTGGTCGATCGCTATGCGGCACAGAAGGCGCAGTGGAACCTTGGCGCAGCGCAAATGCGGGCCTACGATGACTGGGTCCTCAAGGATCTCAACAATGCGAAACTTGGATCGATTGCGACATATACTCAACGGGTCTCGCAGTTCGCCGCCCTGCTGACCGAAGTCGGCGGCGATCTCGGCCGGTTTTATGCCGCGGTTGGCGCGTTGGCGGCGCTGCCCAAAGATGAGCGCGAGCGGCAGCTGGATCGACTCGGTACCTTGGCAAAGGAGTAGGAAATGATAAAAGCGCTTCTGCCTTTGGCGGCACTGTTGCTGCCGCTGTCCACTCTTGCCCACCACGGCTGGAGCGAATACGACACCCAGCAAGTGCTGACGCTTGACGGCACGGTGCTCGAATCGGGCTACGACAACCCGCATACCGTGATCAAGCTCAAGGCTGGTGACAAGACCTGGGTCGCGGTACTGGCGCCGCCGTTCCGGATGGAGGCACGCGGTCTGAAAGCCGAGGCGATCAGGGTCGGCGTCAAGGCCCGCGTGGTGGGCTACCAGAATCGCGGCAAGGCCGACGAACTGCGGGTCGAGCGCATCATCATCGACGGCAAGACCACCGAACTGCGGTAGACCGCGATGGAGGTTGGCCA
>JANPGJ010000603.1:0-2120 GCA_031423955.1 Burkholderiales bacterium
CGCTGCGCCTGGCCGCGGGCGCAGCGCGATCGCGCGGCCGAGGCCGCCGGTGCCCTTGCCGGCGCCGGTCACGATCGCGACCTGGCCCTGATATTCAAGTGAGCTCATTCGATGCCCTTCCGGTCAGAGGATGATGCTGACTTTGCCCTGCGGACGCAGGGTATCGACATCGAGCACCGCACGCTTGCTGCGAATCGCGAAACCGCCCTCCTGCCTGACCACCAGGCGGTAGATGCTGTGCCCCGGATAGACGTCGTTGACTCCCTGCTTGGAGCGATAGACCACGAAGTTGCAGTGGACGGTGACCACCGCGGCCTCCTGGGCGATGCGCACATTGCTGATCAGGTGGCGGGTGCGCGAATGCGGAAATTCGGCATGCGCGCTTTTCTTGCCCAGGCGCTTTGCGCGTTCGCCCAGGCGATGACGATCGTCATAGACCAGGAACAGGTGCTTTCCGGGGTCGCCGTCGGGCAGGTCGGTCGGCGGGATCAGGTACTCGCCGTCATCGGTGAACAGTTGCGCCCATTCGTCCAGCGCCCAGCGATCAAGCAGATCGGCCTCATGAAACAGGAAGTCCTCGACCTCGGCGCGCGAAACGCTGCGCACCTTCAGTTCCGCCAGCACCGCATTGCCCATCTCAAACCTCCGCGCCGGCGAGAAGATCGCGCCAGCGCCGCCAGAAAGTACGCATCTGCAGTTCGTCCTGCTTGGCCGGACTGTCGCCATCTTCGCTCAGCATGCCACGCGACAAGTCGTTCCACTCGACCCCGGCGTGCGCCTGATAACCCTTCTGGCACAACTCCAGCATTTCCTGATCGTCGGGCGTGGCGAAGCCGCCGGGGCCGAGAAATTCAAGATAGTTGCGGATCCGCAAATCGCGCAGGCGCTGGCTTTCGCCCTTCGGCGCCAGGGCCCACGCGGTGATCTCGAAGTAATCCGGCGCGGTCGGATAAAAGGTGCGCACGGTGAGCGAGGTCACATCATTGACCACCAGGTTGGGAAAGATCAGCAGGTTGCGGTCGCCGTGGCAAATGAAGTCGGCGCGCTCGCGCCCGAGGCGCGTCGCCATGCTCTCGAACACGCCATCGAGCTCGGCCTTGATGTCGTCGCTCCATGAAGGCATGGCGCGGGCGCAGGGCCGGCCCCAGGGCGTGCCCCAGATCGACTCCGATACCGCATGGCCGCGGCCCAGGTTCCTGACGCGGCCGAAACCCTTGGCCGCGTACAGGTTGAGCACCGCGCCCTCGCGCGCCTTGATGTAGTCCATGTAGGTGGCGTGGGTGGTGTCGGCGTGATAGCCGTCGGCGCTGTTTTCCTGCAGCAGCTTCCAGTTGGCCTTGGCGCAGTAGGTTTGCGTGCCGCCGAGGATTTCCATGCCGGCGCCGCTGCCCCCGTGCTCGGACGCCATGCGCAGGTAGTCGCCGGCCTCCGCCAGGTAATCGGCGAGCGCGATCGCGTTGGCGTCGAAGTTGACAAAGATGAAACCGCAGAATTCATCGAAGCGCGGCACCTCGCGCAGGTTCAGTTCGCCCTCGGCATTGCAGGCCGGCGCATAGGATTCCGGAATCGGCTGGTGCACCAAGCGGCCATCGTCGGCGAAGGTCCAGCCGTGATAGGCGCAGGAAAAATTGCGCGCGCGGCCGGAATTCTCGCGGCACACCATGGCGCCGCGATGGGTGCAGCTGTTGAAAAACACATGCAGCCGGCCGTCGCGATCGCGGTTGATCAGGAGCGGTCGCCCGGCCACCGGGCGGGTGACGAACTGTCCCGGTTCAGCCACCTCCGACACATGGCCGGCGTACAGCCAGCAACGGCTGAAAATGCGCTCGCGCTCAAGCTCGAAAATCTGCTGGTCGACAAAGGCGCGCCGATGCACGCGGAACACGCCGCGAGTCTTGTCGTCGAGCACCGCCCAGCTGATCGGATCGAACCCGGCTTGCTGATTCATCGCGAAAACCCCACAATGCGAACTGCATGACAATTGGTAGTACCAATTTGGTAGGGCCAATTCTAGGGAAGACTGCCGCTCCATGTCAATCGAGATCGCTGCCGGAGCATCGGTGCCGGGCAATCGCGCCCTGGTCAAGCGCATCATCGACCACGCGCACAGCCAGGACATG
>JANPGJ010000604.1:0-3129 GCA_031423955.1 Burkholderiales bacterium
GGCGTGACGGCGTTGCCGCCGCTGGACACGTCGACAAAGTCGCAGCCGTGGCCGCGCAGCGCCTGGGCGTAGGCCACGGCCTCGTCGGGCGTGATGCCGCTGTCATGCCAGTCGGTGCCGTTGCAGCGCACGCCCAGCGGCTTGTACACCGGCCACGCCGCGCGCACCGCCGTGAACACCTCAAGCGGGAAACGCATGAGGTTTTCGGCTGACCCGCCGTATTCGTCCTGACGCCGGTTTGCGATCGGCGACAGGAACGAACTCAATAGGTAGCCGTGCGCGAAGTGCAGCTCGATCATGTCAAGGCCGACGCGGTCGGCGCGGTGTGTGGCGTCGACGAAGGCGGCGATGATGTTGTCCATCCCGGCGCGATCGAGGGCCTGCGGTGTCTGCCATTCGGGGATGAAGGCGATGGCCGACGGCGCGACCGTCTGCCATCCGCCTTCGGCGACCGGCACGTTGCCGCGTCCCTCGGTCGGTTTCTTCTGGGAACCCTTGCGGCCGGCATGCGCAAGCTGTATGCCGATCGGCATGGGGCTGTAGCGGCGCACAGTGGCGAGCACCCGCGCCAGCGCCTCTTCGCAGACATCGGAATACAGGCCCAGGCATTCGCGGCTGATGCGGCCGCGCGGTTCCACCGCGGTGGCTTCCAGGATCATGAGGCCCGCGCCTGACAGCGCGAGGTGGCCCAGGTGGATCAGGTGCCAGTCGGTCGCGCAACCTTCTTGCGCGCTGTACTGGCACAAGGGCGAGATCACGATGCGGTTCGGCAAGGTAAGGCCGCGCATCGTGAAGGGCTGGAACAGGGCACTGGCCATGTGAGGGTGCACGAGCCTTACCGCCGTGTCTAGTCCGGCTGCACGCCGGCGGCGCGCAGCAGGGTGCCGTAGGACTGCACCTGCTCGCGGATGAAGGCGCCGAACTGCTCCGGCGTCGACGGGTTGGGGATGAAGGCCTGCTTTTCGAGGGCAGCCACGACCTCCGGCTTTTTCAGGATGGCGCCCAGTTCGCGGTTGAGCCGGTCGACGATCTCGCGCGGCATTTTCGCCGGACCCACCAGCCCCATCCAGTTGGAAATGGTGAATTGCGGCACGCCCGCCTCGTGGATGGTGGGCACGTCAGGCAGGAGCGGCGAGCGGCGGTTCAAGGTGGTGACCAGCGCGCGCAGCTTGCCTTCCCTAACATAGGCCAGCGCCACCGCGGGCGGGTCCATCAGGGCCTGCACGCGATTGGCCAGCAGGTCCGGCATCACCAGCGGCGCGGACTTGTAGGGCACATGCAGCATGTCCAGGCCGAGCAGGGCGTTCATTTGTGCGAAGGCGACGATGCCGCTCGGATTGCCGGTGCCGTAGGCGAGCTTGCCTGGATTGGCCTTTACATGTGCCGCGAACTCCTGCAGGGTCTTCGCCGGGACGGTGCTGTTGACGAACAGAAACACCGTGTAGCGGCCGATGTCGGTGACGGGCGTGAAGTCGGTATTGACGTCATAGGGCGGGTTCTTGCGCAGCGCCGGCACCGCGGCGAGCGGGCCGCCGCTGCCGACGCCCAAGGTGTAGCCGTCGGGCGCGGAGCGCGCGACTTCGATCGCCGAGACCGCGCCGTCCGCACCGGGCCGCGGTTCGATCACCACCGGCTGGCCCAGGGCCGTCGAAAGCGCTGGTGCCAGCACGCGCATGACCGCGTCGGTGGAGGAGCCCGCGCCGAACGGGATCACCACCCGCAGGGGGCGTGTCGGGTATTGCGCCGCGGCTGCCGCGGTAAACAGAAGGGTTGCAGCCAGACCGGCGATTCGCGCAAGCATTTCAAGCCTCCTTGGTCATTGCATATACATTGTGCGCCGCCTCGGCGCTGACCTTGCGGTTTGCGACGTCCGCAGCCAGCGCCTCGCGCGAACGTTCCCGGGGATCGCCATAGCCGGCGCCACCCGCTGTCTCGAGCACCACGCGGTCGCCGCGTGAAACCGTGGTGACGCACTTGGAGATCGGTTCGATGCGGCCGTCGGCGCGGTGGATGGCCGCCACCGACATGGCGCCGTCGGCACCGCCGACCGCGCCGCGCGCGGCGGTGAAATGGCGTTCGCCGCGAAACGTGAAGCGGATGTCATCGGCCAGGAACTCGTATTCGCGTACCACGCCCAGTCCGCCGCGCTGGCGTCCGGCACCGCCTGAATCGGCGCGCAGTCCGAAGCGGCGAATGCGGATCGGCGCATCCAGGCAGAGTGCCTCGATCGGCTGGTTCATGCTGTTGGATCCGTCGGTCTGCAGGCAGTCGACGCCGTCGCCCGAACGGCTCGCACCGGTGCCGCCGCACACCAGTTCGGAAAGGATGAAATGGCTGCCGTCGGCGCGCCGGCCGCCGAAGGCCAGCATCACCGACAGCCCGGCCGAGGCCGCCGGTACCCGGTCGGGCACCGCGTCGGCGAATGCGCCGATCATCGCGCCGCAGATCCGCTTGATGGTGGCGGTGCGCGCGTTCACCGCCGCGGGGGCCTGCGGGTTGACGATCGAACCTTCCGGCAGGGTGAGGCTCACCGGACGGAAGCATCCGCCGTTGGTCGGAATCTGTGCGTCGGTCAAGGCACGCACGGCGTAGTAAGCGGCCGCCTGCGCGCCTGATGGCACGCAGTTGATCGGCCCGCGCACCTGCGGATTCGAACCGGTGAAATCGAAGTGGATGGTGCCGTCACTGACGGTCGCGGCAACCTCGATGCGCACCCGGCGGTCTAGATCGACGCCGTCATTGTCGAGCCAGTCGACATAGCGATAGGTGCCCTCGGGCAGGGTGCGCAGCGCCGCACGGGTCATTTTCTCGGAGCGGTCCAGCAGGAGATCGAATATCCGCGTCACTTGCGTGGCACCGTAGGTGTCGCACAGTTCACCCAGTCGCCGGGCGCCGACCATGCAGGCCGACAACTGGGCGTTGAGGTCGCCCATGAAGGTGTCCGACAGGCGGATGTTCAGGCACATCATGTCGCGCAGGGTTTCGTTGACCCGCCCGCCCTCCATGTACTTGAGCGGCGGTATGCGCAGGCCCTCCTGGTAGATCTCGGTGGCGTTGGTGGGAATCGACCCGGGGGCCATGCCGCCCATGTCCTGGTGGTGCACCGTGGTGACCGAGAAGCCGACCATG
>JANPGJ010000605.1:0-4095 GCA_031423955.1 Burkholderiales bacterium
CCGCCGTCGCCGGCGGCGCTGCCGACCACCTCGGCAAGGCCCCGTGGAAAGCCGCCCTGATCCCGATGGGCACGCCCTCGGTTGTCACAAGCCCGCTTGCCGACGAAGGCATGCCGCTGCAAATGCCCGATCTGGACTATCTGTTTCTTGGCGTCTGACAGCTTGCCAGGTGAGGCACGCCCGGTTGTGCCATGACCGACGTGCCATGCTGTCGACCCACCGCGCTTATTCCGGCGCAACATTGGCATCGCGCAGCACTTTGCCCCACTTCGGAATTTCGGCCTTGATGATGTCGGCAAATTCCTCGGGGGTCGTGGCCGCCAGCTCCACCCCTTGCGGCGCGAAGCGCTCGCGCAGCGCCGTCTGGCGCGACACCCGGGCGAATTCCTGCGACAACCGAGTGACGATCTCGCGCGGCGTGCCGGCCGGCGCCACCAGGCCGAACCAGATCGTCGCTTCATAGCCGGGCAGGTTGGCAGCCTCGGCCACAGTCGGCAATTCCGGTGCGGACGAACTGCGCTTGGCGCTGGTCACCGCCAATGCGCGCAACTTGCCGGCACGCACCTGCGGCAAGGCCGATACGCCGGCATCGAACATCAGGCTCACCTGCCCGCCGATCACGTCGGTGAGCGCCGGCGCGCTACCCTTGTACGGCACATGGGTCATATCGAGCCCGGCCATCGAGCGAAACAGTTCGCCGGCCAGGTGGATCGAGCCGCCCTGGCCGATCGAGGCGAACGTGAGCTTGCCGGGCTGCGCGCGGGCCAGCGCAATCAGCTCACGGACGTTGGCGGCCTGAACCGCCGGATTGACCACCAGATACAAGGGCGAGAAAAACGCCATCGACACCGGCGCGAAGTCGCGCGCCGGGTCGTAGCTCATTTTCTTCTGCGAGTTGACGTTGATCGCCAGACTGGTCACGCTGCCGAGGAACAAGGTGTAGCCATCAGCCGGTGATTTCGCCACCATTTCGGCGCCGATCATCTGGCTGGCGCCGGGCTTGTTTTCAATCAGGAAGGGCTGGCCCAACTGCTCGGCCATGCCCTGGGCCAGCGCGCGGGTGACGGTGTCGCCGATGCCGCCCGGCGGGTAGGGCACGATAATGCGCACCGGCTTGGCCGGATAGGCCTGCGCCAGGGCCGGGTTCTGAAAACACGCGCACATCAGCACGGTGACCAGGCAAAAACCTGTGGACATCTTCATTCTCATCCCCCAACTCCGGCTTCAGGCGCATGCGCCGGTGCAAGACCGGTCTGGTCGGCAAAGCGTTGCGCCATCACGGCGGGAAAGGCCATCGCGCGATTGGCGACCCAACTGCCGGAACGCATTCGAAATGCCGCTGGCTGAGCGGCCACCTGCGGCCGCTTGCCGGCGGCGAGATCATTCGCCCCCCCCAGCGCAACGCGGCGGAAACGCACCACCGCTGCGTCAGTCGGTGTCAGGTGTTCACGGGTACGATCGGCGATCAGGCCCTGGCTATCCTGCACCATCGCGTCCTGCTCAGACACACCCTTGACGCCGGTGAAGGTCAGGTGCTTCTGCTCATGGCGATCGATACGGTAATCGTTGCCGCGGTTGGACAATGGCAGGTAATCCGGACCGACCTGACCCAGCACGCCATGGCCGGCAGCGAGTTTGGCGCGCTCGGCCTCGCCCAGCGGCCGCTCGGGGTTCCAGGCATAGGTGTAGATCCAGCACTCGGTATCGCTGATCGGCACCCAGGTCTGGCCCTGATAGTTTTCGCCCGGCAGCGCATTCGGCGCCAGGCTGTGGTTGGGCACCAGGTACTGGCTGATGCGCCAGTAAAGGTCGTCGCCATCGGCGTCGCGCGCCGCACCGGCGGCGAAACCGGCGGCATGGTCGACGAAGGAAAAGCGCGGCAAGGGATCATCGCGCATCCATTTGAGGCGCTTCTGGTCGGCGTTGGCATCCGGGTGCAAAGTCTCGGCCACGTTCGGCGCCGGCATATGCAGAAACGAAAAGTGAGCGGTATCAAGCGCACCTTCGATCGATTGCGCCCAGTTGCATTGCTGCAGCTTTTTCGAAACAAAACGGTGCGCGGCCGGCACCAGCCCGACTTCGAGCTGCGGCATCGCGGGCTCGGGTCCGGCAGGCCCCATGTAGGCCCAGACCATCTCGGCGAATTCGCGCGTCGGATAGGCCTTGATGCGCATCTTGCCGTGGTAGGCGGCGTCGGAGGGCACGTTCGGCATCTCGATGCAGTTGCCGGCGAGATCGAATTTCCAGCCGTGATACACGCAGCGAATCGCACCATCCTCGTTGCGCCCGAAAAACAGGTTGGCGCCGCGATGCGGACATACCGGCTCGACCAGGCCAACGCGGCCGTCACTCGAGCGGAAGGCGATCAGGTCTTCGTCCATCACCTTGAGGCGGATCGGCGCGCCGTCCGGTTCCGGCAATTCGCACGACAAGGCCACCGGCTGCCAGAAGCTGCGAAAGTAGCGACCCATCGCGGTCGCGGGCCCGGTGCGGGTCAGGAGTTCGTTGTCGGCGGCCGTAAGCATGGCGTGCGATCGGATCGTTCGAAGCATTGCATGATCGCATATGCCGTGCCCGGCCGCGGCGAGTGCGTCACGATCAAGCTTGGAACGATGATATCCATGAAAAAGGAAATGTGCGTGTTCGATTTTCATGGTTTTAATGGCATAATCGACACATGATCCCCCGCCGCGCGCTTCAGTCCGCCGTGCGTACCGCCCTCGGCCGATCGCGCGCGGTCGTGCTCGCCGGACCGCGGCAATCCGGCAAGAGCACACTCGCGCAAGACTTCGTGAAGCGCGATTCGCCATGCTACTTCGACCTCGAAAACCCGCTCCACGACGGGCGCCTTGCGCAGCCCGTGGATACCTTGTCGCAATTAGCCGGTCTGGTGGTGATTGATGAAGTGCAGCGACGCCCGGGCCTGTTTCCCGTATTGCGGGTCCTGATCGACCGCTCCGACGCGCCCGGCCAGTATCTGCTTCTTGGCAGCGCTTCGCCCACGCTGTTGCGCCAGGCGGGGGAATCCCTTCTGGGCAGGGTAGAGGTCCTTGAAGTTGGCGCCTTCGACCTGGCTGAAGCGAGCCTGTCCAGGGGCACCTATGACGATCAAGCGGCGCCGCGTCTGTGGCTGCGCGGCGGCTTTCCGCGCTCTTTCCTGGCCGCCTCGGACGTCGACAGCCTGGCGTGGCGCGCCAGCGCGATCGCAAGCCACGTTGAAGTCGATCTGCCGCAGTTCGGCGTCAACATCGCAGCCCCGGCCATGCTGCGCTTCTGGCGCATGCTTGCGCACTATCATGGGCAACTCTGGAGCGCCGCCGACCCCGCGCGTTCGCTGGGGATTTCCGAACCGACGGTGCGACGCTATCTGGACACCCTGACACAAACCCTGATGGTGCGCCAGTTGCAACCCTGGCACGAAAACCTCGGCAAACGCCAGGTCAAGGCGCCCAAGATCTACTTCCGCGACACCGGCCTGCTGCATGCATTGATGGGGGTGACCATCTTGCCGGAACTACTCGCCCACCCACGCTGCGGCGCCAGTTGGGAAGGCTTCGCGCTGGAACAGGTGTTGCGCGTTGCCAAGCCGGACGCCGCCTACTTCTGGGCGACCCACCAGGGCGCCGAACTCGACCTGCTGCTGATGAAGGGTAGTCGGCGCATCGGTGTTGAATTCAAGCGCGCCGACGTTCCAAAAGTGTCGCTGTCGATGCGTATCGCCATGGAAGATTTGAAACTCGATGCGATGTATGTGGTTTATCCGGGTGATATGCGCTTCCGGATGGCCGCCAACATCGAGGCGGTGCCGCTTTGGGCCTTGCTGCCACGTGACCGCCTCGACACAATCGCGCCGGCCTGAGCTCGGGCTCGGGCCGACGGGTTCGCAGCGCCGAACATGCCAGGCATCCGCATGCACTTGAAAAGGCGCTTCAACCGACAGACAGGAACTCCACCCAGTTGAAGCTGGCGGCTTTTTTGGCCACCCCACGCATGCGGGTCATGAACGTCGACGAAAAGACCGCGAGGCATCGCGCCGAACTGCTCGCCACGTTGCGGGCACGGGGAACGCCGATCCCGACCAATGACCTGTGGATC